>NZ_JBIINP010000049.1:0-27039 GCF_044337415.1 Luteitalea sp.
CCCGGGATCACGTTCTGCTGCTGGAACTCCGCCTGCGTCTTGAAGATCAGCAGGGGAATCTTGAACGCGAGGTCGTGCTTCAGCTCGGACGAGAGCTTCTGGTAGGCGCTTTCGGCATACCCGGCCACCCGCTCGAGATGCTGTTCCGTCTCGGGGTAGTAGTAAATCTCGAAGTGGTCGGTCGTATAGATCTGCCACTTGAAGGAGTCGTACCGGACTTCGTTCTTGCCGAAGTACGGCACGAAGGGCGTCTGCGCAAGCGCGGGCGCCGCCACGGACGCCACCAGGACGCCTAGGGCAGCGGCGCGCCGCCACGCACGCAACGGCGTTTCCATGCAATCTCCTCGGGTCGTGCGAAAGGGCAGGGCGCTGGACTCACAGCTGGGCAGCTCGGATGGCGTCATGGTACTCGCGGTCGAGGTACCCGGCAATCCGGGGGGCGCGGCGCAGCTGGTCACTGCCCCAGTTTGACGCATTTCCGGGCGCGGTGGCCGCACCGGGAGGCCGCTATACTGGCAATGTTCCCGGCGCGGGAATAAACCCGCGCCCTCCGGTGTTCTGGGTGGTGATGGAACCCCGCCCGTCTTCCTCCATGGCGTTGCCTTCGGGTTCCCGCTGGCTGCCCCGCGTCATCCGCGGGGCTCAGGACCGCGACGAGGTCGCGGCGGCCGACCCGCTCGAATACCTGAACAGCCTGTACGGGATGGCCCTCAAGCTGACGCGCAATCGCGCGGCCGCCGAGGATCTGGTGCAGGACACCTACCTCAAGGTCGTACGCTTCTCGCCGAAGTTCCGCGAGGGGACCAACCTGAAGGCCTGGTTGTTCACCATCCTCCACAACACGTTCCGCAACGACCGGCGCGGCGCGAGCCGCCAGCCGGTCGACGTCGACACCGAGGTCGTCGAGCGCCTTCCGGTCGAGTCCCAGGACGACGACCCGGAGCGCCGCCTGCTGCGCTCGACCATGGACAGCGACCTGCAGGAGGCCCTCGACGCCCTGCCCGAGGCCTACCGTGAGGCGGTCTGGCTCCGCGACGTCGAGGACTGCAGCTATTCGGAAATCGCCGGAATCCTCGGAATTCCCTCCGGCACCGTCATGTCCCGCATCGCCCGGGGCCGCAAGCAACTGCATCAACACCTCGTTGCGGCCCGCAGCCGCGCCGGGGCCACCCCGACCGCCGGCGCGCCCCCCTCGGGGGCCTCCGCCACTGCCGCGTCGTCGTAGGGGAGAGAACATATCGTGCCTGCCACTGCCATGAAGGATTCCTGCTCCGAGATCGCCCCGCTGCTGACGGCGCTCGCCGACGCCCCTGACGACCAAGCCGTCGACCCACGCCTGGAGGCGCACCTGTCGACGTGCGGCGCCTGCCAGCGCAGCCTCCGCGTGCAGCGCGAGATGCACGGGCTGCTGCGGGCCCGGGCCGCCTCGCTCGTGGGCCGGGCACCCGACGCCCTGCGCCTTCGGCTCGAGGCCGCCCGGCCGGTCCGGCCGGCGACCCGCCGCTGGGCGCCGCTCCGGATGCCGGTGGCCGCCACCGTGCTGCTGGCGCTCATGGGCGTGCTGGGGTACGGCCTGACCAGCGCCTCGTCGACCGTCCTGGCGGCGCAGCTGGCGCTGGACCACCTCAAGTGCGTGAAGCTGGTCTCGCCGGAGACCACCCTGAACCCGGTGCAGGCGATGAAGGACTGGGCCATGCAGTACGGCTGGTCGCCGAAGGTGCCCACGCCGCCTGCGGCCCGGAAGGCGTCGCTGGTCGGCGTGCGGCGCTGCCTCTATGGTCACGGCCACCTCGCGCACCTGCTCTACGACGTGGACGGCCACACGGTGTCGGTGTTCGTGATGCCCCGTGCCGAGTATCCGGTGGGGCCGTCGGCCGAGGGACACGACTTCTTCGGGCAGCACGCCGAGGTCTGGGCCGAGGGCGACCAGTCGTTCGCCGTGGTCGGCGACCTCGCGCCCGACACGCTCTCGCGACTGGCGAAGGAATTCCGCGAGGCGGAGTGACACGGTCCGCCGGAAGGCGGTAAGGTTGTTGGGTACGACATCAGGGCCTCACCCGAGCCGGGTGGGGCCCTGCCCGCATGGACGGGCATCGCAAGGCAGTCACGACATGAACATGCGCTGGATTCTCGCGGGCGTCGCCGCGCTGGGCCTCGGGCTCGCCGCTGTGCCCTTCATCCCCTTCGGCACGGAGACGTCGGCCTCGGCTGCCGTCGCCCCTGGCGCCGCGTGCGAGGCCAAGGCCAAGCCCGCCAACTACGGGTTCAAGGTCAAGGACGTCGACGGCAAGGTCGTCAACCTCGCCGACTACAAGGGGAAGGTCGTGATGATGAACTTCTTCGCGACCTGGTGCGGGCCCTGCAAGTTCGAGACGCCGATGTTCGTCAAGCTGCAGGAGCAGTACCGCGCCAAGGGCGTGGCCTTCATCGGCGTGCAGATCGACGACGACCCGGCGTTGCTGAAGCCCTTCAGGGACGAGTACAAGGTCAACTACCCCCTGCTGCTGGCCAACGACCGCGAGGACCTGCAGGACGCCTTCGGCCCGTTCTGGGGCCTGCCGGTCACGCTGATGATCAAGCGCGACGGCACCATCTGCAAGCGCCACATGGGCCTGGCGTCGCAGGAGCAGATGGAAACCGAGATCAAGCGCCTCCTCTGAGGTAGGGCGGGGTGTCCCACCCCGCCGAAGTCCCGCCGAAGCCCCCGCCGAAGCCCGCAGGGCGAAGGCGGGTGCTATGATCCCCCTGTGTCGTTGACTGGGCCCGCTGTCGCGGGGCATCGGTCGCGCACAGTGCGCCAGATGCTCAAAGGCTTCACCCACGCCCGGCTCGCCTGCGGGTGCCGCATCACGTTCCGCGAGGGCGTCGAAGGCAGCCCGGTGGTCGTCGTCGTTGCCGACAAGTCGCCGCAGTGCGCGTCCACGCTGCACGTGGCCGGCCTGCCGGTGTTCGACACGCGCGAGTCGCTGCGTCCTTCCACCCGCCTCGGTCCCCCGGAAGAGGAAGAGTACGAAGAAGAGGGCTAGCGCCGGCCCGCTTCACGCGCCCGCATGAAGAAGCAGATCACCGCCTCGCTGTTCTGGGTCGTCCAGGCGTCGTCGCTGCTCGTCCTGTTCGTGCCCTTCAGCGCCGGCATGGTCGCGCTCTGGGCGGTGTCGCACTTCCTGCGCGCCATCGGGCTCACGCTCACCTACCACCGCTACTTCGCCCACCGGGCCTTCCGGATGGGCCGGGTGACGCAGTTCGTGTGGGCCTACATCGGGTGCTCGGCCATGCAGAAGGGGCCGCTGTGGTGGGCGGGGCACCACGTGACGCACCACAAGTTCGCCGACCGTGAGGGCGACACGCACAGCCCGATCATCAGCGGCTTCTACTATGCGCACCTCGGCTGGTTCCTCGACGACGTGCGCCACGACGGGTTGCCCGACAACAACCCGGTCGTGCGCGACTTCGGCAAGTTCCCCGAGTTGCGCCTGCTCGACGAGTTCTACTGGGTGCCGCCGCTGCTGATGGCCGTCGGGCTGTACCTGTACGGCGGACTGCAGTGGCTCGCGTGGGGCTTCCTGCTGCCCACCATGACGCTGGCGCACGCCACGTTCGCGATCAACACCATCAACCACCTGTACGGCTCGCGCCGGTTCGACACGGTGGACGAGTCGCGCAACAACCCCATCACGGCGCTCTTCGCCGTCGGTGAGGGCTGGCACAACAACCACCACCGGTACCAGCGCGCCGCGCGCAACGGCTTCTACTGGTGGGAGTTCGATCCGACCTGGTACGTGATCAAGGCGATGAGCCTGGTCGGCCTCGCGTGGGACCTGCAGGCCGTGCCCGAGCGCATCTACCGCGAAGCCCGCGAGCGCACCACGACGCGCGTCGATCCCAACGTCGCCGAAGCGGATGCGACAGAGTCGGCGTAGCGAGGCTCGAGGCCCGGCGCTCACACTGGCGGCTCAGGGCTCAAGGCTCAAGGCTCAGAGAGCATTCTGATTGGCGCCCACGAACCGTGAGGCGCGCATCACCTCTGTTCGTGGCGGTCGACCTTCAGGTCGACCGATCTTTCGAATCCTCCACGACATCATCCTCGACATCGGCAGCCGCGTTGCCGTCCCGCTTGGGGGGCTCGCGGCCCGCATCGGCGAGGGCGCGCCGCAGCAGGAACTCCACGTGGCCGTTCAGGCTGCGCAGGTCATCGTTGGCCCACCGCTGGACGGCATCCAGCACGGTGGGGTCGATGCGCAACAGGAAGGAACGGCGGGTAGTAGCCATGACGGTCGGCGTGTGCCAGAGGTACGGGAGGGCCGGCTGGAGGAGAGGGGAGGGCCGGTTGTCCCCCCGACTCCGCTCGGGGCAAGCCAACCAGGCCCATCCGTTCGTCTCTGCTTACTGGTAAATCGTCCCGGTGTTGACCACCGGCTGCGTGCCGCGCTCGCCGCAGAGCACCACCAGCAGGTTGCTGACCATCTGCGCCTTGCGCTCCTCGTCGAGCCGCACGACCTGCTTGGCCGACAGCATCTCCAGGGCCATCTCCACCATCCCCACCGCGCCCTCGACGATCCGCTGGCGGGCGGCGATGATGGCGCCGGCCTGCTGGCGCTGCAGCATCGCGGCGGCGATTTCCGGCGCGTACGCCAGGTGGCTGATGCGCGACTCGAGCACCTCGACGCCGGCCTTGATCAGGCGGTCGTGAATCTCCTGCTTCAGGTGCTCGGCAATCTTCGCCGTGGTGCCGCGCAGCGACTCATGGTCGTCGTGCGAGTCGTACGGGTAGATGGTCGCCAGGTTGCGCAGCGCCGCCTCGCTCTGCACGTGCACGTAGTTGTTGTAGTCGTCCACCTCGAAGCTGGCCTCGGCCGTGTCCACGACCTTCCACACCACCACCGCGGCAATCTCGATCGGGTTGCCCTCGAGGTCGTTCACCTTCAGGTGCGCCGATTCGAAGTTGCGCACGCGCGTGGAGATCTTGTGCTTCGTGTAGAACGGGTTGGCCCAGCGGAGTCCCGGCTGCCGCACCGTGCCCACGTAGTCGCCGAAGAGCTGCAGCACCTGCGCCTCGTTCGGGGCCACCGTGAACAGGCCGACCAGCACGAACCCGGCGGCCAGCAGCGTCGCGGCCGCGCCGATGACTTGCATCCCGTCCTTCTGCTTCGCGGCCAGGATGAGCCACAGCACCCCGAACACGAGGCCTGCCAACCCCAGCACCAGCACCGCCACACCATTCATCGCCTGCCGTTCACGCTCGCGAATCATCGACGCTCGTCTCCTCGGTCTGCCCGGCCCTGCCCGGGGCGGCGGCCCAGCCCGGCCGCACTGGGTGATGTCTAAGTGATATCACATTGGTAGCAGACGAGTCCACGCTGAGCTCGGTTCCCTCGCCAGACAATGCCGCGATGCCGGGAATGCCGGGAATGCCGCTGCACTGAGCGCCGGAGCCGTCAGCGCGACGCACGAGCCGGTGGTGAGAGGGGCACAGACTGGGCGGGGCACGGCGCCGGCCACGCGGCCTGGTGGTCGCGTGGCCGTGCAAGGAGGGGCTGGGGCCGCCCGTACTTCGGCTGCCTCAGTGTCGCGTGCCGTCGAGCAGGAAGAAGCGCCCGGCCCGTTCACTGGCGCGCACGTGGGTCGTCACGACGAGATTGGCGAAGAGGTCGGCGTACCGGTCGGTGACCTCGTCGGCTGACGTGAAGTGCCGGACATGGGCCTTGCCGGGGAAGTCGGGCACGGAGCAGACGCACCGCACTCCAGGCGGCCAGCGCTCGATGAGTTCGCGGTCCCGCTCGACATGCTCGAGCACCTCGGTGCAGATGATCGTGTCGTAGTCGATGGTCGTGAACAGATCGGTCTCGAACGCATCGGCCACGCGGAAGTCCCCGCCGGGACACTGCTCCCGGGCGATGCTCACGGCGGCCGGCGACAGATCGAACCCGGTGTACCGCGCGATTCCCTGTGCACGCAACAGCGTTCCTAGCTGACCCGCGCCGCAGCCGACCTCGAGCACGCTGGCCTGACCGCTGACTCGGTCCGCGATGACACTCCAGAGCGCGTAGTAGTGCGACAGGTGGTAAGGCAGTCGCTTGTCGGCCTTCTCACGGTAGCGGCGGTCGTAGAAGGCCTGCCCCTGTTCCACACCCCCGCTGGCGCGGCGTGAGGCCCGCCGGATCACGCGACGGAGTTGCTGCAGCATCGATGCGTTCCTCGCTTGAAGGGGCGGCACCTTGCCGCACCCAGAGGCAACGCAGGAACCGTGCCCATCGCGGGCGTCACGCAGGACGCGGCGCGCGGCGCGGCAGCGCTCGTGGTGTCAGGCATCGGCGTGTACTTCCTGCCGTGCGTGGCGTCCAGTCAGGGGGCGGAGCCGTAGGGGGCCGCCGGCGCCGCGACCGAGGCGAGGAAGGCGTTGAGGCCGGTGACGACCGCGGGCGGAATCTCGTGGCCGCCGTCGAAGGGCACCCACGTCACGTCCAGGCCGGCCGTTCGCATCGCCTCGACCCAGCGCGCCGTGATTGCGAACGAGAGCACGTCGTCCTGACGGCCATGCGCCACGAACACGCGAAGGCCGCGCCTGTCCGGGAGACCCTCGCGCCAACTGGCCTCGTCGACGACGGTGGGGGAGAGCAGCACGAGCGCGCGCAGCGGCGTCCGGCTCCGGAACGCGAGCTCCGCGCTCACCATGCCTCCCTGCGAGAAGCCGCCGAGGACGGCGTCCTCCCGGCGCCCGCCGAGGCGGTGCGCGAGTTCATCGAGCAGCGTTCCGACTCTCGCGGCAGACTCGGCGAGCCCCGGCGGACGCGTGCGCGTCAGGTCGGGTAGGCCCGTCGTATCGACGTGCGACGACAGGTCGAGCGGCCACCAGGCGTGGCCGATGCCGCGCGCGCCGGCGATGCTGCCTTCGGGAAACACGAGGCGCGTGTCCGCGCCGGGGGCAATGGTGGCCGTGAAGGGAAGCCATTCGGCGGCTGCAGACGAGAAGCCATGCAGCAGGACGATAGGGCGCGTGCCCCGGCCCACCTCCACCGTGCGGAGGCCCGATATCGGGTTGGTGATCGAGACTACCGCAGTGCCGGGCGCCTGCGCGAACGCCAGCGCGGCCAGCAGGAGCGCCGTGACGCGGGAGATGAGGGCGCCCATCTCCCATCGTCGCTCCGTTTACTCCTGAAGCTATCTCGGCGGCTGCGGCGGAGATTCCGGCGACCCGGGCGGCGCGGCCGGCACCAGGAACTCCAGCGAGACCGGGGTGAGCCCCGTCCCGCGGGTCTCGTGTGAGCGCATCTCGACGCGCGCGCGCGTCCGATCCACCGCGCAGGGCGGCGATACCTGTTGCGCGAGTTCGGTCGGCACGACGGTGAACGGGTACGCGAGCGATGGCAGCAGGGCCAGCTGCATCACCCGCGACCCGGCCGTTGGCCACGAGTACGCCGGCACCTCGCACCCCGTCCCCTGATCTCGCAAGAAGTAGGCGTGCCCGTGGCGGAAGCTGATGGCCGGCGACGACAAGTAGATCTCCGTCCCTTCCACGCGCGCGTGCATGCGCCCCAGGGAGCGCAGGGCCGTCTCGTGGACGCGCGAGACCGCGAAGCGCAGGTGAGCGGTCGACAGCACGGCGCCTGGTACCAGCGGCGCCTCGGCTTCGGTCAGGTGCCGCTCCACCTCGCCCTGCAACTGCCCTTCGAAGCGGATCCGGGTTCCGGCAAGGGTCCTGACCTCGTCTGCCGAGAGGACGACGAGGGCGGCCCTGACCTCGGGCGGCTGCACTCTGGGCAGGTGACCAGATGGGCTGCCCTCCACCCACCGGACCCCGGACGCAGTGGTCAGCTTCCCTGTCTGCAGGGAGAATCGCCAGGAGTCGCGCGGCTGTCTGGCTCCTGGCGTCATCCCGACCACGAGCGCAAGCGCCCCTGGTGATCCGGTGACGGGTTCGGCGGTGACCGATGTCGACACGACGCGGACCTGCGGATCGATCGGCGGCGGTCCCACGAAGCGCAAGGCCGGCACGAACCAGACGCCGACGCCGAGCAGCAGCAGGGCGAGGATACCGACCAGGAAGGTCCGTTGCCGACGCGGACCAGCCATCGCCACGCTGAAGAGCACGGGAAGGACCACCGCGCCGAGGCCGAGCGTGGCCCACAGGCCCTTGAGCGGGTCGGCCATACCCGACTGACCCACCCACGGGAGATGACGACGCAACTCGGACAGCGCGCCGAGCAGGAAGAACATCGTCGCCAGGCCGACGACGACCGCGATGATGAAGGTGGCCAGGCCGCGCGATCGCGACGCCACGACCAGCCCGAAGCCCGCCAGCGCGCTCTCCATGACGACCACCATGGCGACGGTCGCGGGCCAGTGCGATGCCGGCACGCCCACGATCACGGCGACCGCGAACACGATCAGCGTGGGGATCACCACGAAGCACATGCCCACGGTGAGCACGTGCGCGAGGGCGAGCACTCGCGAGCCGATGGGTCTGGTTCGCCAGAACGTGCGTTCATCCACGGGACTTCCCGCCTGCACGATCGAGGCGATGGCTACCAATCCGAGCAGGACTCGGGCGCCCTGCAGGAAGAGCGCCGCGCCGACGCCGGCATCGGCCGCCAGTTGTTCCGACCAGGGGGCAACCGCCAGCAGCGGCAGCGCGACGACGCTGGCGAGCCACGCGAGCAGGATCGTGCGGTGCGCCCGAAGGTTGTGCTGCACCAGATGCCAGACCTGGGTCATGACGCCCTCCGCGTCGTGTCGCGGTCGTGCTGTCGTGGCTGCGTGCGCGTGACCGATGGCGTCGATCACGGCGTCGCCTCACGGCCGGCGCCCGCATCCAGTCGCGCGAGCTGCCGCGCGGCGTTGCGATCGGCAAGAGGGCGGGGCCCGAGGACCTGTTCAGCGGGCGGCGCCGGCCTGAAGGCCTTGCCCGCGGCAGGCATGGTGAACTCCAGCGCGAACGGCGCGGGCCGGACGTGCTCGTACTCGAAGGTGCGCAGGTCGATGTCGGCACGCGCGGCCTCGAAGTCGCACTGCGGCGCTACGCGTGCCGTGAAGTCCACGCGCGCTGCGTCGAAGGGCCGCGACAGGGTCGGCAGCAGTGCCGACTCCATGACCCTGCGCCCGTCCCAGGTGAAGGAGGGCGCGACCGCCACCTCGCACCCCGTCTCGCGGTCACGCAGGACATAGAAGTGGTCGTGCCTGGCCGCCGGACGAAGCGTGACTTCCGTGGCGCGCAGTGCGAAGTCGAGCGACCCGTTGCGGAAGGTGCCGCGGTCCACGACGTGCGTCACCTGCAGGCGGGAGTGGTCGGTGTCGAGCGTCGCCCCCTCGGCGAGCGCGGCGGTCCCTTCCGTCGGGCGGCGCTCCATGTAGGCGTCGACGATGGCCTCGAGCCTCATGCGGGCTCCCGTCAACCTGCGATGTTCCTCGGCGCTCAGGACTGTCAGGACGGTGCGCACGGTGGGCGCCGCGATCGGGGGGAGGTCCGACATGCCGCGCCCGCCTCCAAGCTTGCGCGCGCCCTCCGGCGTGGTCAGGTGCCCGTCCGTCACCGTCACCCGCCAGGCATCGCCGGCGCCGCCCGACTCCGGCACGACGTCGAGCACGAGCGCGACGACCCCAGGTGAACCCGGCACATCGATCACGCGGATGGCGTCCGGCTGCGTCGAAAGCCGCGCGCGTGCGTCCTTCCGGTTCGGGGACTGGAGCCACGGCTGGAAGCACAGGACCGTCGAGAGGGCCAGCGCGGCCAGTGAGCGGAGCACGAGTGCGAGTTGCCGTCGTGGCCCTGCCATCGCCGTGATGAACAGTCCCGGCAGCACCAGCGCACCCACCGCTGTGGCCGCCACGAGGGCCGACCATCCAGACAGGCCTGACGGTGGCGGCGCCGGCCACCGCATCACCTGATCGACCGCCACCATCGCGAAGGGCAGCGCCAGCACGACCCCGAGCGCGAGCACGATGCCGATCAGGAACGTCGCTGCCCCGCGAGTCCGCGATGCCACGACGAGCGCCAGGCTGGCGAAGGCCAGTTCGGTGACCGCGACGTATCCCAGCACCCATGCCCAGTGCGGCGAGGGCACGCGCAATGCGAGCGCGATGAGGAAGACCGCGATCGTTGGCGCGACCACGAACATGGCGACGACTAGCGCGAGGTGGGCCGTGGCCACGGTCCCCGAGCGAATCGGTCGCGTGCGCCAGAACGAACGGTCGTCGATCGGGCTGTCGGCCTGCACGATCGCCGCGATGGCCAGGGCACCCAGGACGATCCGTGCACCCACGAGCAGCACGGCGGCTCCGAGGGCGAGTCCCGCGTCGACCTGCCTCGACCACGGCACCAGTGCGAAGAGCGGGTGGCCGATGAACACCGCCAGCCACGCGATCAGGATCGTGCGGTGCGCTCGCAGGTCGTGCCGTACCAGATGCCACAGGTGGCTCATGCCGCACCTCGCGTCGCGCCCGTACCCTGTCGCAGCGTGCGCGCATGCGCGACGAACGCCTCGCGCAGCGCGGGGCGCGTGACGTGCAGCCGCGCGCCCGGGAACGCGTGCTGCAGGCGTTCCGGCACGTGGTCGCCTTCGAAGTCGGTGGCGAGGAAGCGCACCCCGCCCGCCACTTCGCGCACGTCGATGCAGCCGTCCGGCAGGGTGTCGAGTGCGATGGGCGCGGCGCCGGTCACTTCCACCAACCGGTAGCGATCCTGCAGCGCGTCGAGTCGCTCCTGGAACACGAGGCCGCCGTCGTGCAGCATCGCCACTTCGTCGAGCAGGCGCTCGAGCACGTCGAGGTCGTGCGAGGCGAGGAGCACCGTGGTGCCTTCCGCGCTCACCAGTTCCAGCAGGCCGTCCACCACCTGCTCGCGCGTCAGCGGGTCGAGGCCCTCGAGCGGTTCGTCGAGGATCAGCACCTCGGGGTGGAAGGCCAGCGTGGCGACCAGCGCCGCCTTCATCCGCTCACCGCGCGACCCGCGCGGCAGGCCCGTGGCCGGCGACAGGTCCAGGGTCCGCAGCAGCCGCGCCGCCAGCGCGTCGTCCCAGCGCTCGTAGAACGGGCGACAGTAGGCCAGCAGGTCAGCAACCGTGGCGACGAGCGGCAGGTGCTGTCCCTCGGCCATGTAGCCGATGCGCTGGAACATCGCGGCCTCGAGTGCCCGCGAGTCGTGCCCGAGCACCTCGGCCCGCCCGAAACACGGCACCTGCAGGTTGACGAGCACCTTCAGCAGGGTCGACTTGCCGGCGCCGTTGGCGCCGATGAGGCCGACAGCCTGTCCCGTCGGCACGCGCATCGACACGTCGTGCAGCGCGAACCGTTTGCCGAAGGTCTTGCCGAGCGCGTGGGTGACGATGGGGTCAGTCACGACGAGTGCCTCGTGGAGAAGGCTCGAGGCGCTGCCACTCGGCCTCGAGCAGGTCCTGCAGGTCGGGGAGGGAGAGACCGCGCCGCCGCGCCTCGAGCACGAGGTCGGCGGTCGCGGGACGGAGTTCGCGCGTGCTGGCGGCGCGTGGTGCGGGCGGCGGCTGGGCGACGCGTGTCCCGATGCCCGGATGCACCTGCAGCAGGCCCAGGGTCGTCAACTGCGCCACGGCCTTCTGCGCGGTGTTGGGGTTGATCCGCAATGCCTGGCTCAGCGCGCGCACCGACGGGAAGGCATCGCCCTGGGCGAGGTCGCCCGAGACGATGGCCCGCGTGACCGCGGCGACGAGCTGCTCGTACACCGGGACGCCCGGCACGAGCTCTAAACGGAACGGCAACACAGGTGTATTAGTACGACTAGTACACTTGGCGTGTCAAGGCACAGGGGCGGGTAGCGGGGAGCGGGGACGGGTTCGTCGCCGTCGAGCGTGCTCGACGGTCAGTGAACCCTCGCGTGCACGTCGGGCCAGCCGACGCCTACTGCTGATGTGGAGGTGGTACCCGGTACCCGGTACCCGGCACCCGGTCCCTAGAACACGTACGCCGCGAGCAACGTGAACGTCCGGTTACGGAACTTCACGCCGTTGGTCGGCTCGGGGACGATGTCGGTGAAATCGGGATTGAGGTCGGAGAAACTGCCGCCGTACCTGAAGTCGACACGGAAGTGGGTGAACTCCGCGCCGATGCCGGCGATCCAGCCCAGGTCCCAGGCGTTGATCTCGAGGTCGCGCGACGGTTCGGATCCGGCGTGGACACGGGCGCCGAGGAGGCGGCCGAGGTACGGTCCGCCGAAGAGGCGGAGCCAGCGGGTGGGGCCGTCGATGCTGGGCGCGACGCGCACCAGCAGCGGCATCTCCAGGTAGTTCAGGTTCACGTCGGTCCGGCGGCCGTTGGCCGAGAACCGCGTGCCCTTGACGCTGTACAGCGCCTCGTACTGGATGGCGATGTGGGTGGAGGCGTCCACGGTGAAGAGGACGCCTCCAGCCGGTTCGAGCTTGTCGGTCAGGAGCACGTTGAGCGATTCAGCACCGCTGCTGTTGATCTCGCTCATCGTCGCGCCGGCGGTGATGCCGACGCGCTGGGCGTGGACCGGCGTGGCCACCGCAAGGGCGGCCACGATGACACCGGCGAACGCGAGTCTCCCGATCACGGAGGGGCGGTCTACTTGAAGTTGAACCGGAGGCCGGCCCAGAACTGGTAGTTGTTGTCGACGCCGCCGTCCTCGAAGAAGATGCGGCCTTCGGTGGCGAACGAGGCGCGCGGCAGGCCCGTGGACGTACGGGTCTTGCTCACCGGCACGGCGAAGGTCGCCAGCAGGTGGGGCACGCGGCTGTCGCCGTCGAAGATGTCCGAGATACCGAGGCCAGCGCCCACGAGGACGCCGTTGTCGGCCACGTAGTCGGCCTCGACCTCGGCGAACAGCGCCGTGCGGTCACCCTCGTCGAAGTTCACCGCCACGCCAACCGACGGCGCGAGGATGAAGTGCGGCGCGAGGCCGAACGCCAGGCCGGCCTTGAGGCCGAGGATCGGGTCGCAGTACGACGCCAGGCCCGCAGCCGCGCCGGCGGCCGGGATCCACTCGTACGAGCGGCGCTGCTTGCCGAACGCGCCGAGCACGAAGGGCGTCGCGCCCTTCACGGCCGTCGTCGTCGCGGCAGCCGCGGCCACGACCGGGGCCGTCACGGCCTCGACCACCGGAGCCGGCTTCGGCTCGGGCTTGGGCTCCGGCTTCGGCGCCGGGGGCGGCGGGGGCGGCGCCGGGGCGGGCGCGGGGGCCGGAGCCGGCGCGGGCGCGGCCTTCGGCGTCATCGTCACGAGCGACAGGTTGCCGCAGGCCTCGGGCACGATGAAGTCGTACGTGCCCTTGGCGCTCTCGACCGAGAACTTGTAGGCCTTGAACGGCTTGGCGCCGCCCCAGCGGATGCCGCGGACGACATCGGCCTGGCCCTTGCGCCGCATGGCCATCCACTCGAGGCGATCGCCGGTGGCGAAGGTCGTCGGCGTCACGGCGCCGTTGGCCATCGCGTCCACGACCTGGCCGCTGATGTCGCCAAGGCCGTTGGCCTCGAGGATCTTCACGAGATCCGCGCGGTTCCGGGTGGCCATCCGCTTGAGGGCGTCGGTGGTACGCACCGGCGCGCTGAAGCGGGTGCTGCCACCGAGCACCTTGACCACCTTGTCCTGCGCGAGCGCGACCGGCGCGCTCACCGACAGGCCCACCAGCGCGATGCCGACACCGACGAGCGCGCGCAGCCCCCTACCCATAGCCATCGTGACTCCTTGAAAACGTCTGCCTGCAACGACGTGCCGCTCGTCCAGCCTCGCGACGACTGTCGCGGAACGGCACGCCAGAAAGATCCAGGACGTGCGGAACGCCTGTGCGTCCCCCACGTGCCGTGAATTGTATCGGCCTCTGGCCCCATCCGTGTGAGACCAAGGTGGGATCTGGCCCTTCGGCTAGTCGCGATTGCCACGGCCAGCGCCGCATGCCGCGCGTACGTCCGGCGGAGACGTCCTGATCCTCGTCAGGGCAGCGCGATGGGAGGAAGACCCGCCGCGATGGCCGCCCTGTCCGATTCCTGCCAGGAGGGCAGCCGCAGCGAGGTCCCGAGCGCCTCGACGGGCTCGTCCCAGGTGAACCCGGGTGCGACGGTGGCGACCTCGATCAGCACGCCCCCGGGTTCGCGGAAATAGATCGACCGGAAGTACTGCCGGTCCCTGACGGGCGTGACCTCGACCCCCAGCAGGACCAGTGCTTCCCGCAGGGCAGCCTGCTCGTCCTCGCTGCCGATGGCCAGCGCGACGTGGTGCACGGTGCCGATGCCGTTCACCCCGCGCGGCACATCCCCGCCGCTGCGCACCTCGAGCCGGGCCCCGGGGCCACCCGGACCCACCTCGACGATCGCGTGATCCGCGTCGCCGTGCTGCACGGTGCAGCCCAGGATCTCGTGGAGGAACGCCAGTGTCGGCTCGGCCTCGCGGACGTGCAGGGTCACCGAGTGCAGCCCGCGCACCGCATGGTCACCATCGACCCCGCCGCGCGTCCACGGAAGCCGCGCGTCGCCGTCGGCGCCCGCCAGTTCGATGACCAGCCCTGACGGATCGCGCAGGCGCAGGCGCGGCGCCTCGTCGGTGCCCACATCGGTCGCCGCGATGCCTGCGGCGGCGAGCCGCGCTCGCCACCAGGGCAGCGCCGTCGCTGGCACCGAGAACGCGGTCGAGACCACCTGTCCCGCGCCGATCGTGCCGGGGCGCACCCCTTGCCCGTGATACGGGAACGTCGTCCAGATCGTGCCCGGCCGGCCACGCTCGTCGCCGTAGTAGAAGTGGAAGACGCGGTGGTTGTCGAAGTTGACGGTCTGCTTCACCAGGCGGAGCCCGAGCACGCCGAGGCAGAAGTCCAGGTCGGGTTGCGCCTGGTCCACCGTCGCCGTCACGTGATGCAGGCCGAGCAGGCCGGGGATCATTTCGCGTCCACCTTCGGGCGCTCGCGGCGGGTCGCCAACTCGCGGGCGATGCCGTACACGGTTTGCGTGATGCGCCGCAGCTTCGGGAAGTCGATGTCGTCGATCTCGTCGTCGAGGCCGTGGTAGTCCTCGTGGACGCCCGTGAAGAAGAAGGCGATCGGGATCCCGCGCTTCGCGTACTGGTAGTGGTCGCTCCGCTCGTAGATGCCCGCCGGGTTGTCGGGGGCGTCGAGCGCGTAGTCGAGCCGCAGCTTGTGATACCCGGCGTTGACGCGTTCGACCAGGCCGCCGAGTTCGGTCGACAGCCGTTTCGCCCCCACCACGTACACGCTGTCGAGTTCGGTCAGGGCCAGCGGGTTGGCCGGGCGTGGCGACCCGATGGGACGGCCTCGGCCGATCATGTCGATGTTCAGCTGCGCGACGACGCGATCCAGGGGCACGGTGGGGTGGTCGGTGAAATAGCGGGAGCCCCACAGGCCTGCTTCCTCGCCGGTGTGCCACACGAAGAGGATCGAGCGCTTCGGGCGCGGCCGCGTTGTCGCGAACGCCTCGGCCATGGCCAGCAGGCCCACGGTGCCCGAACCGTCGTCATCGGCGCCGTTGTAGATCGTGTCGCCCGCGGCATTCGGCGTGTCGGCCATGCCGAGATGGTCGTAGTGGGCGCCCAGCGCGACGTACTCGCCGGCGAGCGAGGGATCGCTGCCCTCGAGGACCGCGACGACGTTGCTGCTGGTCAGCTTGTCGTCGGTGCTGGGAATCTCGAGACGGACGGTCGCGCCGGTCATCACGAAGGGCGCGGCGGGGTCCTGCCGTACGGCGCGCTGGAACGCTTCCTGCGCACCGAGGGGCTGTCCCGCGAACAGGGCGGCGATGCCGCTGGCGCTCAGCGTGGCCGAGGGCAGGGGACGCGCGTCCTGCGTGAAGGCGTCGACGGTGAGCGATGTGCGGGCCGGCCGTGCCTGGGCGGTGACGGCCCATCGGGACAGCGTCGCGTAGTCGGGCAGGTAGAGCACGGCGAGGGCTCCCCTGGCGCGCGCAGCCATCTCCGGCATCTGCCAGTCCTCGCCCGGGCGTCCCGTCAGGTCGTTCCGCGTGAACCCCGACGGCAGCCCGGCGTGGGTGACCACGATCCGGCCCTTCACGTCGATGCCCTGATACGGGTCGACGCCACGGGATCGGATGACCGTGCCGTTGCCGAGATAGACCACCGGCCCTTCCACCGTGCCTGCCGTGGCCCCGGGCAAGAAGTCCGTGCCGTGCGCAAGGGATGTCCTGCCCACAGACAGGGTGGCCTTGTCGAGGTGGACCGTACGCCGGGTGAGCGCGATGGCCTGCAGATAGGAGCCGCCGTCGCCGGCCGGCGTGAGCCCGAGGCGTGTGAGCTGCGCGACCAGGTAGGCGGCCGCCGCGTCGATGCCGCGCGAGCCGGTCTTGCGGCCCTCGAGGGCATCGGACGCGATGAACCCCAGGTGGGCGCGCAACGCGCGCTCCGTGATGGCCTCGGCGCCCGGGGGCGAGGCCGGAGCGGCCCCGAGCGTGGAGGGGCCGCGGGCGACCGAGACCGCCGCCAGGACGGCGACCGTCGCGAGAAACAACACTCTGGAAGAGGACGGCACGCACCGATTGTATCGGGCAGGGGCGCGCGCGCGTCGTAGACTGTGGCCGGGTCGCCGCTCCCGTCGCCCCCATTCACTCGTGCGCATCGCCGTCATCGGATCAGGCATTTCCGGCCTCGGGGCCGCCTACGTGCTGTCCCGCCAGCATCACGTCACGCTCTTCGAGCGCGAACCCCGCCTGGGCGGGCATGCCCATACGCACGCCATCCCGACGCCGACCGGCGTCCTGCCCCTCGACACCGGCTTCCTGGTGTTCAACGAGCGGACGTACCCCAACTTCATCGAACTGCTCCGCCAGCTCGACGTGCCGTCGCATTCGACCGACATGTGCTTCGGCGTGCGTTGCCGGCGGTGCGGGCTCGAGTACGCCAGCCAGTCGATCTCGTCGCTGCTGGCCCAGCGCTGGCGAGTCTTCGATCCGCGGCACATGCGGATGCTCGTGGAGATCGTCCGGTACTTCCGCGCGGCGCGGCGCTTGCTGCACTCGACGGAGGGCTACGACCTCACGCTCGGCGGCTTCCTGCAGCGCGAGGGTTTCTCGAGCCAATTGACCCGCCATTTCGTCCTGCCGATGGGCGGCGCCATCTGGTCGGCGTCGTTTGCCGACATGATGGAGGCGCCGGCGCGTACCATCCTGCAGTTCTACGAGAACCACGGCCTGCTGGCGGCCTCGGGGGCGCCGCCCTGGCGGACGGTCACGGGCGGGAGCCGCGCCTACGTCGAGGCGATCGCGGCCCGCGTGTCGGGTCCTATCCACCTGGGCACGCCCGTGCAGCGAATCGTGCGCCTCGACGAGGGCGTCGAAGTGCAGACGGGCATGGCGACAGCGGAGCGCTTCGATCGCGTGGTCATCGCGACGCACGCCGACACGGCGCTGGCGCTGCTGGCCGATGCCTCGCCGGCCGAGCAGGAGGCGCTGGGCGCGTTCCGGTACTCGGTGAACCGCACGGTGCTGCACACCGACGCCTCGGTGCTGCCGCGCACGCGCCGCGCCTGGGCCTCGTGGAACTGCGACATCCATGACTGCCACGACACGTCGGCCCCCGTGTCCCTGACCTACCACCTGAACCGGCTGCAGGGCGTCGCGGGCGACACCCAGTACTGCGTGACCCTCAACGGCCGGGCGGCGCCGGGGGGCGAGACCCTGGCGGTGATGGACTACGCGCACCCCGTGCTCGACAGGTCGGCGGTCACGGCGCAGGCCCGCGTGGAGGCCATCAACGGCGACCGGCACACGTTCTTCTGCGGCGCCCACCTGCGCTACGGGTTCCACGAGGACGGCCTGGTCTCGGCCCTCCGCGTGACCGAGCGTCTCGGGGCCCGCCTGTGATGCCGCCGATCGGCTGGTTGTACCGCGGGCATGTCTGGCACGCCCGCACGGCGCCACGCCACGCCTTCACGTACCCCACCTACATGCACCTGTTCGACCTCGATCAGGTGGGGCGCATCAACGACAGCTTCCGGCTGCTCGGCTACAACCGTCGCCGCCTGGTGGGGCTGCACGACGCCGACCACCTCGATGGCCGACCGCTGCGCACCGCCGTCGAGCACGCGCTGGTGTCGCGCGGCCACGCCTGGCCCGGGGGGCAGGTGCTGCTGCTCACGCACTGCCGCGTCGCCGGGTACGTGTTCAATCCCGTGAGCTTCTTCTACTGCTTCGACGAGGCCGGGCGGCTCGCGACAGTGCTGGCCGAGGTGAACAACACCTACGGCGAACGGCACCTGTACGTGCTGCCCGCCGACGCCCCGACGCACAAGAAGGAGTTCCACGTGTCGCCGTTCTTCGACCTCGACGGCACGTACCGCTTCGGCCTCGAGGCGCCCGGCGAGGCCCTCCGGGTGGGCATCGACCTGACCGTCGGCCAGGATCGACGCTTCGAGGCGAGACTTGCCCTGCAGAGGAAGCGTCTCACCGATGTCGCCGTGGCCGGGATGGTGGCGCGCCAGCCGGTCGTGACGGCGCAGGTGATTGCGGCGATTCACTGGGAAGCCGCCCGCCTGTGGTGGAAGGGCGTGCCGTTTCGCGACAAGCCGGCCTACGCGCCGGAGACCGCGCGCCAGACCCAGCCCTAGCTCGGAACCATGGAGGACGCTTCCGCGTGAGTGAACACTTCGACGGCGAGAGCCCGGCGGGCTCCTTCGATGCCGCCCTGACGGTCCCCGACGCCCCCGCCCGTGGCGCGTCGTCACCCGGCCTCCTGGCGCGGATCGCCAAGGCTCGCCTCATCGAGGCCCTGCCGCAACTCGCGGTCGGCCGCCTGACGATCCACCTGCCTGATGGGGCCACGCACCAGGGCGGCGACCCGGACTCGGCGCTCCACGCCACGATGTGGATCGACGACGAGGCGTTCTTCGGCGCGTTCGCGGCGCGCGGCGACATCGGCGTCGGCGAGTCGTGGATGGCCGGACACTTCCGCACCGACGACCTCGTCGCCCTCCTCGAGATCGGCATCCGGAACGAGGCGGCGCTGCCGCAGGTCAGCTGGCTGACGCGGCTGCTCAACGTCGGCAACGACCTGCGGCACCGGCTCCGGCCCAACACCCGGGCCGGCAGCCGCCGCAACATCCACGCGCACTACGACCTCAGCAACGCGCTGTTCTCGCTGTTCCTCGACCCGGCGATGGTGTACTCGTCGGCGTACTACGAGCGGGCCGACGACACGCTGGCCGAGGCGCAGCAGCAGAAGTTCCGCCGCCTTGCCGAGGCGGTGGGCCTGCATCGCGGCGCGCATGTCCTCGAGATCGGGTGTGGCTGGGGCGGCTTCGCGATCTTCGCCGCGCGTACCTACGGGTGCCGCGTCACGGGCATCACCGTGTCGGAGGAGCAGTTCGAACTGGCCACGGCGCGGGTCCGCGAGGCCGGCTTGCAGGGGCAGGTCGACATCCGGTTCTGCGATTACCGCGACGTCGACGGGCAGTACTCGCACATCGTGTCCATCGAGATGCTGGAGGCCGTCGGCCGGGAGCACTGGCAGACGTTCTTCGAGGTGTGCCACGCCCGCCTCGCGCCGGGTGGCGCCCTCGCGATCCAGACGATCGGCATGCCCGATCACCGGTTCGAGACCTACGCCAGGCACGCCGACTGGATCCAGAAGTACATCTTCCCGGGCGGCATGCTCCCGAGCGTCGGCGCGATGGTCGACGCCGCCTCGACGACCACGCCGCTGACGCTGCGCTGGATCGACGACATCGCGCCGCACTACGCCCGGACGCTCCGCGAGTGGCGCGTGCAGTTCCTCGACCGGCTCGACGAGGTGCGCGCGCTCGGCTTCGACGATCGGTTCGTCCGGATGTGGGTGTACTACCTGGCGTCGTGCGAGGCCATGTTCTCGACGCGCCAGATCAGCACGCTGCAACTGGTGATGGCGCGCGCCGGCGAATGATCCGGTGGCAATCTGAAACGTGACATCTGAGATTCTCGAGGCGCGGGCCTGCGGCCACGCGCCTCGGGATGCTGCGAGCGAGCGAAGGCCGAAGGCCGAGCCGCGCTGAATTTCGAATGTCGAATGTCAAATTGCCGGCATCACGACGTCGGCCACCAGCGGCAGGTGATCGCTGGCCACCAGCGTGAGCTTGTTGCGCGGGAGCGACACCTTCTCCACCGTCAGGCCGCCGGCCACGTAGATGTGGTCGAGATGGAACATCGGCAGCACGCCCGGATAGGTGCGCCGGCTGCGCAGGTGCTGCGTGAGGTCGACGCCCTCGAGCATCGCGCCGAGCGTCTTCGAGGTGAGCCCCTTCACCCACTCGTTGAAGTCGCCCAGCAGCACCTTCGGGCCGGGGACATGGGCGTCCGCGACGAACTCGGCCAGTCGCGGCGCCTGCTTGCGCCGCTCGAACACCGCCGTGCCGAGGTGCACGTTGAACACGTGCAGCGTGTGCCCATGGACGTCCACGTCCACGCGCACGCAGCCGCGCGGTTCGCGCTTGGCGCACGACAGGTCGCAGTGCAGCGACGAGGCGATCGGGAAGCGGCTCAGCACGACATTGCCGTAGGCCTTGCCTCGCAGCAGGCGCACCGAATCCATCACCCAGCCCATCCCGAGGCGTGCGCCGAGTTCGGCGGCCTGCCCATCTTCGTCGCTGCCGCGCCCCACCACTTCCTGCAGCGCGATCACGTCGGCGTCGAGGCTCGCCAGCACTTCGGCGATGCGATCCACCCTGGTGCGGCCGTCCATGCCGCGGCACTTGTGGATGTTGTAGGTCGCCAGCCGCAGGCGGCGGGAGGAGGGGGCGCGTGAGTGGCCGTGGTGTGTCATGATCGCGCCCGGGGCGTCGCTCAAGCCTACGCAACCCGCGCCAGGAAAGGGAAGCTCATGGGTCGTCTCGCATCCGAACTCACCGTCCAGTGCCCGTGCTGCCGCGCCGAGCTCGTCGTCGACGTGAACCTCAAGCGCGTGATCTCCCACAAGGAGGCGCGAACGGGCCCGGTGATCGAGATCGACGACGCACACCGGCTCCTGGCCGAGGAGGCCGCCGCGCGCGAGCGGCTGTTCGAGCAGTCGTTCAACGCCGAGAAGAACCGGGGCGACGACCTCGACCGGCGCTTCCGCGAGGCGCTCGAGCAGGCCAGGAAAGAGCCCATCACCCGCCCCGAGCGCGCCTTCGACCTCGACTAGTCGGCTTCACGGGGAGAGGCCTGTGGCGACAGGCAGCCTGCAGCCCGTCGCCTGTGGCCGTCCTATCGGCCGTGGCCCAATCGTCGCGCGAGGCGCACCGAGGCCGCGAAGTTCGGCGGCAGCGGGTGCCACCGGTGCTGTCCCCCGTAGTAGAGCGGCTTGAATCCCGGATGTGCGGCCATGAACGCGTGATAGCGGGCGCGCAGCCGCGCGATGCGGGCGTCCGACGTCTGCAGCGTCCGGTGCCGCAGGTCGATGAGGGCCTGTTCGACGTGCCAGAGGTTGCGCAACGAGCACCGCCAGTCGTACCGTCCCAGCGCGCGCAGGTCGAACAGCCCGTAGCCGGTGATGCGGCCCGTGGCATCGACGTACGGCTCGACGTAACTGGCTGCGAGGTCGCGCAGCGTGCGGAACACGGGACGGCGGCCATGCAGCCCGGGGTCGCGGGATCGGGCGATGCTGCCCCAGCCAGTGGCCGTGCGATAGACGAAGATCACGTGATCGAGCTTGTCCTCGGACTCGAGGCTCATCACGAGCGGTGGCCAGCCGTGCGCCTCGAGGATCACGGCCGCACTCAGCGCCGCTTCCATGCAGTGGGCGGTGCCGAGGGCCACGACGCGGCGGAACGATCGCTGCGTGTCGCCGTCGGGTTCGGCGTTGTAGGGCAGGACGTTCAGCCACCGCTGCACGTGCAGCGGCGTCCGGAGGCGGGCCATCAGCTGCCGCTCGCGCGGCGTGAATCGACAGGGCGGCATCAGGAACGGATGAGCAGATGATCCACGTCGGCACCTCCGGGTACAACTACCCGGAGTGGAAGGGGCGCTTCTATCCCGAGAAGCTGGCGGCGTCGAAGATGCTCCCGTACTACGCGGGCGTGTTCGACACGGTCGAGATCAACTACACGTTCTACCGCATGCCGACGCCTGCGGTGGTCGAAGGATGGGCGGCACAGGTGCCCGAGGCCTTCACGTTCACCCTGAAGGCGCCCAAGCGCATCACCCACGACCGGCGCCTGCAGGACGTGACCGACCCGCTGCGCGCCTTCTGCACGGCGGCCGGGGCGCTCGGCCCACGACTCGGCTGCGTGCTGGTGCAACTCGGCCCCACCTTCAAGTGCGACCTGCCGCGCCTGCAGGCCTTCATCGCGGAACTGCCGCCGGCGCTGCGCGTGGCCTTCGAGTTCCGCCACGCCTCCTGGTGGACCGACGAGGTCTACGACGCCCTGCGCGCCCGCAACCTCGCCCTGTGCCTCGCCGACAGCCCGGAGCGCCACACGCCGCTCATCCGCACGGCCGACTACGGTTACCTGCGCCTGCGCGACGAGGGCTACGCCGAGGACGACCTCGCGCGCTGGGCCGGTTGGGTCGGCGAGCAGCAGGATGCCTGGCGCGACACGTTCGTCTACTTCAAGCACGAGGACGAAGGGAAGGGGCCCGAGTTCGCGGCGCTGTTCAAGGCGAAGCTGTAACTGCCAGGGGCCCTCCGTCCTTTGGCCTTCGTCCTTTGGCCTTCGTCCTTTCGTCTTCGAGCCTTCAGGTGTAGTTCGTCATTCCCGGCATCGCGGCATCGCAGCATTCATGCCGGGGCATGGTGCTTTGCCCATGCGACCACGGCGTGCTCCGCCCAGTAGCCGTCATGCGCGGGGTCCGGTTCGCTCACGAAGCCGCAGTGCCCCCCGTCGTCGGTGATCAGCAGGCGCACGTGCGGGTTGCTCTCGACCTCGGGCCGCCGGAACTGATCGGGCGGCACGAAGGGATCGTTGGCGGCCGTGAGGATCAGCGCCGGCACGCGGATGCGGTCCACCACCCGCAGGCTCGACGCCTCGTGGTAATAGCGTTTCGCATTCCCGAAGCCGTTCATCGGCGCGGTGTACGCGTCGTCGAAGCCGCGAATCGTCCATACGCCCTTCAGCTTGCGCAGGTCGTACAGGTCGGGGAAGAGGCCGGCCTTGCGCTTCATCCGCGCGCGCAGGTTGCGCATGAAGTTGAGCTGATAGAAGACGTTCGACGGCTGCTCGATGGCGTCGATGCACGCGGCGAGATCGAGCGTGGGCGACACGGCGCACACGGCCTTCAGCTGCGGGGGCGCATCGGCGCCCAGATCACCGGCCAGCTTGAGCGTGAGGTTGCCGCCGAGCGAGTAGCCGGCCACGGCCACGGCCGGCACGCGCTCGTGCTCGATCATGTGGCGCAGCAGGAACAGCGGATCGTGCGTCAGGCCGGAGTGGTAGAGGCCACGCGACAGCGCTTCCGTGCCGCCGCAGTTGCGCTGGTTCAGCCGCACCACGCTGAAGCCCGCGCGCCACGCCTTCTCGGCGATGCCGCGCATGTAGTGCGCCAGGCTCGACCCCTCCAGGCCATGCAGCAGCAGGAGCGCCGGCGCCTTGTCGCGTTCGGGCTGCCAGTTGCAGTGCGCCAGGACCCGCGCGTGCGTGTCGGTGTCGAAGTAGCAGGCCTCTGGCTCGGGCAGCGCCGGCAACGCGCGCGACCGGGCCCAGGCATACACGGTCATGCGGTGACCGCCGGACCAGCGGCGGGACGGGACGTACGGCGTGAAGGGCAGCGAGGTCAAGGGACGAGGGACGGTACGAGTGAACGCTTAATGCTTAACGCTTAACGCTTAACGCTTAACGGTTTAACGCCGAACGCCGAATGCCGAGGAACGCCCCCCGGGCCCTGTGTGCCGAGCGCCGAGCTTCCGAGCCCCCAGCCCCCAGCCCCCAGCCCCCAGCCCCCAGCCCCCAGCCCCTAGCCCCCAGCCCCCAGCCCCCAGTTCCTACCGTAACCGATAGACCCGGAACCGCCCGTCGCGGTGCAGCTCTGGCAGCGGGAGGTCTCGGTCGATCACGAGCAGGTCCAGGTCGAAGCGCGCCGCGAGCGCGCGGGCCTTGTCGGCGTCGAGCGTCGAGATGTCGCCGAGAGCCTCCAGGCGCTCCTGCACGCGGATGGCTACGTCGCGATCGTACAGGGAGAGCGCCGCGTCCTTCACGCCCTCGACCAGCACGTCGCGCCGTGCCGTCAGGCGCACGCTGTGGCCGAACTTCCAGTCGTGATCCGGGTCTGCAAGCACGTGTGTCTCGGCGGGCGTGTGGTCGGCGATCCATCGCCCGACGCGCACCCAGTCCGAGTCCTCGAAGCCACGCTGCACGAACGCCCGCTCGGGGTGCTGCACCTGCGTGATGTAGACGCCGCGCGCGGCAGCAATGACGAGCAGGGCGAGCGCGACGGCCCGCGGGCGCCACGCCGCGGCCGGACGAGTGGTCTCGCGTGCAGTGCCGGCCTCGGCCAGGGCCCAGACGACCAGCACCACGGCCAGCAGGTCGGCCACCCAGAACACGCGCGACGTCTGCAATTGCACCGCCAGCGCGACCCGCGCGGCGATGAATGGCAGCGAGGCGAGGAACAGCAGCGCTAACGCGACCACGCCGACCGCCATGCCGGTCTCCCACGTCTCCGCGAGGCCACGGCGGACCCGCCACCGCCACACGGCGAACACCGCGGCGGCCGTCCCGAGGTTGGCCAGCCATGCGCCTGCCGGCCAGGCGTTCGGGAACACGTAGTCCTTCGAGGCGAACGGCAGGATCCACGCTGGATCCATGATCCGCAGGCGGGCGCCCAGCGGCGTCACCAGGAGCAGCAGCGCGGCGGCGAGGCTCGCTGCGCCGACGACGATCGCCAGGTCGCGGCGCCACGATGGCCGCCTCGCCAGCGTCGCGACCGCGAGCCACACCGCCCACCACAGTCCCGTCGTCGGGTGCAGGACCAGTGCGGCCCCGATGCACGCCCACGCCGCGCCGATGCGGCCGCTGGCCAGCGCCGCGGCCGCCCACGCACCTGCCGCAAACGCGAGGCCGCGCGGATGGTAGTAACCCTCGAAGGTGTTGGCGCCTGTCTCGGTGATGCGGTGTCGCAGGGTGACGGCCAGGCAGCAGGCCGCCGCCGTCCACGGACTGCGCGACAGCTGTCGCGCCAGCACCCACACGGCCCCGAAGAGCAGGGCCAGGCTCGCGACATGGCCCGCCAGCATCAGCGGCTCCAGCGGCAGCCCGAGCGTCGTCGTGAGCCACGCCGTGATCTCGTCGCTCACCATCAGCCGGCCCTGCGCCTCGAGCAACGCCGCGTCACGCGGATACAACGACGGCTCGGCCGCGAGGAAGATCGACGGCAGGTAGAACGCCTGGTCGGCGACGCCGAAGCGATACCCGGCGGCGTTCGCGATGGCGAGCACGACGAGGACGGCCAGGCCAAGAGCGCCGAGCAGGACGCGAACCGGCAGCGACGCCCTCACGAGGTGAGATCCGGCGGCAGCAGGCGCCGATCCGCCGAGTCACCGTAGAGGGGCGGCAGCGGAATGCCGCACTCGCGCAGGTACACGCACAACTGCCCGCGATGGTGGACCAGGTGTCGCACGACGTACCGCGACACGGCCTCGGCGCGGGGCATCGTCTCGATCACGTGGCCGTCGCGCAGCAGCGTCCATTCCGCAAGCCAGGCATCCTCGTCCATCACGTCGAGTACCTGGTGGGCTCGCGCGATGGCCGCCTCGTGCGCCTCGAGAATCGCGGCAGCGGACGCGGGCACATCGGGCCCGGGTCCGCCGGCGCCCATGTCGTAGGTCGCCGTCCTCGCCACCGCCGCCGTCCAGCCCGGGATGGTCGCGACATGCATCGCGAGCCGCCCGAGCCGGAACGATGCCGGGTGCGGCCGCCAGTCGAGCGGCGCCTCCTGGACCGCAGTGAGGACCTCGTGCGAGACCCGCACTTCAGCGTCCAGTTGCAGGCGGAGCAGGCGACCGATCATGACGCAGGCCTCCGAGAAGTGGGCCGAGACTGCCCGGGACGACGCGCCCGAGCTCGAGCCAGGCGCCGAGCAGGCGCCTGTCGCGGCTGGCGGGATCGACCTCGGCGGGAACGAAGCCGCCCGAGGTCGTGATGCGCAACTGACTGGAGCGGCCCTGCTGGCCCGGGCGCGCGGGCGGCGCGTCGATGAAGGTGCGCACCACCTCGCCAGCCGCGAGATCCCACGACGTGGTGGTGGCGCCCCACTGCGCCGTCACCGTGACCGGCACCGCACCCGCACGGATGTCGAACGTGCGGGCGGCCTCATCAGGGAACACGAGCGTGAGCATCACCGAGGACTTGCCACGCAGCCAGATGCCCGCGGGCTCCGGCCAGGCATCCTCGCCATGCACGAGCACCGCCAGGCCGGCCTGCGTCGCGCTGCCGAGCACGGCCGGCGTCTGCGGCCGCGCGCTGGCGTCGACGATGCGCTGCGGCGTGAGGCGGAGCCGTGGGGAGGCGGCGGTGATCGGCGCCGACGCCTTGAAGCCGACGAACCCGATGTCGACGGGCAGCGAGAACGTGCGCGCCCACACGCCCGGGGGCGTGACCGACACCGACCATGTTTCGAGCGGTGGGCTGACGCGCCCGGCATGTACGGCGAGCGCACCCTCGACGCTCGGCTGCGCCGCGCCGGCCCCGCTCTCGCCTGGCGGAAACACGAGGTCGACGCCGTAGGTGCCTGCAGGCAGCGACAGCCGACGCCCGAACAACTGCGTTGCCCGATCCTCGCGGCGATCCCCTGCCGCGTGCACGACGAGCGGGAACAGCTCAGGCACGGTGGCGGGATCGAGACGCGTCAGCGGATCGTAACGGATGGCGAGTGGACGACGGCTGGCGTCGTAGTCGTCGAGCAGGCGGACGCGCGGACGGTCCTCGAGCGACGGGGGCGGCGTGCTCGGCGACGCCACGGCGCCGGCCAGCGCCGGGACGAGCCCCACCATCACCACCACCAGCGACACGGCCATCAGGTGCGCGCGCCCGGCGCGTACCGGGTGGACGCGACGGCTCGAGAACAGCACGCCCTGCAGCAGCGCGAGCCCACCCCACAGCGCGACCAGCGTCCACGCCTGCGCGGGCGACTGCCGAAGGAACGTCGGCAGCAGTGTCCA
>NZ_JBIINP010000057.1:0-24031 GCF_044337415.1 Luteitalea sp.
GCGCCGCATCGCCGCCGCCCTCCGCCCGCCAGCCGGCGGTCCAGCCGAAGGCCAGGGCGACGGCGCATCCGGCCGGGATCTCGGGATACACGGCGAACGTGTTGAAGATCCACGGCGGTCCGAGCGCCAGCACCGCCCAGCCGAAGGTGGCCGCCGAGGCCGACCCGGTCACGGCCCAGGCGAGCCGCCACGCGGCGGTCATCGCGATCGCGCCGAGCAGCAGGAACGCCCACACCACGAGGTCGTAGCCGCCGAGCGCGTACACCGGCGTCATCAACACCGGCATGCCGATGGGGTGGATCGAGTAGATCTGCCGGTTGACGCCGCGCGTGAGGTAGTGCGGCGTGAGCGTGCGGTGGAAGTACTCCTGGTAGTCGCCGCGCGTGTGGTTGTTCTCGATCAGCAGGTCGCCGTCGCGCCAGAGACTCTGGGAGATCACCAGGTAGTGCGGCTCGTCGCCGCCCGGGAACAGCGGCGTGCGCGTGAAGCGCTCGGCGAGCACCGCCGACGAGGCGAGGCTGGCCAGCAGGATGGCCGTGGTCCATCGCCGGCGCCGCGCACGCGCTTCGCCGCTGGTCGCTGTCTGGGATGGTAGGGCCCGCTCTCCGAGCGCGGCCTCGGAGCGAGAAGGTCGGGCCGACTCTCCGCCTCGACTCCGCTCGGGGCCAGCGAGCCCGGCCGTCCGCGGCCACTCCAGCGCAGCGCTCCAGATCGCCAGCGCGCCGAGGATGCCCCAGGCCAACAGGGCGCCGGGGCCGGCCAGCAGCATCAGGCCGGGGGCCAGGTCCGGCACCCACGGCAGGTACGGGAGCACCAGCAGGCCCGCGGCGGCGAGCACGGTGAGCGGTGCGTCGGCGCGATCACGCAGGCCGGCGCGGTGCAGCAGGAATCGGAAGAGGACGAACAGGAGCGCCCCGGCGGCCACGCTGGCGAGCAGCACGGCGGGCGCGGGGAGCATGGCGACGCGCACCGACCCCGAGGGGGCCTGGATGCGGTCGATGGAGCCGAGGGTAGCCCAGAGGCCCAGACCGGCCGCCGCACCGGAGGCGGCGGCCGTCAGGGAACGCGCGATCATTTCGCCGAGAAGTCTACCTTGGGCACCTCGCGTGCGGACGCGGGCGCCTCGAAGTACTTCCACTCGTCGAAGCCGAAGATCTTGGCCGTGATGTTGGACGGGAAGCGACGGCGGAGCTGGTTGTACGCCGTGACCTTCTCGTTGTAGCGGCCACGCGCCACCGTGATGCGGTTCTCGGTGCCCGAGAGCTCGTCCATCAGGCGCATGAAGTTCTCGTTGGACTTGAGCTGCGGGTAGTTCTCCACCACCACGAGCAGGCGGGCCAGGGCCGAGCTCTGCTCGTTGGCCGCGTCGATGGTCTCGCTCGGCGTCTTGGCGCCCGACAGCCGCTCGCGCGACGCGGCGATGCGGTCGAGGATTTCCTTCTCCTGCGCCGCGAAGCCCTTCACCGTGCTCACGAGGTTCGGGATGAGGTCGTTCCGGCGCTGGAGTTGGTTCTCCACCTCCGACCACGAGCCCTTGATGGACTCCTGCTGGCTGGTGAAGGAGTTGTACGAACAGCCCGTCAGCGAGAACAGGGCGAGGACCAGCAGCGCGTGCTGCCAGAAGGTGCGTCGATTCATCGTGTCCCTCGAAATCTCAGGCCCGGGGCCTTCCGCCCGCGACCTGCGGGCGATGGCCAACAGGCTACCTGAATGGTCTTCCGTCGTGTGCTCACGTTGGGCTAGTGGGTCGGCACCAGCCCGCGTGACGCCTACCAGCTCGATCCGCCGCCGCCACCACCGCTCATGCCGCCCCCGAAGCCCCCGAAACCGCCGCCGAAGCTGCCGCCCCCGAAGCTCCCCCCGCCAAAGCCCCCCATCGTCCCGCCCGTCGTCATGCCGGTGCCCCAGCCGCTCCAGGCCGGGCCCCACATCGACCCCGTCCGCCCGCGGCGGTAGCGGCTGCTCGGCCCCCCACCGCCGCTGCTGCGACTCGACAGCCACAGGAACAGCAGGAGGAGGACGATGATGAGCCACAGCGGAATGCCGCCCTGGCTCTGGCGGACCTGCGGGGGAGGCGGGAGGTCGCCCAGCGTCTTGCCGCGTTCCTTGGCAATCCGCTCGGCCACCGCCGTGACGCCTGCCACGAGGCCGTCGCCGTAGCGCCCCTCGCGGAACAGCGGCGCCATCAACTGCCGGCTCACGCTGCCGGAGAAACCGTCGGTGATCGTGCCCTCGAGGCCGTAGCCGACCTCGACCCACACGCGGCGGTCCTTGGGCAGCAGGACGAACAGGACGCCGGCGTCCTTGTCCTTGCTGCCGATGCCGCGCCCGCCGTTCTCGTACCACTTCACGGCAAGCTCGCGCTCGTCGGCGAAGGGGGCAATCGTGTCGCGCGTGGCGACGATGATGACGTCGCCCGTGGCCGCCTGCAGTCGGCGGATGAGGTCGTCGAGGCGCGCCTTGCTCGCCGGATCGATCACGCCGGCGAAGTCGTTGACCGGCGCGGTCAGCGGCGGCAGCGTGCCCTGGGCGCTGGCCGGTGCCCCGGCCAGCACCCACAGCCATGCCACCGCGACGAGCGCCGCCAGGCGGGCTCCGAGGCGCACGCTCACGCGCGCGGCCCTTCCAGGTGCCACGCGTCGATGGCGGCGATCAGGTCCTCGACCAGGTCGAGATACGGCGGGTACAAGTGCACCGCGTCCGAGGGCTCGAGCGCGTGATCCTCCTCGAGCCGCAACAGCCGGGCGATGAGGTCCCTGTCCAGGCCGGCCACCTGGCTCACATGCGCCGCGAGCGCCTCGGGCGGCGACTGCCTGGGTGCCCCGGTGACCTGCGCAAACGTCTGGATCAGCGAGGCGAACGGCGTGGCCGACGCGAGGATGAGGTCGGCGACGTCCTGGGGGCGCTGCCCCGCGAGCAGGAAGCCCTCGCGCAGGTGGATGGCGTGCGAGCGCACCTTCACCTCGCAGGCCCGCCGCATGTCCTCCTCGGCCACCGCCAGGCCCGCGAACGGGTCGGCGCCGGCGATGACGATGTGGTGGGCGATGATGTCGCCGTACTCCAGCGGGAAGGCGTCGAGGCTGCGGGCGAACTCGTTGGCCGGCATCAGCAGCGGCATGTCGAGGCCGCGTGCCTGCCACGTCTCCGACCGGTCGGCGCCGGCCGACAGGTCGGCGTACTCGAGCCGCTCGACGAGCGCCAGCGTCTGCACCGGGGCCTTGACCTCCCGCGGGTGCGGATGCGCGTGCGTCCCGTAGACCAGCACGGCCTTGAGCCGGGCACCGAAGATGGCGGCAAGGTCGTCGGCCAGCGACGCGGCGGCCTGCAGTGCTGTCATGGATCGGATTCTAGCGGGTGTCGGTCCCGGCGCTGCGCTTCACCAAGGTACAGGTCCGACGCACGGACGGGCGACGGGCTGCCGGCGACAGGCGACCTGCGCATGCGACAGCAGGTTGCCTGCAGCCTGTGGCCCGCGGCCGTCTCTCTACCGCTTGCTGAAGCGGTAGTGCGACACCATCCACTCGTTGCCGTCGCGGTAGGCGAAGAGCTCGGCGCAGGCCATGAAGAAGATGCGCCAGCGTGCCCACCAGCGGGTGACCTCGGCCGGGCCGTAGGTGTCGGCGAAGATCTGGCGGACCTGAGGCGCGGCGGCATCCATCCGGGCCAGCCACGCTTCACAGGTCTTCGCGTAGTGCGTCCCCTCGACGCGCCAGTGGGCGTCGACGCGCAGGTCGTCCTGGAAGTACAGGAACAGGTCGTCCGAGGGCATCTGCCCGCCCGTGAAGAAGTGCCGCGCCATCCAGTCGCCCGGCCCGGCGTCCTCGTACGGATAGGCGTACTCCCGGTGCGTGAAGATGTGCACGAACAGCTGGCCGTCGTCGCGTAGCCAGCTCGCCACGCGGCCCAGCAGCTCCGCGTAGTTGCGCATGTGCTCGAACATCTCGACCGAGACGACGCGATCGGCATGGTCGGCGAAGGCGAACGCGTTCATGTCGGCCGTCACCACCTCGAGGTTGCCGAGGCCACGCGCCGCGGCCCGCGCGTCGATGAACGCCTTCTGCGTCCGCGAGTTCGACACGGCCGTGATCCGGGCCTGCGGGTAGCGTGCCGCCATGAACAGCGACAGGGAGCCCCATCCGCACCCGAGTTCGAGGATGCGCTGCCCATCGGCCAGGCCCGCGCGCGTGCACGTGAGGTCGAGCATCGCGGCTTCCGAGGTCTCGATGTCGGTCACGCCCGCCGCCCAGTAGCCGCTGCTGTACTTCAGGTGAGGGCCCAGCACCGTCTCGAAGAAACCCGCGGGCACTTCGTAGTGCTGCGTGTTGGCGTCGGCCGTGGCCACCGCAATCGGCGACTGCCGCAGGGTATCGATCCACGCCATCTTCGCCGCGTGCGCCGCTTCGGCCCCGCTGCGACCCTCCTCGCGCAGGCGCGTCGCCAGGTTGCGGCGGATGCCGGCGCGGATCAGGGAGTCGGGCACGACATCGCGGTCGAGCAGGGCGTCAACGGACAGGACCATGGCGAAGGGAAGAAGAGCAGAAGAGTAGAAGGAAAGAAGGCAGAGCGGGAAGGTGGAAGGGCCCAAGGAACGAAGGCCCCCAAGAGGTGAAGGGGCGCGGGCCGAAGGCCGCGCCCGCGAGAATTTCACATGTCCAATTTCAAATGGCCAGGTTCCGTCGTGGCCCGGGGATGAAGACGTTCGTGGTGCGCTGGTACTCGCGGTAGGCGTCGCCGCGGCTGCGCAGGGACGAGGCTTCCGCGTAGGGCACGCCGGTGCCGTAGCGCATCACGTAGAACATGAGCGGGATGACGTGCAGGCCCAGCCAGCCGTTCGGCGATCCGAGCGCGAACACGCCGAAGCCGCACCAGATGACCCACTCGAAGAAGTAGTTGGGGTGGCGTGAGTAGGCCCACAGCCCGTCCTGGCACACGCGGCCCTTGTTGGCCGGGTTGGTCCGGAAGCGTGCGAGCTGGCGGTCGGCGAGGGCTTCGCCGGCCAGGCCCACCACGGTCAGCGCGGCGCCGACCCACTCCAGGGCCGCGAAGGCGGGCGTCGGGTTGAGCGCGATCAGCGCGAAGGGCACGGTGAGCACCAGCGCCGCCAGTGCCTGTACCTGGAAGAATCCGAGCATCTTCGCGTTGGCCGAGGAGCCCCAGTGCGCGCGCAGCGCCGCGTAGCGCGAGTCCTCGTGGGGATGCTCGTTCCGCACGCGCACGTAGAGGTACGAAGCGAGTCGCAGGCTCCAGGCCGCCACCAGGGCCACGAGCAGCGCGTCGCGCGGCGCCCACCCGGCGCCCAGCCAGGCATAGGCGACGGCGACGGGCGTGAACGCGGCCGACCACGCGACGTCGACGATGCCCGCGTTGCGCAGCCGGAGCGACAGCAGCCACACGGCCACCATCATCAGGACGAGAAACCCCAGGCCCACGGCCAGCAGGGACGGCAAGGCGGTCATGTCCCCCTAAAGACGCGGCCCGGGCGACCGGAGTTGCTCCTGCCCAAGGTGCGGGGCACAATCGGGCCGCAATGCGACTGCGCGAACTGCACGTCGGGTGTCTCGGTGGCGGAACGGGACTTCCCAGCCTTCTCGGCGGCCTGAAGGCCAATCCCTGGCTCCAGGTGCACGCCATCGTCACCATGTTCGACAGCGGCGGCAGTTCGGGAGTCCTGCGCGACGAACTCGGTGTGCTGCCGCCGGGCGACGTGCTCAAGTGCGCCCTGGCGCTGGCGCGCGACGAAGGCGAGGCGAGGCGCGTGCTGCTCACCCGCCTGCCGACGCTCGAACACCGACGGCTGGGCGGTCACACCGGCGGCAACCTGCTGCTGTCGATGATGGAGCAGTTCTCGGGCGACTTCCAGGCGGCCGTGGACGGCCTGCGCGCGGTGCTGGGCTGCCGCGGCTACGTCTGGCCCATCAGCACCGAACGGGCCAGCCTGTGCGCCGAGTACGCCGACGGCGGCACCACCACCGGCGAGGTGGAGGTCGACGCCGGGCAGCTCGAGGGGCGCCCCGTCAGGCGCGTGTGGCTCTCGCCGTCGGTCGTGATCCATCCGGCCGCGCGTGACGCGCTGGGCCGGGCCGACGCGGTGATCATCGGCCCGGGCAGCTTCTTCACGAGCCTGGTGCCGCCCCTGCTCGTGGAAGGCGTGCGCGACGCCGTGGCGCAGGTGCAGGGCCCGGTCGTGCTCGTGGCCAACCTGCTGACCGAGGGGCGCGGCATGGCCGACTTCACTGCGGCCGACGCCGTCCGTCACATCAGCAGTGTGCTCGGGCGTCCCGTGGACACCGTCCTGTTCAATGCCGCCAGGCCGGGCCGCGACGTGCTCGACCGCTACGCCGCCGAGCACAAGCACCCGCTGGCACTCGGCGACATGCCGCACGAGACCGAGGTGGTGCAGGCGCCGTTCTGGCATGGGCCGATTGCGCGCCATCACCGGCGTCGCCTCGCCTACGCCATGTGGGGCGTGCTGGCGCGGCGACTGCTGTGACGTGGCAATTTGAAATTTGACATTCGAAATTCTTGGCGGCTTGGCCTTCGGCCTTCGCTCGCTGCCGTGTAGGTAGGGCCGCGTGTCCCACGCGGCCGACAAAGCGGCGCGGTGGGACACCGCGCCATACCTCTACGTAAGCGAAGCCGCGCCCCGCGAGAATTTCAAAGTTCGAAGTTCAGGCTCTTGCCTTCTCGAATTGACTGATTCACGAAATGCGCCACCGCCGCGGCGCGATGGCCGAAGCGGGCGTCCTCGATGGGCTGCTTGCGTGATCGAACCGCGTCGACGAACGTCCTGACGTGGGCGATGTCCTCGTTCTCGCCACGGATCGCCCACTCCTCGCCGGACGACGAGGCCTGCTGCCGCTGCGCGCCGGGTGTCTCGATCGCCTGCACCTTCGGGTCGTCGTAGTAGGCCCGCTCGAGCGCCTCGGGCCATGAGCGCACCACCCAGCGGTTGTTGTCGCCCCCGGCTTCCGTCGTGAGGCGAAGGCGATCGCCGAGCAGGTGCAGCGTGCCCTTCGTCCCGTGGATGTGCACGCCTTCCTCGCCGCCGGTGCTGTTCAGCGTGCAGCCGAGCGTCACGGTGAAGCCCTCGGGGTACGTGAGCACCGCGTCGATGGTGTCGGGCACCTCGTGCGTACCCGTCCAGCGATGCGTGGCGCCTGAGGCCATCACCTGCGACGGGCCCTGCACGTCGAGCACGTGATGGATGGTCGTGGCCAGGTGCACGAACAGGTCCGTCGCCAGGCCGCCGGAGTAGTCCCAGTAGCAGCGCCACCGGAAGAAGCGTTCGAGGCTGAACGGCCGCGCGGGCGCCGAGCCGAGGAACTGCGCCCAGTTGACGGTGCGTTCGTTGGCGTCTGGCGGGATGGGGTAGAGCCACGCGCCACCGGCGGAGTTACGGTTGAACGCGGCACGCACGAGCGTGATCTGCCCGAGCCGGCCGCTCTTCACGATGTCGCGCGCGGCGTGCTCGAGCGCCGAACTCGGCCCCTGGCTGCCCACCTGCAGCACGCGCGACGAGCGATCGACGGCCGCGATGATCTCGCGCCCCTCGGCCACCGTGTACGTCATCGGCTTCTCGAGGTACACGTCCTTGCCCGCCTCGAGCGCGGCCAGCGCCATCGTCCTGTGCCAGTGGTCCGGCGTGACGATGAAGACGGCATCGACGTTCCTGTCGTCGAGCACGGCGCGGTAGTCGGGGCTGATCACGGCCGAGCCGCCGCTGCGCGCCTTCGCCCGCTCGGCGCGGCCCGTGTACGCATCGCAGAGCGACACGACCTCGAGCCCGGGAATCGCCCGGCAGGCATCGATCAACTGATGCGCACGGGCCCCGGTGCCGAGGAAGCCGAGCCGCAGCCGATCCGACGGCGCGACTGGCTGCGCCGAGGCAGACGACCTCAGCGCCGGCGCGAGGAGGCCTGCCGTGAGTGAGGAGCGGAGGAAGTCGCGTCGGTCCATGGCTGCGGTGGTAATTCGAAATTCGACATGTGAAATTCACGGCGGCACGGCCTGGCGGCCTTCGCTCGCGCGCCATCCCTGAACGTGGCGAGGGGCCGGAGGCCCTCGCCCGAGAATTTCAAGTTTCCAATGTCAAATTGCCTGTTTCTTCTGTGGCAGCAGCGCCACCGCTCCCGCGCCCACCGCGGCCAGGCCCATCAGCAGCAGGAAGCCCGGTCGGTACGTGCCCATGCGGTCGCGCAGCCCGGCGACCAGCATCGGCGAGACGGCCTCGGCGATGCCGTCGGCGGTGAGCACGAAGCCCATCACGCGGCCGAGGCGTTGCACGCCGAACAGGTCGGCCGCCATCAGCGGGATGATCATGTAGTCGCCGCCGAGGCCGATGCCGAAGAGCAGCGCGAACACGTGCAGCATCGTCCACGACTCGGCGAACAGCAGCAGCGGGATCGAGGCCGCGACGATCACGTAGATGAGCAGCATCACGTGCTTGCGTGCCCAGCGATCGGCCAGCCACCCCATCAAGAGGCGGCCGATGATGCTGCCCGCCAGCACCAGCGACAGGATGCGGGCAATCTCGCCCTGGCCATACGTGTGGTCGAGGCTCAGGTACAGCTTGAGGTTCTGCATCGTGCCGCCCACCGCGCCGATGGAGCACATCGACCCCACGAGCAGCAGGTAGAACGCCGGCGTGCGCAACACCTCGCCGAGCGGCGTGGTCGGTGCGGCACTGCCGGGCGCCGCGGCCCGGTACGCGGGCGGCGCGTCCTTCACGAGCCAGGCGAGCGGCCACGCCACCGCGATCATCAGCAGGCCGAGCACCTGCATCGCGCGGTTCCACCCGAACTGCGTCGTCAGCCAGTACGCCAGCCCGGGGACGACGGTGCCGCCGATGCCGATGCCGAGGTAGGCAAAGCCCATGGCCTTGCCGCGCGCCTTCGTGAACCACCGCGACAGGAGCACCTGCACCGGCAGCGGCCCGCCGAACACGTAGCCGAGGGCGTTGAACAGGTAGCAGACGTAGAACGCCGCGAGCGTCGAGACGTACCCGAGGCCGACCATCGCGCCGCCGGCCATGACGATGCCCACGAGCAGCAAGCGGCGCGGCCCGTAGCGATCGATCAGGTACCCGGCGAGATAGCCGAACAGCGGGCCGATCAGCAGCTTCGCGTACGCGTTGCCGGACGTCACCTGCTGGCGCGTCCAGCCGTAGTCCTTCACGAAGAAGTCGTAGAAGAACGTCAGGCCGTAGAGGCCGATGCCGACGGCGGAGAACAGCGCCGCGAAGGCGGTCGCCGCTGCCGTGATCTGCCCGGCGCGCGGGATGTCTTCCTCGTGCATGGGTGACACCTCTCGGGACGGACCAAGGCCCGCTGAAGCCTGTGGCATGGGGGCGTGCCCCGCCGAAGCCTTTGGCGAAGGCGTGGTCATGAGCCTGCCTTCACGGCCTTGAGCCGCGCATGATCGGGATGGGCCGTGTAGAACGGATCAAGAGGGAAGCAACCCGAGACGAGGCCATTGCGCGGGCCGGTGGTGCAGTCGCTGAAGGTGCGGCAGATGGCCTTGCGCTTGAGCGGCTGTCCGCGCAGCACATCGAGCGGCAGGTCCGGATACGACAGCACCATGCGCCCGAGGCCGATGAAGTCCGCGCCGCCCGCGCGCACGACCGCCTGCGCCACGTGGGGCAGCCAGTCCTGCAGGTAGCTGTACGCCGACCCGACGATTCGCAACTGCGGGAAGTCGGCCTTCAGGGCCGCGGTCGCCGCGATCTGGCGCGCCACGCCCTTCAACGGATCCTCTGGCGGCTGGTAGCCGTCCGACGGCGGGAAGGTGGCCGGTCGCTGGATGTGCGGGTTGTAGTACGGGCTGCCGGCGGTGAGGCACACCAGGTCGATGCCGAGGTCGACCAGCAGCGACAGGAACGCGCGCGTCTCCGACAGGTCGGGCGCGGCGTCGCTGCCGTCCCACCGCCCGAAGGCGTAGGCATAGTCGGCCTGCGGGGCTTCCGCCTCGCCGACATCGCCCTCGCCCTTGCGGAAGGGCGTGGTGTCGAACGCCGACAGCCGTACGCCGACGGCCAGTCCGGGCGCATCACGCCTGATGCCCTCGACGGTCTGGCGCAGCAGGCGCGTCCGGCCCGTGAAGTCGCCGCCGAAGCGGCCCTCGCGCGTGCGTGCCGACAGCAACTCGTGCCCGAGGTAGCCGTGGCAGTGCTTGACGTCGACGAACGTGAAGCCCGCGCGCTGCGCGAGCACGGCGGCCTGCACCAGGCGCGCCGAGAGGTCGTCGAGGTCGTCGTCGGTCAGCAGCGGCACCGGTCCGTCGGGGCTCACGCGTCGATCGAGCACCGGGTGCGGGTACGCCGCGAGCGGCTTCGGCTTCTTGTCGGGATCCGGACGGGAGTAGCGGCCCGAGTGCGTCAACTGCAGGCCGATGACCAGGTCGTCGGTGCCCAGCCCTGCCTCGCGATGCCCCTCGAGCAGGTCCTCGCGCAACTGCACGAGGTCGGCTTCAGACGTCGGGCCGAGACACAACTGGTTGGGATTGGCGCGCCCGTCATGCCGCACGGCGAACGCCTCGCCGCCCCAGATCAGCTTGGCGCCGCTCTCGCCGAACCGCCGCCAGCGTCGGCGCGTGAGGTCGGTGGGCCGTCCGTCGGGGGTGCCGTCCCAGCCTTCCATCGGCAGGATGCTGAAGCGGTTGCCGGCGCGTCCTGCCGACGTGTCGGCCGGCTGCGCCAGCGGCGACGCCGGTGCGGCGTCGACGTCGGCCTCGAAGGGCAGCGGGATGCCGAGCGAGGCGACGTGCGCCTGGAACTGCTCGGCGGTCTTGAGTGCGGCGATGCGGGGATAGGCTCGTGACATGAAAGAACGGCTACAGGCTACGGGCTACAGGCTACGGGCTGCAGGCTGCCTGCGCAGGCTCCCTGTGGCATCGGGTCGCCTGTCGCCTGCAGCCTGCAGCCTGACTAAATCTTCGGAAGCGTGTACGGCGCGCGGTACTCGCGCGTCAGGAGCGCGTTGGCCTTCGGGTCGTCCACGCACTCCTCCTTCGCGGCATCCCATGTGAGCTTGTGGCCGGTGCGATACGACACGTTGCCGAGCAGGCACATGGCGGTGGAGTGGTGGGCCACCTCGATGTCGGAGATCGGGCGCTGCCGCGACCGCATGCAGTCGAGGAAGTTGCGGATGTGGGAGAGGTTCTGGTCCGATGTGCCGGCCTTCATCCCCTGCGTGCGCGCCCTGGCCGGCGCGTTCCAGGCACGCTTCCACACCGGCGCCACCGGCTCCTGCTCGCTGAGGTACTGGGGCTTCGGGGCCGTCGACGTGCCGCCGCTCTCGGGAATCACCTCGAAGCCGCCGCGATCGAGGAACAGCGTGCCGTTGGTGCCGTAGAACTCGATGCCGTAGCCGCGGCCGGCGCCGTTGTAGGCGTTGCCCGTCCGGTTGCTGTACGAGCAGATGAAGCCGGGGAACTCGTAGATCGCGTCGATCGTGTCGGGCGTCTGCCGGTTGTCGTCGAGCACGAAGTTGCCGCCCACCGCGTATACCGTCTTCGGCGCCGTTTCCTTCATGCCCCACAGCGCCAAGTCGAGCAGGTGGACGCCCCAGTCGGTCATCATTCCGCCCGCGTAGTCCCAGAACCAGCGGAAATTGTAGATGAACCGGTTCGGGTTGAACGCCACCTTCGGCGCGGGACCGAGCCACATGTCCCAATCCAGGCCCTCAGGCACCGGCACGTCGGCCGGCTTGCCGAGGCCGGCCGGCGACTGGTTGCCGGTGTTCCACGCATGCACGCGATGGATCTTCCCGAGCGTCCCCGACTGCACCACCGTCATCGCTTCCTGGAAGTGCAGGCCCGACCGCTGCTGCGTGCCCACCTGCACCACGCGGTCGAACTTGCGCGCCGCGTTGACCATCGCGCGGCCTTCCTTGACGTTGTGCGAGATCGGCTTCTCGACGTACACGTCCTTGCCCGATTGGCAGGCCAGGATCATCGGGATCGCGTGCCAGTGGTCGACGGTCGCCACGATCACGGCGTCGAGGTCCTGCCGGTCGATCACGCGCCGGAAGTCCGACTCCATCGTCGCCGCGCCGCCGGCCTGCTTCTCGGTCATGCGCTGCGCACGCCGCCGGTTGACGTCCCACACGTCGCACACCGTGACGATCTGCACGTCGTCGTGCTGCTGGAAGTTCCCGAGGTGCGAGCGGCCCATCCCACCGACGCCGATCGACCCGATGCGGATGCGGTCGTTGGCCCCGAGCACGCGGCTCCGGCTGGCGGCGGTCTGCGCCATCGCGGGCGTACCCGCCACGAGGCCGCCTGCCACGCCGGCAGCGGCCGAGGACACGAAGGATCGTCGGGAGATGGACATCAGAAAGTCACCAGGTCGGAAATCGTGATGGGCCGATTCTCTTCACAACTGCGGCGCGCGGCAATCCCGGTGAGCGTCGACATCGCCCCGGCCCGGGAATCGGGCAGGCGCAGGTGGGTCGGCACGTCGGGCCGGCGGAAGATCAGGTTCCGCAGCACGTCGTCGGCGCCGCCGTGCTCGCCCTCGACGGTCGGCACCGACACCATCGTGCGCTGGCCGAAGGCCTTGATCACCGAGACCTCGAACTCCTGCTCCACCTTCCAGGGCTGGTTCGCGTACGAGCGGATCTCGATCCGGCCGCCGTCGCCGTTGAAGCACAGCGAGTGGCCCTCGATGGGCATGTAGGCGTTGAGCGAGTACGACAGGATGACGTCGTTGCTGTACTTGATCGTCGCCGTCATGGTGTCGTAGGTCGTCACCTCGGGCCGGAACACGCACGCGTCGCGCAGGTAGCCGTCGACCTTCTCCACCTCGCCGCCGTACAGCCGCATCGCCGAGGCCGACTTGGTCATGTCCCAGTAGAACGGGCACTCCGCCTTGTGCGTGCACGGGCGGCAGTTGGTCGACCGGAAGGGCCCCGCGGCCCCATAGCGCTTGATGCCGCCATAGGCCTGCACCTGCACCGGCTCGGCGTCGAGCAGCCAGTTCACATAGTCGAAGTGGTGCGTCGCCTTGTGCACCCAAAGCGACCCGCTCTTGGCCTTGATGCCGTGCCAGCGGCGGAAGTAGTCGGTGCCGTGGCTGGTGTCGAGGTACCAGTGGAAGTCGACCGATCGGATCGGCCCCACCGGCTGCGACATCAGCAGTTCCTTGATCTTCACGTGCGCCGGCGCGAAGCGCATGTTGTGGCCGACGATGATCTTGCGCTTGTTGCGCTTCTCGGCGTCGATCACCGCCTGGCACTGCTTCTCGTCGGTCGTCATCGGCTTCTCGGTGATCACGTCGATCCCGAGGTCGAGCGCACGCACGATGTACTCGGCGTGGTAGGCGTCCACCGTCGTCACCGCGATCAGGTCCGGCTTGGCCTCGCGCACCATCCGGTCGAAGTCGGTGAACACCGGGCAGTCGACGCCGAGCAGGCCGCGGACCACCTCGGCCCGCTTCGGGTTCGGGTCGCACAGGCCGACGAACTGGACGGTGTCGCCCCACTTGGCCTTCACACCGGTGCCCCACATCGACGATCCCCGGCCGCCGGTGCCGACGATGGCGTAGCGGCGGGGGCGGGCAGGGGCGGGACCAGCCTGCAGGGCGGCCTCGACGGAGGCAGGAAGGGCGGTGGCCGCCGTGAGGGCGGCCGCGGATGACGAGAGGAAGTCGCGACGATTCATGGGACGGTGGCCCAAGCCTATGCCGCCCGCGCGCGAATTGGTAGGGGGAAGAACGGCGACGGGCTGGAGGCTGCAGGCCGCCTGTGGCCGGTCGCCTGTCGCCCGTCGTGTCGCGACGAGGCAGGGCATCGTGACGATGCCCTGCCTCCGCGTCGATCAGAAGAAGATGCGGGCGCCGACCTGCAGGTTGATCGGCAGGTTGTTCTGGCTGGTCACCTTGCCGAAGTTGGCGCTCGTCGGGTTGAGGTCCGGGTTGTTGAAGAAGGTCTGGTTGAACGCGTTGTAGATCTCGAAGTGCAGCTGTGCCCTCACACGCGACGTGAACTCGAAGCGCTTCACGATGGACATGTCCATGTAGTTCAGCGCCTGGGCCCGGAGGTTCGCCGGGCGGCTCGGCAGCGTGCGGTAGTTCTGGGCCAGCTGGATGCGCGAGTCGTTGCGGCGCTGCGCCTCCGGGATGTCCTGGAAGTAGAAGCCGCTGACGTCGAACACCGGGTTGTCCACGTTGTCGCTGGAGTAGCTGGTGGTCAGCGCGTTGATGTCGCCGTTGTAGTAGACGTTGCCGATGGTGAGCGGACGGCCGCTCTGCCACTGCCAGATGGCTGATGCGCTCCAGCCGCCGGCGATGGCGTTCAGGAAGCCGTTCCAGTTGTTGCCCCACTTGCGGCCACGGCCGAACGGCAGCTCGACGATACCGTTGAGCACCACGCGGTGCGGCACGTCCACGTCGGACCGCCGCTCTTCGTAGATGCCGGCCGGGCCGTCCACCGCGTTGAGCGCGAAGTTCTGCTCGGTGAAGCGCGACACGGTGTAGGTGGCCAGGAACGAGTAGCCGTCGCTGAACCGCCGCTCGACGCGGAACTGCCCCGACTGGTAGCTGCTGGTGCCGTCGAAGTTGCGGCTGAGCACCTGCGTGAACTGCGGGAACGGACGGAGCAGCTGGCTCTTGGCGACGTTGGCGGTGTTCAGGTTCGTGCCCGGCAGCAGGCCCGAGAACGGGTTGGCCACCGGCGTCGCCAGGTTGGAGATCACCGCGTTGTCGCGCACGTTGCTGGTCGACAGGTACTGCCGCGGGATCGGGTTGATGTCGGTCTCCACAGTGAGGTCGTAGCCGCGGTTGCCGGTGTAGCCGGCCTCGACCACCCAGTTGCCGAACAGCTCGCGCTGCACGTTGACCGCCCACCGCATCGCCTGCGTATTCCTCGCATCGACGTTCGTCGTGTAGCGGTTCAGGCCCTGCCCGACGAACGTGTTGACGCCGGCGCTGTTGCCCGCCGGCTGGATCACGCCGCCAGGCCAGGGATTGGTCAGGTCGGCCTGGTAGGTGAGGCCGCTGTCGTTGCTCACGATGATCGGCGTGCTCTGCGCGAAGCCGGGCTGGAAGATCGCGTAGTCGAACAAGAGCGGGCTCGTGTAGATGGCCCACCCGCCGCGCAGCACCGTGCGTGAGTTGAGCTGGTACGCGAAGCCGAGGCGCGGCTGCCAGTTGTTCCGGTCGGCGTTCCAGAAGCCCGGGTTGTCCTCGCTGGCGAACGTGACGCCACCGACGGGATTGAAGGCGCTCGCCGCCAGCTCAGGCACCGGGCGAAGCGCATAGGCCAGGCGAGCCTGGTTGGTCACCGCCAGCTGCGCCGTCGGGTCGAAGCCGCGCACGTTGGCGTTGGCGTCGTCGCTCGGCGCGTTCTCGTACTCGTAGCGCAGGCCGAGGTTGACGGTCAGCTTGCTGGTGACCTTCCAGTCGTCCTGGAAGAACACGCCGTGGTACGGGCTGGTGTTGTCGCGGCCGGGCGCGAGCTCGATGCGGCTGCCCGACTGCGGGAGGCCGAGCAGCATCGCCGCGAGGTCCTGGCCGATGGGAGCGTTCGGGAGGCCCGAGCCGCCGTTGGTGAAGCCGGCGTTGAACTGGTAGATGCCGGCCACGTGGTACGTCGGGTCGTTGTGCTCCTTGTACTGCCGGTAGTCGTAGCCGAGCCGCACCGAGTGGTTGCCGAAGAACTTGGTGACCGTCGGCTGGAACGTGAAGATCTGCGACGTCGTGCCACCGGCGTAGGAGTCGCCGATGGCGCTGAAGGCGCCGGGCTCGATGCGCGGGAAGTACTTGAAGTCGCCGAAGAGCGCGTCGGTGCTGCTCGAGAAGCCGAGGCTGCCGGGGTCGAAGATGCCCTGATTCTGGCGCAGGCTCGGCTCCTGGAACCGCGACCAGCTGCCACGCAGGTTCAGCACCGTGGTCGGGTTCATCGTCCACACGTGGTCGGCCGTGAGTGCGTCGTTGATGCGGAACAGGAAGTTGCCGGTCGGCGTGATGCCGTTCTGCTCGCCGGTCCAGGCGCCGCGGTACTCCGTGCGGTTGTTGCGTGAGTAGCGGGCGAAGGTCTTGTTGTTGTTGTTGAACTGATGATCGAACCGGAAGTTGGCCGAGTAGAAGTCGTCGCCGCGGGCGTTGGTGCTCAGGTAGTTGTTCTGCCCCTGCGCGTTGCCCGCCTGATTCGGCGCCGGAAAGTACTTCAGCATCTCGCGCGCCACCGGGCTGATCCGGTTGGCGGGGATGATGTTGCCGGGGAACGGGTCACGTCGTACCTGGCCGTTGACGAGGCGCGCCGTGGCCGGGTCGAAGATCTGGATCCCGAGCGGCAGCAGGGCAGAGAAGTCGCCATTGCGCTGGGCCTCGGTCGGGACGGTGAACTGGCCGGGTTCGGGGAATTCGTCGTACAGCCACTCGAAGGCACTGAAGAAGAAGGTCTTGTTGCGGCCGTTGTAGAAGCCGAGGTCCACCGGGCCACCGAACGTGCCGCCGAACCGCTTGTAGTCCAGCGCCGCCTTCGGCTGTCCCGCTCGCTCCAGGAAGAAGTCGTTCTTGCCGAGCGTCTCGTCGCGGTAGTGGTAGTAGCCGTCGCCGCGGAACGTGTTGCTGCCGCTCTTCATCGTCACGTTGACGGTCGCGCCGGCGGTGTGGCCCTGCTGCGCGTCGAACGTGGCCGTCTCCACCTTGAACTCCTGCACCGCACCGGCAGGGGGCACGAACGCCGCGCGGCGGCCGTGCGCCATGTTCGGCGAGCCGTCCAGCGTGAACTCGTTGCCGCCCGAGGCGCCATTGGACGTGATGGCCGAGGTGCCGGCGTTGTCGAAGGGGCGCGAGAACTTCAGGTCGCCCGTGTACACCGTGCCAGCCGCGAGGCGCGTCAATGTGAACGGGTTGCCGTCCGAGAGCGGCATCAGCTGGATGCGCTGCTCGTCGATCACCTGGCCCTGCGACGCCGTGCGCGTTTCGAGCAGCGGCGCGCCGCCGGAGACGGTGATGGTTTCCTCGAGGCCGCCGACCTCGAGCGTGAAGTCGAGCTCGATGCGGTCGCCGATCCGGACCTCGACGGCCTTCTGCTCGACGCGCTTGAAGCCTGTCAGTTCCACCACGATGTCGTATCGACCGACCGAGATGAACGGGATGGAGTACCGTCCCTGCTCGTCGGTGACTGCCGTGTTGACGGTGCCGGTGGCGGCATTGGTCACCGCGACCGTCGTCCCTGGCAGTGCACCGCCGGAGGAATCGAGCACCTTGCCGGCGATGGCGCCGCGGGGATCCTGCGCCGCCAGTGGCGCGCTGAGGCCGATGACACACACCAGGGCCAGCACCCATTGCCAGCCGAGGCGACCACGTTGCAGGAGCGTCTGCATCTCGAGAACCCTTTCCGACCTGTCTTGACGCATGAGAGGTCGCACCATTTCACTTACTGACCGAACCGGCGCCGCTGATGAAGGCGGGCGAGCGACGACCAATCCATCTCTGCGTTGAGTTGAGCGGGCGGAGTATAGCAAGAAGCGCCCCTCGCTGGTATGCGATTCCCGCCCGTCGCACGGCTGTGGTTAGACCACTTCGTGTCCTGTCGGCAATATTCCTGCAACGCTCAGTCAGCGTGCGTATGCTCGGGGACTTCGCTGATGGTGCGGTGAATGGCCACGAAACAGCAAGAGGCCGCCACGGCATGTCGCCGGGCGGCCTCTGATCCTGCGAAACGCGTCTGTCGTTAGCGTTAAGCGTTAAGCGCTAAGCGTTAGAAGGCGTACTTCAACGCGAAACGGATGATGCGCTGGTTGCCGGCGCCCGTGATCGTACCGAACTGCGGGCTCGCGAGACTCGTGTTCGGGTTGTTCCACGCCGGCGTGTTGGTCAGGTTGAAGGCGTCGGTGCGGAACTCGAAGAACCGATAGCTCTGGCCGAACGTGAACCGCTTGACCAGCGAGAAGTCGAGCGCCGTGAAGCCGGGGCCGCGCATCCCGCTGCCGTTGCGCGTCGTGTTGCCGAAGGTCGCCGCGGCCGGCTGCGCGAATGCGGCCCGGTCGAAGTAGTACACGTTCGGGCCCTTGTCCCCGATGATGTTCGGCTCGGCGACCTGATTGGCATACAGGGTGTTGCCCGGCGCACGCAGCAGGGCGCCGTCGGCCGTGACGCTGAGCGGCGTACCGCCCATGAGCGTCAGGAGGCCCGAGGCCTGCCAGCCCCCGAGCACGTTGCGCAGCAGCGCGTTGTCGGCGTCGCGGAAGAACGGCATGTCGACCACGAAGCTGCTGACCCACGTGTGGCGGCGGTCGAAGCCAGCGAGCCCGTAGCTCAGTTCCCAGTCGGCCGGCGTGGCGATGCCGCCGTTGTCGTCGGCGAAGTTGCGCGCGCGGCCGTAGGTGTAGCTGTTGGTGACCAGGATGCCGTTGAGGAAGCGACGGTCGATCTTGGCCTGCAGCGAGTGGTAGTCGCTGCGCTCCGGCACGCGCGAGGGCACGTCGGCCGTTCGGCCGAAGGGCGCAAACAGCGGACGGCCTGCCTGGTCGAGGCCGAGCACGGTGGCGGCGTTCAGGTTGAGGGCGTACAGCATGTCGACGCCGCGGTTGCCGACGTAGGCCACTTCAGCGGTGAACCCCGCCGGCAACTGGCGCTGGTAGGCGACATTCCACGAATGCAGGATGCCGCCGAACAGCGTCTCGGGGATGGCGAACAAGCCCGAGTTGCGGAGGAACGGCTGGTCCACCGGTACGATGCCGTTGCTAGGGATGTCCACCGTCCCCTGCACCGGGAAGCCGGTCCGCAGCGAACCACCCTGCGTGAAGGCGTTGCTGGCCTGCTGGAGCACGTTGCCCTTGGTGGGGTAGTTGAAGGCATACGAGTTGTCCGGGTACGGCGCCGTGCTCGCCCCGTAGCCGGCGCGGAGCACGTCGCGGTCCGTGATGCGCCAGGAGATGCCGGTGCGCGGGTTGAAGTTCCACGTGCGCGTCGTCGCGCCGAGGTTGGCCGGGATGTCGCCGTAGCCGGAGACCCGCAGCGTGTTGTTGGTGGTGTCGTACGTCGACAGGCCCCCCTGCTCGACGATGCCCGTGAACGGCGTGTAGTACTCGTAGCGCACGCCGAGGTCGACGGTGACGTTCGGCCGCACCTGCCACTTGTCGTGCACGAAGAAGAAGTACTGCTGGTGCCTGGTCCCGGGCTCGTCGATGAACGGCACGTCGCGACGGACGTCGTTGGCATAGTCGAGCATGAAGCTGGCCAGCGAGTTGGCGACGTTGTTGCGGATGGCGGCCGCGTCGGTCGGCGACGACGTGCCCGACCCGTTGAAGCTGAAGGTGCCGCGCGGGCCGCCGAAGTCCTGCGTCTGCAGCAGGAAGTCACGGTTGCGGCGCAGGTCGGCGCCGAACTTCACCGAGTGGTTGCCGGCCAGCTTGGTCAGCGTGGCCGCGAAGGTCCACGTGGTCTCGCCGCGGTCCCAGGGCATGGAGTTCGAGAAGCCCACCACCGGGTTGCTGTAGTTCTGGATGTTCACCGACATGATGCCGGACGTGAAGTCGTTCAGGTTCACGCCGGGCACGCCCAGTTCCTGGGCCGTGTTCATGCCCTGGCCTTCGGAGGCCGCAACGTTGTGGTACCAGGTGAGCCCGCCGCGCGCTTCCATCACGAGCGTGTTGCTCCAGGTCTTCGTCCAGTTGAGGCCCGTGACTACCGTGTCGTTGGTGCCGGTGCCGGCGAAGCCGCCGTTGGCCGGGCCGCCGATGGCGCCGGCGTAGGGCGACGGGTCGATCACGACGGGGCGCATGAAGCTGAAGCGCGGTGACAGCTGATCGCTGCTGCTCACCTGCCAGTTGACCTTGATGTCGAACTGGTCGGTCTTGCGCTCGCGGACCGTGGTCGACTCGTAGTTGGGCTGACCGATCGGCTGGTTCGGAATGTTCGGCATCGGCACCCGGCTCAAGATGTCGCGCGAGATCGGGCTGATCCGATTGGCCGGCACGACGTTGTTGGCAAACGGCATCCGGTTGTTGCCGGCGGCGTCGCCCGACAGCGGGTCGCGGATGACCGTGTTGGTTGCGGAACTGAAGTCGCCGTTGCGCCACTCGGCCGGCGGCACGAAGAAGCGCCATACCTTGCCGAGGTTGTCGTTGGTGCGCTGGTAGTCGCCGAAGTAGAACAGCTTGTTCTTGCGGATGGGGCCGCCGACGACGAAGCCGAACTGGTTGTAGGTCGTCTCCGGCTTGGTCCGCGCGAAGTACGGCGTGGCGTTGAGGCTGTCGTTGCCGTGGAACCAGAACGCGCTACCCCGCAGGTCGTTGGTGCCCGACTTCAGCGTCACGTTGGTCACCGCGCCACCGGCGCGGCCGAACTCCGCGTCGAAGTTGGAGGTGCTCACCGACACGGTCTCGAGCGCATCGGCCGACGGGATCAGCACCGTCAACAGGCCCGTGCGGTGCGTGTTGTCGAGACCCTCCATCTGCACGTTGTTGGCCAGGCGGCTCTGGCCGTTGACCTTGCTCTCGAGCGAGTCCTGCGAGTTGAAGAATTCGGAGTGCGGACGCGTCGGGCGCGTCGCGCCGGGCACCGTCGCCCACATCCCCTGGAAGTTGCGGTTGAAGCCGAGCGGCATCGCCGCGATGGCCTCGCCCTCGATGATGCGGCCGGTGTCGGCGCGGTCGGTCTGCAGCGCCGGGGCCTCGGTGGTCACCGTGAGCGTCTCGCTCAGGTCACCGACCTCCAGCTTGAAGTCGGCGCGGATGGTGCTGTTGACGTCGACCTGGATGTTCTCGCGGACGGCTTTCTTGAAGCCGGCCAACTCGGCCTCCACCTTGTAGACGCCGGGCTGCACGTTCGGGAAGTTGAAGTTCCCCGACTCGTTGGTCACGGTGTTCTGCGAGATGTTGGTCCGGGTCTCCGTGATGGTGATGGTGGCCCCCGGGACTGCCGCGGCGGAGGTATCCGCCACGTTGCCGAGGATGCCGCCGCGAGCGGCCTGCGCGCGAGCCGGGGTGACGGAGGCCGTCACGCCGATCAGTGCCAGGAGACCACAAGCCAGCCATTGAAGCCGACGTGCCCTGAACATGTTCACTCTCCGCGGCGGGCACGGCGAAGCCGGCCGCCTGCATACCGGTGCGTGTCGGGCCGCGTTGCGCGGTCACCTGTCAGCACCGACGTGGTTTGACCAATGTCGATGGGATCGGACTTTACGGCAGGGTTACGCGCAAGTCAAACGCTGCCATACCAGCCGGCGCAGTCTCCGGACCGCCCTTGGCATGACCACTTCGCCCCGGTGCGCGGACCCCGTCCGCGCCGGGCGTTCGCGGTACGATGGCCCCACCCATGGCTCCTGTCGCTTCCGAAGCCGCGCCTCTCTCCGCGTACGCCATCCAGGTGGACCCCCGCGACAACGTCGCGGTGGCCCGCGTCCCGGTGCCCCGCGGCACCCACGTGGTCGTCGGCGACCATGTCGTCGAGGTGCTCGACGACATCACGCCCGGCCACCGGTTCGCCCTCGACGCCATTCCGGAGGGCGAGTTCGTCCGGCAGTATGGCCAGCCGATCGGCACGTCGAAGGGCGTCCGCCTGGGCGCCCTCATCTCGCGCGCGAACATGTCCAACGAGGTCCCGGTGGTGCGGGAGCTCGCCGAGAGTCAGGCCACGCCGGCGCCGGACTACGTGCCCGAGGCAGAGCGCGCCACCTTCATGGGCTACTACCGGCCGGACGGCCGCGTCGGCATCCGCAACTGGGTGCTGATCGTGCCCACGAGCATGTGCGCGGCGCACGAGGCGGTGCAGATCGCCACGGTGGCCGAGTTCACCCTGTTCGACAAGGCGAAGTACCCCAACGTCGACGGCGTGGTGGCCATCCCGCACAACAAGGGGTGCGGGTGCTCCGACGGGTCCAACATCGAGGTGATGCTCCGTACGCTGGCCGCCTATGCCGAGCATCCCAACGTCGGGGGCGTCGTCTTCATCGGCCTCGGCTGCGAGAAGACGAACCTGACGGTGATGGAGCAGTACCTCTCCGACCTGCACCGCCCGCTGAACAAGCCGGTGGCGCGCATCGGCATCCAGGAGGCTGGCGGCACGCAGGGCTCGGTCAAGCGCGGGCTCGAGGCCGTCGAGGCCATGCTGCCCGTCGCCAACCAGATCACCCGCCAGCCGGCGCCCATCAGCGCGTTGTCGCTGGGCGTGAAGTGCGGGGGCTCGGACGGCTTCTCGGGGCTGTCGGCCAACCCGGCGCTGGGCCGCGCGGCGGACGAACTCGTGCGGCACGGCGGCACCGTCCTGATCACGGAAGTGCCCGAGTTCTGCGGGGCGGAGCACATCCTCGCCTGGCGGGCCAAGGATGCGGCGACCGGCCGGGCCGTCTACGAGATGGTCGACTGGTACAAGGACTACGCCGCCAAGTTCGGCACCGTGCTCAACGAGAACCCCAGCCCGGGCAATGTCGCGGGCGGGCTCCTGAACATCACCATCAAGTCGCTCGGCGCCATCGCCAAGGCGGGCACGACCCGTGTGGAAGGCGTGGTGGGGTACGCCGAGCAGCCCCCCGGCCCGGGCCTCTACCTGATGCAGGGGCCGGGGTACGACCAGGAATCGACGCCGGGCCTGATCGCGTCGGGCGCGCAGCTGGTGGTGTTCACGACCGGTCGCGGCACCACCATCGGCAACGCCATCGCGCCCGTGCTCAAGCTGGCGTCCAACACCCAGATCTTCGAGCGCATGAAGTCGGACCTCGACATGTCGGCCGGCGCCATCATCGACGGCACGGCGTCGATCGACGAGGTCGGCCTCGAGGTGTTCGAGCACGTCCGCCGCGTCGCCAGCGGCGAGATCCTCGGCAAGTCCGAGGAGAACAAGCACCGCGAGTTCCAGGTGTGGGCGGAGCAGTCGGTCAGCCTGTAATTTGAAATTGGAGATTTGAAATTGACGGGCCCGCGGCTTCGCCGCCGGGCCGCGAGGACCTTCGCCCAGGTCGACGACGCGACGTGCACATGAATTTCGAATTTCAAATTTCAAATTGCGGGTGTCACGCATGAGGGCCGCCGTCCTGACCGCGCCGGGCGTGATGGCGGTGCGCGACATCGGCGATCCCGAGGTCGGCCCGCGCGATGTCGTGGTGCGCGTGACCGGTGTCGGGCTGTGCGGCACCGACTTCCACATCTTCGAGGGGCACGCCAACTACCACACCGATCGCCTCGGGCGGCCGGTGCCGTTCGACGTATCGCCGCAGGTGCTCGGGCACGAGGTGGCCGGCGTCGTCGAGGCGCGCGGGACCGAGGTGCGCGACCTGGCCGTGGGTGATGCCGTAGTGCTCGACCAGGGGCGCAACTGCCTCAGCGCGGGTGCGCATCCCTTGTGCGAGTACTGCGCCACCGGCGACTCGCACCAGTGCGAGACCTACGGCGAGCACGGCATCACGGGGTTGCAGGGCGGTCTGGCCGAGGTGCTGGTCATCCCGGCCGTCAACGCCGTGAAGCGCGGGGCGTCGTTGCCAGCCGAGCAGGCGGCGCTCACCGAACCGCTGGCCTGCATCCTCCACGCACATGACGCGGTCCGACAAGCGTCTGCCATCGCGCGGTATCGCCTGCAGGACGCCGACCCCGCCGCGCGCGTCCAGTCGGTGCTCATCGCCGGCGCGGGCCCCGCCGGCCTGCTGTTCCTGCAGCACCTGCGGAAGGTGGTCGGCTTCGAGGGACGCATCATCGTGAGCGAGCCCAGCGCGACACGTCAGGCGCTGGCGCGTCACTACGGCGCCGACGAGGTGATCGATCCGGTCGGCACCGACGTCGTCGATGCGACGCTCACCCTCACGGGCGGACGTCGCGTCGAGTACCTGATCGACGCCTCGGGCAGCGCGCAGGTGTTCCGGCAGATGCCGGGACTCGTGCGCAAGCAGGCGACGGTGCTGCTGTACGCGCACGGGCAGTCCGGCGTCGATCTGGGCGTGCTCAACAACATCATGTTTCGCGAGCCGACGCTGGTATCGCCGGTGGGCGCCTCTGGCGGCTTCGATGCCGACGGGCGCCCGTCGGTGTATCGTCAGTCGCTCGCCCTGCTCGAGTCGGGGACCGTGGACGTGAGCCGGATCGTCACGCACCGGTA
>NZ_JBIINP010000394.1:0-2610 GCF_044337415.1 Luteitalea sp.
TATGACCGAGACAAGGGGCCCGGCTACATCCTCCTGGTCCCCGTGTACCGCGGCCAGCCGACGACCGTCGCGGAGCGCCGCCGGCAGTTGCTGGCGCTCGTGTACACCCCCCTGGTGGCAAGCGAACTCATGCGCGGCGTGGCGGACTCGGCCGGCGGCCTGCTCGAGTTCGAGCTGTTCGACGGCGAGTCCCTCTCCGCCGAGTCGGTGGTCTTCGACGCCAACCACAGCCTCGCCGACGCGCGCGGCTACCTGGACGACGCGCACTACGCCAGTCATCGCTACACCTCTGCCACCCCCGTCGACATCGGTGGACATCGACTCATGGTCCGCACGAGCACGTCACCGGCCTTCGAGGCCGGCGTCGAGTACTCGGCGCCCTGGATCGTGGGCATCGGCGGGGGGCTCCTCAGCTGCTTCCTGGGGGCCACCATCTGGCTCCTCGGCATGGCGCAGGTCCGGGCCCAATCGCTGGCGCACGAGATGACCGCCGAGTTGCGCGCGCAGACCACCCGCGCCGAGGCCGCGCTGCGCGATGTGGAGGCCCAGACCGCGCGTGCCAACGAGATGGCGCAGCGCGCCGAGCAGGCGAGCCAGGCCAAGAGCGAATTCCTCGCCAACATGAGCCACGAGATCCGCACGCCCATGAACGGCGTGATCGGCATGACGCGGCTGCTGCTCGACTCGGAGCTCCATCCGGAACAGCGGCGGTTCGCGGAGGTGGTCCGCGGCAGCGGCGAGGCGCTGCTGGTGCTGCTGAACGACATCCTCGACTTCTCCAAGATCGAGGCCGGGCGCCTCGAGCTCGAGCACATCGCCTTCGACCTCGACGACCTGCTCGACGACTTCGCCGCGGCGATGGGCGTGAAGGCCGAGGAGAAGCGCCTGGCGCTGGTCCACGTGACGGCGCCCGACGTGCCGCGACGCGTGAACGGGGACCCGGGCCGCCTGCGGCAGGTGCTCACCAACTTCGTGGGCAACGCCATCAAGTTCACGGCCGAAGGCGAGGTGGTGCTGCGGACGACCGTCGACACCGCCGCCGACGGCACCGCGCAGTTGCGGTTCAGCGTGCGCGACACGGGCATCGGCATTCCGTCGGACAAGCTCGACCGGCTCTTCCACGTGTTCTCGCAGGTGGACGCCTCGACCACGCGCCGCTTCGGCGGGACGGGACTCGGCCTGGCAATCTCGCGGCAACTGGTGGAGCTCATGCAGGGCGCCGTGGGCGTCCGCAGCACACCCGGGATCGGCTCGGAGTTCTGGTTCACGGCGCGCCTCGGCGTCGAGTCGGTGCAGCCGGCCCGGGATGTCGCCTCCCTGGAGAGCTTGCGTGTGCTGGTGGGCGAAGGACACGCCACGACCCGCCACGCCGTCGCGGCGACGCTGCAAGCGCGAGGGGCGCGGGTCGTGACGACGAGCACCCTCGAGGCGTGCGCCGCCGCCCTTGCCCGGATGCCGGACCTGGACGTCGCGGTGGTGGACGCACGCCTCGGCGGCGAGGACGACCTGTCGGTCCTGCTGGCGCCGCTGGCGGCGCGCGGGCTGCCCGTGGTGCTGGTCACCTCCATGGCCGACCACGCCGAGGCGAGGCGCGCCCGCACCCCGGGCGTGTTCGAGTGGCTGAGCCGCCCCCTCCGGGCGCGTGAACTGGTAGCGGCGATGGCCCGGGTGCGCGCCGGCGACACCACGGCGCCGACTCCGGCGCCCGGCGGCGAGGCGCCTGCCGCGCGACCGGTATCGGCAGGAGAGCCGCTCACGCCGCGCGTACCGACGGGCCCCGCACGCATCCTGCTCGCGGAGGACAACCTCGTGAACCAGAAGGTGGCGCTGGCGATGCTGGCGCGCCTCGGGTTGACCGCCGATGTGGTCGACACGGGCGCGAAGGCGGTCGAGGCGCTGAAGGCGAGGCCCTATGAGCTGGTGCTGATGGACATGCACATGCCGGAGCTCGACGGCCTGCAGGCCACCATCCGCATCAGGGCCGGGCACGCGGGCGACGTGCGCGCCGCCGTGCCCATCATCGCGATGACGGCCAGCGCGCTGCCGAGCGATCAGGCGCTGTGCCTCGAGGCCGGGATGAACGAGTTCGTCACCAAGCCGGTGGTCCTCGAGGCGCTGTCGCAGGTGCTGCAGCGCTGGCTGAGCACCGCCCCGGCATCAGCTGCGTAGCACAAGGGACCGGGTACCGGGTACGGGGTACCGGGTACCGGGTACCGGGTACGGGGAAATGCGGCATTCCCGCTACGGCAGCGGATACTCCCGCGGGACGCGGACGACGACGGTGCCGGCCACCTTGTCGTGCCAGGCCTGGCGGTACTCGTCGCGCAGGATCCAGAGCGCGCCGAGCCCGAAGATGGCCAGCGAGAAGATGCCTACGAGGCCGCGCACGAGCGCATCGACGAACCGCAGCGGCGCGCCATCGACGCGCGCCACGCGCAGCTGGCAGATGATGCCGCCGACGGTCGTGGCCTTCCACGTCCAGAAGCCGACGTGGTAGGCCACCAGCCACGGCAGCACCGTGTCGGAGTCCACCTGGAACATCGCCAGCGTGAGCGCCACGAGCAGGAAGTCGAGGGCGAACGCCGCCGCACGCACGGAGAACGTCGCGCG
>NZ_JBIINP010000304.1:0-3906 GCF_044337415.1 Luteitalea sp.
GCCCACACCCACGTGAGATCGGGGACGATCAGCCGCCCGAGCAGCAGCCCGCGCGTGACGTAGGGCACGGCGGCGCGCAGCGACCCGCCGATCAGGGGCACGCCGATGATCACCTTGTCGCTGCCGGGCCGGAAGTCCGGCGGCGCCTCGAGCGTGCCGCCCACGAGCACCAGTTCCTGCCCGACGCTCGCGCCCTCCTCGATCACCAACGTGCCGCCCACCACCACGAGCGTGCCGTCGATCCGCGCCGTGCGCGTCAACCGCACGTCGCCGATCGTGACCGACAGGTCGCCGCACACGCGGCCGTTGACCACCACGTTGCCCATCACCACCGCGAACCCGTCGAACACATCGTCAGGACCGATCGTCTCGTCCTGGCCCAGCCGGAAGGCCGGGCTGCGCCGGATGCCGTCGCACGGATCGAGCGAATCGGTCGTGTCGGTGACGATCGCGCCCTCGGGCGACACGGTGGCGTCGGGCGTGACGGGCGGCACGCGGCGCGTCCGCGGCGCGGGCCGTGATGCGGTCGCCGGGCTGGCAGGCGCCGGGCTGGCAGGCGCGGGGGCGGCAGTCGCCGGGCTGGCCGGAGACTGGGTGGCGGGCGTGTCGACGACCGGGGCCGCAGGGTCCTGGGCGCGGGCCGGTGGCGTCGCGAGGCCGATGAGGCCGACGAGGCCGATGGTGACCAGTCGCAGCAATGAGGTCATGACTGGGAAGCCCCTCCGAGGGCCACGCGGCTCAGGGCCGCCAGGCACACCGCGCACGCGGTGCCCGACATCACGATGAACAGCAGGACGTACCAGGCGAGCGGCGCGACGACAGCCGCCCAAGTGAGACGCAGGACCTGCACGAGCGCGGCATTGGTCTCGGCCGCGACCCGCAGCGAGCCCGTGCCAGGAATGGACGGCAACACCTGCCCCACGACCGATGGCCACGCCCACGCGAGCGCCAGGGCCAGCACGAGCGCCACCGTGCCCGCCCCGACCTGCACGGGCCACGGCCACGTGAACCAGGCGCCGCGGGTCGGCGGCGCCGCGACGGCCGCGTGCACCCGGGCCCGCAGGGTGTGCGGGGCGCGCGGCAGGGGGAGCTCGCCCAGCGCGCGATCGACCAGTTGCTCGAGGGCGTCGTGATCGGGCGTCATGCGAGCCACCGCCGCAGGGCGAGCCGCCCGCGGTGCATGTCGGTCTTGAGCTTGCCGAGCGACACGCCGAGCAGGCGGGCGATGTCGTCGTAGCTGCGCTGCTCGAAGTGGAACAGCACGAGCGGCACGCGCTGGTGGGCGGGCAAGGCCCGTAGCGCCTCCTCGAGCCGCGCGCGCCGCTGCTCGGCGTCGAGCACCTCGGCCGGATCGGGGGCGTCCGAGGGCGTGTCGAAGGCGGCGCCGCCGACCTTGCCCAGTTCGCTGAACAGCCGCCAACGCGAGCGGTGGCGAGCCAGGTGATTCAGGGACAGGTGGGTGGCCACCGTGCGCAGCCAGCCGGCCACGGTGACCGGATCGAGCCGCCCGAACTGCTCGTAGGCCCGCACGAACGTCGCCTGGGCGACATCCTCGGCATCGGCCTCACGGGCCAGCAGGCGAAGGGCAACGGCGTACACCATGTCCTGGTACTCGCGCACGAATGCGTCGAAGCTGGCTGCCCCTGGCGGGCCCGACGGGTCGCCCGGAGCGGCCATGTACACCACATACCCGGATACGCAGGAAATGTTTCACCGGCAGGCGCCGGGGCAGGCTCAGAACCCGAACCGGACGCCGCCGTTGACGACGCGCCCATCGAGCGGCGCCCAGGCGCCGACGGTCCAGCGGCCGTCCGGGAGGCGTGTCGGGCGGATGAGCGGGGCGTCCTTGGTCTGCCGCACGTCGAGGAGGTTCTCGGCGTTCACGAACAGTCGGACGCGTCCGACACGGCGCTCGAACAACGCGCCGATCAGCACGTACGACCGACTCCGTGCACGGTACGGGTCGTCCTCGAGGTCCTGTTGCCCGACGTAGTAGGCCTCGATCCCGGCGCGGCCCCACTCGGGCCCCTCGAGCATGGCGTTCAGCGACAGCGCGTGCCGCGGCGTGAGGGGCACCTCGCGGCGGGCGGAGACGTCGACATCGAGTTCCGTCGACCGCGTCCAGGCGTGCGTCGCCATCACCACGAACGCGCCCTTGCGGTAGCGCGCCAGGGCTTCGGTGCCCCAGGTGCGCGTCGGGTCGTCGGCATTGACCAGGGCCACCGTCCACGGCGTGACGGGCGTGACGGCATCGGCCGGACGGGTGAACAGTTGCACCGCGTGCGCCACCCGCGATCCGAAGACGGTCCCGGTCACCTCGAAGGGCCCCCGGGACCACGTGAGATCGGCGTTGAACGAGGTGGCCTGTTCGGCCCGGAGACCCACCAGCGGCGCCAGGCGCGCGAGGCCCGTCTCGTCGGTCTCCTCGGTGAACGGCGTCGGCGCAAAGGCCCCGCCTCCCACCGACACACGAGCCGTCCACGCCGCGGCGGGACGCAGCAGCAGCGAGACGCGCGGGCCCACCAACAGGCCGTACTCGCTGTGCGCGTCCATGCGGGCGCTGGCCGACACGCTGGCGCGCGGGCCGATGTCGACCTGGTCCTGCACGAACACGGCCGGCGCGGTGAACCGGTACGCGGCTCGGGGCACGTCACTGGGCGCGTAGCGATCCTGCTGCACCGCGCCTCCAACCACCCAGGTGTGCCGTCCGCGCACGCCCGTGAGCGACAGCTCGCCGAACGCCGTCTGTCGCGTGCCACGCTCGCGCACCTCGCCGAAGCGGCGGTCCTGCCCGTTGCGCGCCCACGACCCGCGGAGGCTGAGCACGCGCGCGCCGAACACACGGCGCCACGCCCCCCCGACGTCGGCACGGCGCGTTTCGAGGCGCTCGGCAAACGGTTGTCCGTCGGGAGCCACGGCGGCGCCGATCGTCCCGGCGTCGCGGTCCTCGGCAATCAGGCCGCCGGTCAGGAAGAGCGACGTGCCGGCCCCCGACTCGTAGCTGACCCGTGGCCGCGCCACACCCCGGGCGTACCCCGCCACATCGGTCCAGCCATCGTCATCGAGATCGCGACGGGCCTGCGTGTGGAGACCACCGAGGAGCGTCCAGGACCAGCCGCCACCGGGCACGCGTCCGAGCCAGGCCGTCGCGTCGGTGCCCCCGAGCGAGGTGGCGTTGAGCAGGCCCTCGGTGGCGTCCTCGCTCGCGCGGCGTGCCACCAGGTTGATGACCCCGCCGAGCGCCGCCGGTCCGTACAGGGCCGACGCCGCACCCTTGATCACCTCGACACGGCCGAGGTCGAGGGGCGGCACCTGCAGCAGGCCGAGCGAGTCGCCACCGGCGCCGTAGAGGGGGAGCCCGTCGGCAAGCAGTTGGGCATAGCGTCCGCGCAGGCCCTGGACGCGGACGTTGGCGGCGCCGAGTGAGGGCGCGGTGGTCTGGACGCGCAGGCCGGATGTCTCGCCCAGCAGCATCGCGACCGAACCGGGCGTCATGAGCGCCTTCTCCTCGATCTCCTCGCCGTCGATGACTTCGACGCGGAGGGGCTCGTCCTGCAGGCGACGTCCGGACCGCGTCGCGGACACGATGACGGTTTCCTCGGCTTCGAGCACGTCCTCGTCCTTGCCGGGGTCGGGCGCTGGAGAGGCTGGCAAGGGAGTCGACGGCGCTGGCGCCGGAGCCGGCGGCTGGGCCATCGCCGGGGAGCCCGCGGCGAGGTGCAGCGCGAGCAGGATCGGGGCGGAAATGCGCACGCCCGATTATGACCGGCCCGCCCCCGAGAGAAGAGACGGACCGGCCACGCACCGACACGGCCCCGCCATGGGGACCGGGCCGCATCAGGCACGCACGCGGGCCACGCCGCGCACGCAGGGGTCTCCCTACGCGACGCGGTCGCGACCGATGTC
>NZ_JBIINP010000211.1:0-6594 GCF_044337415.1 Luteitalea sp.
TGCCGTCGCTGCCGTCGGTGCTGCTCACGTACGACCTGTACGACCGCGCGGAGCGCTCGGCGGCACGCGCGCTGTTCGGCGAACGCGCGATCGGTGGCAAGGTGCCGGTGCTGATCCCCGGCGTGGCGACGATCGGCGACGGGTTGGTACGAGCTCCGAGGTAGGGCGCGGTGTCCTCACCGCGCCGCTGTCATGAGGCCTCTTGCCGCCCCGCGCCCAGCGGCCGGGTGAGACACCCGGCCCTACCTGTGCGGGAACTCGATGCGGTCGCCGGCGACGAGGGGCTGCGTGCGACCTGACGGCCTCACCGCGCGCTCGCCGAGGCGGACCCACTCGAGCGGCAGCCGGCCCTCGTGTACGTCGATCGTCAGCCGCGCCTGTGACACCTGCATCGACCCCGACGCGTGGCCCGTCGACCACGGGTAGCGCCCGGGGCGCTCGGCGACGCGCAGCAGCTTCGTGACGGCGGAGTAGTGGAAGCCGGTGAGCGCCAGGATGGCGGCCCAGCTCGCCATCGCCCGCGCGTAGTGATGCCCGCACTCGGCCTCGTCGAACGGGTTGCGCCGCCGCCCGTCGTAGCGCGCCCGGATCATGCGGATGCACTCCAGGCCCTCGGACTCGAGGCCTTCGTAGAGCATGCCGACTGCGGCCGCGTACTCGAAGCCCGTCATCACCTCGGTGAAGTAGGGGAACGGGTTCTCCGGGCGCCCCTTCGGGTAGCTCGCCATCAGCAGCGCCGCATCGTCGCCCATCGCGAACACGCGCATGTTGTTGAAGTGCGCGTGCATGTCGGCGCGGCGGTTGTACTTGAGGATGCTGGCCAGCGTGGTCTTCGCGTGGGCCACGTCCACCAGCGACCCGAGATCGCACACGCGCGCCATGAACTGCCCGACGAGCTGGTCGACCAGGCAGCCCTGCGCCAGCTGGAACTCCGGCTTGGTGACGTCCTTCGCGCCCATGCCCACCTGCAGGCTCGGGGCGACCGCCGACGCACTCGACGGCGGACGCACCTCGTGCACGTAGTACTCGCCGTTGAACAGGTGCGTGTCGATCCAGGCGCGGCCGCGCGCGTACAACCCGCGACAGGTCTCGGCGAAGGCCGTGTCGCCGACGTGCGTGGCCATCTCCGTGGCCGCACGCAGCGCGCCGAGGTACCAGAGGCCCATCTGTGGATTCGGGCCGTAGTACTCGACGTCCATCGTGTTGTGCTGGCAGCCTTCCATCACGCCGTCGCGATCGGCGTCCCAGCCGCCCGGGATCCAGCAGAACTCCACGCTGCGGCGGATGGACGGCCACAGGCGTCGCAGGTCGGCGTCGCGACCCGAGAGCTGCCAGTCGCGATACACCTTCATCACGCAGCCCATCTGCCCGTCGGCGGCAGCCTTCCCGTAGGCGCGCCCGCGCGACAGCGGCAGGTTGACGCGGAAGCTCATCATCCCCTGCTCGTCGATCGCCTGGCCGAACTCGACCTCGCGCATCGACCACGCGAGATCGCCGAACAGGTACGCCGTCGCCTGCTCGTAGTTCCACACGTGCGTACACGACCCGTGGCAGCAGCCCTGCGTGTCGGCGATGCCTTCCCAGCCGAACAGCGTGCCGTCTGGCGTGCGGAAGCAGGTCTGCGTGCGCAGCGTGCTGACGTTGAAGAGCGCGGCCTCCTTCACCTCGGCAGGCAGATCGGATCGCGTCACGCTCGTCACGAAGCGCGCCGTGCGGCCGCGGAGGGCCTCGAGACCTGCCGCCTGGCGGGCGAGCACGTCCCAGGCGTCGGTCCATCGGCCCGTGTAGTGGTTGCCGATGCGGTCGTCGCCCGACGGCGGCGTGTGGGCCGGCGTCCACGTGTAGCGGTTGGGGAAGTGCCACGCGAGCAGGAACGTCACCTCGCGCGTGGCGCCTGCCGGGATGTCGAGCGACACCGCCAGCGATCCCACCGGGGTGTTGACGTTCGAGTCGCCTTCGCGCTCGTCGATCCGTCCGTCGGCGGAGAAGTCGTCCCAGAAGTCGAGCAGCGGCACGCCCCAGCGAGGCGCCACCCACATCGTCCGGCGTGTCACTCCCGTCGTCGCCGTCGTCGCCAGTGCGAGCGAGCCCCACGCCTCGGCCAGCGGATCGACCCCGGTCGACGAGTACACGAGCCCGCGCAGGCCATCGGCGTCGCGCGTGGCGATGCGGTTGCCCTTTGCGCCCACGTATTGCCGATCGCCCTTCCAGTCCTTCGTCGTCTGCGAACCGTCCACGCCGATGAAGTTCGGCAGCGTCGCGCACACGGCCGCGGCAATGGACGCGCCGGTCGTGTTGCGCAGCTCGACCGTGATCGAGGCCAGCGGCAGTCCGCTTGCGTCGGCGTCGCCGGGCACGAGCGGGTTGAACGCCTTGATGTGCGCCTCCACCGGCACGTCGGCGTCGCGGAGGACGACGCGGCCGAAGGGGTAGGCGGTGGCGAACGCGGCGTCGCGGAAGCGGGGCAGGTTGAGGTTCGCGCCGGGCGCGCCGTGGCTGCCCTCCCACGCGTGGTCGTCCACGGGCCCTTCGAGCAGGCGGCACACGGGCGCATCCGTGCCGCGACGCGTGTACAGCGCGAGGAACGGCGCCGCGCCAGCGAAGGCAGGGACGAAGCCCTTGCCCGGGCGGTTCATCACTTCCCAGTCGCGCAGGTCGCCGCGGCCGCCGAGCGACACCGTGCCCGTGCCGATGCCGCCGAGCGGCAGCGCGATGCGGGCGAGATGATCGTGGTCGTACACCCGGAGCGACGGCCACGCGTCGTCGGCAAGCAGCGCGTCGGCGCCGGGTACCGGCGCGGGCGCGGGACCCGGCGCCTGTGCGGCGTCGGCAGCGGTGGCCGCATGCACGCCGGTCGCGGCGGTCGACGTCAGCCCGAGGCCGACCAGGCGCACGAAGTCGCGTCGGTCCACCTGGGGCGCACAGTTCCCGCCGGGGCAACACTCGTCAGCCATCTCTGTTCCTCGTGGGCGGATGGTACCCCGTCGCGCCCATCGACGTGAACGTCGACAGCCATTGACCGGTACTGGCGCGGCCCCGACCGGGCAAACAGCCCGCCGCAGGCGCATCCGCGTAGAATGCGCCGATGTCCAGACTCGCCGCCGCCATCCTCACCGCGTTCACGCTGGGTGCCGTGACCCTCGGTCCCCTCAACCGGTCGACCGCTGCACAACCGCCCACCCAGGCCGTTCGCCACGTCGTCGTCTTCAAGTACAAGCCGGAGGCCACGCCGGCGCAGATCCAGCGGATCACCGATGCCTTCCGCGCGCTGTCGAAGAGCATCCCCGGCATCACCGGGTTCGAGGATGGCGTCAACAACAGCCCCGAGGGGCTGAACCAGGGCTTCACGCACGTGTATCAGCTGACCTTCAAGGATGCCGCAGCGCGCGACGCCTACCTGCCACACCCCGAGCACAAGAAGTTCGGGCAACTGCTCGGCACGAGCGGCATCTTCGTCGGTGCCTTCGTCGTGGACTACTCGCCGCACGTCACGAAGTGAGCCGCGGCGCGCCGAGAAGGCGCGCACGGCGGTGTGCGCCGCGTGGTTGTGGCCGAGATGAGCGGAGCCGGGGCTAGCGAGGCGTCACCGCCCGTCGACGTGAACGTCGACGGCCACGAATCGTGTGGCGGTCTCTGACTACCGACTCCCGACTGCCGACTGCCGTTCTGTGTCAGAACGTGAACGTCCACTGGAGCGACAGCAGATCGTCGCGTGGGTCCTCACGACCGACCGTGCGGTTGATCATGTACTCCCCGCGGATCTCGCTGGCGCGCCCGAGGCGGTAGCCGGTGCCGAACTGGTAGCGGCTCATGTCGTAGTCCCACCGGTCGCGCACGCCAGATGAGCGCGGCAGGTCGCGGAACGTGATCGCGTTGGCGCGTGCGGCCACGAACCACCCGGCCGCCAGCGTGGCCTGCGCCTCGACGTAGCCCGAGACGTCGCGTGTCGACTCGTTGACGCGGAACACCTCCCAGCGGTTCACGAGCAGTTCGCCGCGCAGGGCGACCCGTCCGCGCTCGAACGTCGCGTCGAGCCCCCATGTCTCCTGGGCCTGGCGTGGGGCATCGATCTCGGGATCCATGTACGGACCGTGCGCGTACGACACCGCCACGTGCAGCTCCGGCCGCACCCGCCACCGCACCTGGCCGAGAGCCGAGAGGCCCGCAGGCGCGTCGATGCGCCAGCGGTCCCAGTCGGACGGATCGGCCGAGACCGCGCTCGTGGCGACGCCACCCACGCCCGACACCGGCCCGTGGCCGACTGTCACGGTGGCGCCGACGGGGTAGGGCACCGCCCACACCACGGGCAGTCCGGCCGCACGGAACGGGGGCCGATCCTTCCACGTGAACACGCCGTCGTTGGCAGCGGGGAACTCGGTGGCCGACATCACGGTGCGGTAGTCGTAGGCCAGCGGCGGTCGCACGAAGGGGTCCGCCTTCGTGTGGGCGCGGCCGGGGTAGCCGCCGAACGGCGCCACGAACTTGCCGGCCTGCACGCTCACGTTGCGTCCGGCGACCGGCGTGTAGCGCACGAAGGCCTGCTGCAGGTGCAGGCGCAGCGGACCGCTGCGCGCCGGCTGTCCGCGGTCGACGCGCACCTCGCTCGAGAAGAACAGGTGGCGCCCGATGAACACGTCGGTGAACAGGCTCACGCGACCTGCGACGAAGGGACTGGTGCCCTCGAGGTGCCACGCCGGTTCGTCCTGCGGCACGAACAGGTCGACGTCGATGCGCGCGCTGGGCACGATCTGCACGAGGCCGCCCGGCGAGTCGTAGCGCACGCCTGCCTGCTCGAGCGTCGGCAGGTCGAACACCTGCGCGTGGCTCGGCGACGAGGCCAGCAGCGCCAGTGAGACAGCCAGCGCGAACACGGATCTGGCGATCATGCCCGTGTCTCCGCGTCGCCCGAGGCGAGTGACTCGACGAGATACGGCACGACGGGCGTCGAGAAGCCCTTGACGAGTCGCGATGGCAGCGGCTGCGCCACGACGGCGGCGGCGACGAGCGCGTGCGTGCGCTCGCCGATCAGCACCTCGCCGGCACCCGCCTCGGAGCAGAGCCGGTTGGCCGCATTCACCGAGGCGCCGAGCACGGTGTAGTTCAGTCGTGTCGTCGACCCCATGTTGCCGGCGACGGCCGGCCCGCTGTTGACGCCGATGCCGATCGTGAACGGCGCCTCGCCTCGCGCCCGCCGGGCCGCATCGAACGTGCGCGTGGCCTCGCGCAGGCGCAGCGCTGCGCGCACCGCGTGTAGCGCATGGTCGGCGTCGTGGACCGGCGCGCCGAACACGCCCATCACCATGTCGCCGACGTACTTGTCGACCACGCCGCCCTCGTCGGTGATGGTGCGAGCCGCGAGATCGAGCCACTCGTTGAGCATCGCGATGACCTCCTGCGGCGACAGGTGCTCGGTGATCGAGGTGAAGCCGCGGACGTCGGCAAACAGCGTCGACACCTCGCGGGTTTCGCCGCCCAGGCGCAGGTCGCCCTTCATCAACTCGGCGGCCACGTCTGGCGAGACGACCATGTCGAGCACGCTGCGGTAGCGCTCCTTGAGCAGCAGTCCCTCGGTCATCTGGTTGAAGGCGCCCGCGAGCGTGCCGAACTCGTCGGCGTGCGGCACGGTGACGGTGAAGTCGAAGTCGCCGCGGCGCACGCGCTCGGTGGCGCCCACCAGTGTGCGAATGGGCTGCGTGAGCTGCGCGGAGAGGCCCGTGGCCAGGAGCACGGCGAGCACCAGGGCGCCGGCAGCGGCGATGAGCCCGACGCGCCTGATGCGGTCGAAGGGCGCGATCACCTCGTCGAGCGGCACGGCGCTCACCGCCACGGCGGGTCCGCTGCCCGCCAGCGGCGTGGCCACGATCGCGAGGCGGCGTCCGGCGTGCGTGAGGAAGGTCGGCGCGCCGGCCTGCGCGGCGCCGACCAGGGCTGTCGCGAGTGTCGCGTCTTTTGCGCCGGTGCTGGCCGCCAGGCATCGGCCGGCCGCGAAGCAGACGTCGGCCTCCACGATCGCCGCAAGCCTCGTGGCCACCTCATCGTCGACGGCAAAGCCCAGCGTCAGGCTCCCCACGGGGGCATCGAAGAGCGTCAGTGGCTCGGTGATCACCATGAACAGGCGCCCGTCGACGATACGGTAGGCGCCGGCCGCATCACCCTCGACGGGGGAAGTCCCGGCGGCCGAGGCGTCCACGGGCATGGAGTCCAGCAACCGGAGCACGGGCGCGCCCTGCGTGTCGTCGAACTGCACCAGGCCCTCGCGCAGTTCGGCGAGCGTGAGTTCGTAGGTCACCTGCTCGGTGAACTCCCGCCGGTCGCCGCCAGACACGGCGGAGTCGAGTGCCGCGGCGATGCGAATCGAGCTGGTCAGGCGCCGCGCCACGCGGGTCAGTTCCGCACGCCGCAGTCGTTCGACCTCGGCGAGTGCGCGTCGCGTGCGATCGGCCGTCTGCGCGGTCACGCGATCCACCTGCCGCTGTGTCTGGTAGCCGACCACGAGGAAGCTGGCCAGCCCGAGCAACCCGACGCTGCCGACCAGCGCGGCCAGCAGCCGCCCACGGAAGCTGATCGTCACGGCGCGAGGGTCACGCGCGCGGT
>NZ_JBIINP010000256.1:0-5256 GCF_044337415.1 Luteitalea sp.
CGGCCGGTGATGCGCGCGAAGCCGACGACGATGTTGGCCGCATAGCCGGACTGCACCTCGAAGAAGTCGCCGGCGTCGACGACACGCGCGATGACGTTGCGGACGTCGTAGCCCTGCTTGCCGTCCACGGGCACCACGTCGAGCAGCGCGGGATCGGGGTCGACGCGCGGGTCGCCGTCGGCCGCGGGCGGATCCTCGAGGTTGTTCGAGGGCAGGTAGCTCAGGAGCTTCTGGCACAGCAGCATCGCGTGCGTGTCGTCTTCCGCGATGAAGTGGGTGACGCCCGAGTTGACCATGTGCGTCTCGGGGCCGCCGAGCTGGTCGGGCGTCACGTCCTCCCCGGTGACCTGCTTGATCACCGAGGGGCCGGTGATGAACATCTGCGCCTGGCGCGTCTGGATGATGAAGTCGGTGAGCGCCGGGCTGTAAGCCGCGCCGCCGGCGCAGGGGCCACAGATGATCGACACCTGCGGCACCGCACCCGACAGCATCACGTTCGTGTAGAACACCTTGCCATAGCCGGAGAGTGAATCGATGCCCTCCTGCACGCGCGCGCCGCCCGAGTCGTTGATGAACACGAACGGCGATCCGGCGCGGAGGGCGTGCTCCATGCTCTCGGCGACCTTGATGGAGTGCACCTCGCCGGCCGACCCGCCGGCAACGGTGAAGTCCTGGCTGGCGACGTGCACGAGGCGGCCGCCGATGGCCGCCGCGCCGGTGACGACGCCGTCGGCCGGCATGTCCTTGCCGTCCATGCCGAAGAGGGTGGCGCGGTGCCTCGCGAAGAGGCCCGTCTCCTGGAAGCTGTTCGGGTCGACGAGCGCCTCGATGCGCTCGCGGGCCGTGAGCTTGCCGGAGGCGCGATGCTTGTCCAGCTTGTCGGCACCGCCGCCGAGCATCACCTGCGCCCGCCGCCGCTGCAGTTCCTCGACCTTCGCCTTCATCGTGTCAGCCATCTTCGTCTCTCGGGGCTTGGGGCTCGGGGCTCGTCCTCGCATGCCGGACGCCGAATGCGGCATTCGCAGCATTCCCGGCATCGTGGCATTCCCGCCCGAGGCCGGCATGCCGGCCTCAGGCGGGCGCCACCGTCACCTTGTGCGACGTGCCGTTGATCGTCACCTCGTACTCGATCCGCTCGCGCACCGGCCCCGTGCCCGGCTCGGGCGGAGGCGGCGCGTTCTCGGGCACCGTCACCACCTTGGGCGTGCGGCCGAGGTTCTTCGGTCCCTGGTCGCGCGTGCCGAAGAACTTCGGGGCGACCTGCGGGAACATCGCGTACGTGAGCACGTCCTCGTCGGTGCCGTTGCAACCCTTCAGCTCGAGGGCCTTGTCGCGCAGTTGCTGCCACTCGGGCTGCAGGAGGTCGGCCGGACGCTCGGTGATGACGGGCTTCTTCGCCTGCGCCTCGGCCTGGGCGGTCACCTCGGGATCACGCTCGGCGATCGTCTTGCCGTAGTAGCCGAGCATCAGGTCGGCGAACTCGCCGGTGAGCACCTTGTAGCGGCCCATCATCACGTTGAACACGGCCTGCGTGCCGACGATCTGGCTCGACGGCGTCACCAGCGGCGGGTAGCCCGCGTCCTTGCGCACGCGCGGCACCTCCGCCAGCACTTCCTCCATCTTGTCGGCGGCGCCCTGCTGCTTCAGCTGGCTCTCCATGTTGGAGATCATCCCGCCGGGAATCTGGCTGTCGAAGATCTCGGTCTCCACGCCCGTGATGTTCGAGAGGAACTCCGCGTAGCGCGGACGCACCGTGGCGAAGTACTTCTTCAGCCGCAGCAGGCAGTCCTTGTCGACGCGCGTGTCGAAGCCGGTGCCATCGAGCATCTCCACCAGGCTCTCGGTCGGGTTGTGCCCGGGCCCGAGGCTGATCGAGCTGATCGCCGTGTCCACACAGTCGGCCCCCGCCTCGATGGCCTTCATCAGGCTCACCATCGTCACGCCCGTGGTCGCGTGCACGTGGACATGCACGCGCACGTCGCTGCCGCACGCCTGCTTGATGCCCGTGACGATGTCGTAGGCAGGCTGGGGCTTGAGGAGGGCCGCCATGTCCTTGATGCAGAGCGAGTCGCACCCGAGCTCGACCAGTTGCTTCGCCATGTCGACGAAGTGCGCCGTGTCGTGCAGCGGGCTGGTGGTGTAGCAGATCGTGCCCTGCGCGTGCTTGCCGGTGCGGCGGACGGCCTCGATCGGCCGCTTGAGGTTACGGATGTCGTTGAGCGCGTCGAACACGCGGAAGACATCCATGCCGTTCTCGGCCGATTTCTCCACGAAGCGGTCCACCACCGTGTCTTCGTAGTGGCGGTAGCCGAGGAGGTTCTGCCCGCGCAGCAGCATCTGCAGGCGCGAGTTCGGCATCGCCTTGCGGAAGGTGCGGAGTCGCTCCCAGGGATCCTCGTTGAGGAAGCGGATGCACGCGTCGTAGGTGGCGCCGCCCCAGCACTCGACCGACCAGAAGCCGGCCTTGTCGAGGTCCTCGCAGGCCGGCACCATGTCCTCGGTGGCCATGCGCGTGGCCATCAGGCTCTGGTGCGCGTCGCGGAGAATCAGCTCGGTGATGTCGATCGTCTTGGCCATCGTGTGCCTATCTGCTCATCACGGGATGACGGCGTCGTGACCGCGGCCCGTGCTCCACGTCAATTGCCTCGCATGTCGGCCATCGTCGCAAACGACGTCCCGATGGCGCGCCGCAGCCGGGCATAGACCTCGGCCGGGGTGCCGGTGCCATCCACGTCGACCAGCAGCCCGCGGTGGCGGTAGAAGTCCAGGAGCGGCGCGGCCGTGCGGGCGTAGGTCTGCAGGCGCACCGCGATGGCGTCGGGCCGGTCATCGTCGCGCTGGAAGAGCGCGCCGCCACAGGCATCGCACGCACCGGCGACGCGAGGCGCATCGTGCGTCGCATGGCAGCTGCGTCGGCAGTCGCGACACACGCGGCGCCCCGACAGGCGGTCGACGATGATGGCGTCGGGAGCCAGGAGGTTGATGGCCGCGTCGAGGGTCAGGCCGGCGTCGTGCAGCCAGCCCTCGAGGACCTCGGCCTGGGGCACCGTGCGGGGGAAGCCGTCGAGCAGGAACCCGTGCACGCAGCGCACGCACTGGAACCGCTCACGCACGAGGTCGATCGCGAGGGCATCCGAGGCGTACTCGCCCCGCGCGATGGCGTCGATGGCGACCTGCATGGCCGGGGACGGGGGCAGGCCGCCGGGCAGCGCGGCTGATCGGAACAGATCGCCCGTCGACAGGTGGCAGGCGCCGACGTCAGGACCGAGGCGCTGCCCCTGCGTTCCCTTGCCCACCCCGGGAGGACCAAGCAGCACCAGCCGGCGAGCCCGAAGCGGCATCGGCGCCGGGTTGTGGCACGTCACCGTGTCGCCCGTCTGCCAGCCCCCTCGAATTCCACGCGACGGCATCATGCCCTCCGTCCATAAGCCTACTCCCAGAGAGTCCGGTCGACCCATACATTCCGCAGATGGACGACCACCATGGTCGGCCGCTCTCCGTGGCACATTGTCACGTTTCGACGCGCGGCCGCATCTCTCCTGCACGGGCCGGGGGTGTCGTCCCCGGAGCCGAGACGCGGCGTCGCCGCCGGCGCACGTGATGGGAGAGCCCCATGAGTCGCATCGTCGTTCTCGGCGCCGGGGTCGCGGGCCACACGGCCGCGTCGTTCCTGCGCGCATGGCTGGGGCCGCAGGATTCCGTGGTCGTGGTGTCGCCCAAGCCGACCTACAACTGGATTCCCTCCAACATCTGGGTCGGCGTGGGGTTGATGCAGCCCGCAGACGTGACGTTTCCGCTGGCGCCGGTGTACGAACGCCACGGCATCGAGTTCACGCAAGCCAGAGCCGTCGAGTTACACCCGGAGGGCGATGTCGCGGACGGCACACCCTACGTGGTGGTCGAGTCGACGCGTCACGGCCACGAGGGCGAGCGCGAGGCACTTCGCTACGACTTCCTGCTCAACGCCACTGGGCCGAAGCTGAACTTCGGCGCCACCCCTGGGCTGGGGCCGGATGCGGGGCACAGCCTCTCGGTGTGCACCGAGTCGCACGCGCACGAGACGGCAGGCCACCTCGACGGGCTCGTCGAGGCGATGCACCGGGGCGACCGGAAACGTTTCCTCGTGGGCACCGGCCACGGGGCCTGTACGTGTCAGGGCGCGGCGTTCGAGTACATCGTGAACCTCGAGTTCGAGCTCCGGCAGCGGGGCGTGCGCGACAAGGCCGACATCTGGTGGCTGTCCAACGAATACGAACTCGGTGATTTCGGCATGGGGGGCATGCACCTGTCGCACGGCGGGTACGTGACGCCCAGCAAGATCTTCACGGAGTCGCTGTTCGCGGAACGAGGCCTGCATTGGGTGCGTCGTGCGCACGTGCGGCAGGTCGAGGCCGGCCGCGCGCACTACGAGACGCTCGAGGGCGAGCAGCGCACCATCGACTTCGACTTCGCCATGCTGCTGCCGCCGTTCTCCGGCGTGGGGCTCCAGGCGTTCGATCGCCAGGGCGGCGACATCACGCCACGACTGTTCCAGCCCAACGGCTTCATGAAGGTGGACGCCCAGTACGGCGCCAAGCCGTACGAGGAGTGGGCGGCCAGCGACTGGCCGTGTACCTACCAGTCGCCGGCATACGGGAACCTGTTCGCGGCGGGCATCGCGTTCGCGCCGCCGCATGCCATCTCCCGGCCGTACCAGTCACCCAACGGCGCGCCCATCGCGCCAGCCCCACCGCGCACGGGCATGCCCTCGGCGACGATCGGCAAGGCCGTGGCCCGCAGCATCGTGGACATGCTCGGCGGCGCGCCGGCGCCGACGCAGCGCGCGTCGATGGCCGAGATGGGCGCCGCCTGCGTCGCGTCGGCAGGCGCCAGCCTGCTCGGCGGGACGGCGGCGTCGATGACGGTGTTCCCGATCGTGCCCGACTACGAGCGCTATCCGGAATACGGGCGTGACATGCGCCTGACGTTCGGCGAGATCGGCCTGGCCGGGCACTGGATCAAGGTCGTGCTCCACCACCTCTTCCTCCACAAGGCCCGACTCCGCCCCGGCTGGCGGCTCATCCCGGAGTGACGCCCATGACGCCCCGTCCACACGCCCACATCGATCCGGCGTTCGCCGGAGCCACGCGGCCCACGCCGCGCACCGTGGCCATGCGCACGTTCCTGCCGTGGCAGTTGCTCCGGTTCGCCGCGATCAACCTCAAGATGCTGCGGATTCTCTGGCGCAATCACCACGCGCACAGGTGAACACGGGTA
>NZ_JBIINP010000084.1:0-17600 GCF_044337415.1 Luteitalea sp.
GCCCACGCCGCGCACCGTGGCCATGCGCACGTTCCTGCCGTGGCAGTTGCTCCGGTTCGCCGCGATCAACCTCAAGATGCTGCGGATTCTCTGGCGCAATCACCACGCGCACAGGTGAACACGGGTAGCTGGTCCCGGGTACCGGGTACCGGGTACCGGGTACTCGGTGACGGGAGTCGGGAGTCGGGCGTCGGGAGTCGGGCGTCGGGAGTCGGAATGCTCTCTGAGCCTTGAGCCCTGAGCCTTGCCCCCTGAGCCTTGAGCCTTGAGCCCTGAGCCTGAGTCCTACCGTACCCGCTCGCTGAAGTCGCCGGTGGCCGGGTCGCGGAGGATCAGCTTGGCGCGACCGTCGGGCAGCAGTTCGCGCTTGATCACGAGGTGGCCCTCGAAGCGCTCGACGTCGACCGAGATCCGCGGCGTCTCGCCGCTGCGCCAGTCGGGCAGGGCGACCGGTTCCCACTGGCGACTGCGCGCCGAACGGTAGGCCGCGTCCATCACGGCGTTGACGACGCAGCCGTCGTGGAACGTCTCCTGGGGCGTCCGCCCGGTCTCCATCGCGTCGAACATGTCCGTGAACATGTCGACGTACCCCAGTTCCGCGACCTCGTCGCCGACGGGGAACAGCCAGCCCTCGGCGGTTTCGGCCTTCTCGGCCACGTAGCCCTCGCGCTTCGCAGCCGTGAACATCTCGTAGCCGGTGCGCAGGAAGTGATTCAGCCAGATGGTGCCGTGGGTGCCGGCGACCTCGTCGCGCAGGTCCATGCCGCCACGGAACGTCCAGCTCACCTCGAACTGCCCGAGCGCCCCGGATGCAAAGCGGATCAGGGCGACGGCGTTGTCCTCGGCGTCCACCGGATGCACCAGCGTGTCGGCCCAGCACATCACCTCGATCGGCCGATTCCCCTTGCCGACGAAGTTCCTGATGATCTCGATGCAGTGGCAGCCGAGGTCGATGATGGCGCCGCCGCCCGTGAGCCGGTCGTCCCAGAACCATGCGGCGTGGGGCCCCGGGTGCGCCTCGCGCGCCCGCACCCATGTCACGTCGCCCACCGCGCCCTCGCGCACGGAGGCGATGGCCTTGAGCGTCTTCGGCGTGTAGCAGAGGTCCTCGAGATAGCCCGCAAAGACACCGGCCTGCTCGACCACCTGCAGCATGCGCCACGCCTCGTCGGCCGTGCGGCCCAGCGGCTTGGTGCACAACACGGCCTTCCCCGCCTTCGCGGCGAGCGTGACGGCTTCCTCGTGCAGATGATTGGGCAGGGCCACGACGACGACGTCGGTTTGTGGATGGGCGATCGCGGCTGCCATGTCGGTCATCGCGTGCGGGATGCCCCACCGGGCCGCGAACGCCTCGGCGCGCGCCTGCTGCCGCGAGTAGATCACGTCCACGTGGTCGCGACTGCGCTGCGCGTGCAGGGTCCGCGTGTAGAAGTCGCCGATGAGGCCGGTGCCGAGCATCGTGATCGAGTGACTGCGCATGGGGGACAAACTATACGGGCTTGGGGCTTGGGGCTTGGGGCTTGGGGCTTGGGGCTTGGGGCTTGGGGCTTGGGGCTTGGGGCTTGGGGCTTGGGGCCTTCGGGCCTTGGAGCCTTGGGGCTTCTAGTTCCCGGCATTCCCGGCATTCTCGGCATTCCCAGCATTCTGGTTGTACGCTGTGCCCCATGCACGACCTCCCCTCCCGTCCTGCGGCAGGCGCAGCCGCGCCCGCGGGCGCCCCGACCGGTGCCGGGCCGGCGACGCCCACCGTCCGCAACGTCGCGGTCGACGCGTATCGCGGCTTCGTGATGTTCCTGATGATGGCCGAGGTGCTGCGCCTGGCGGCGGTCGCGGCCGCCTATCCCGGGAGCTGGCTGCTCGGCGTGCTGGCCTTCCACCAATCGCACGTGCCATGGGCCTGGGCCTCGCTCCACGACCTGATCCAGCCGTCGTTCTCGCTGCTGGTGGGCGTGGCGCTGCCCTACTCCTTCGCACGGCGACTGGCCACCGATGGCTTCCCGAAGGCCTTCGCGCATGCGTTGTGGCGGTCGCTGCTGCTCATCGCCCTCGGCGTCTTCCTGCGCTCGGTCGGGCGCACGCACACCAACTTCACCTTCGAGGACACGCTGTCCCAGATCGGCATGGGCTACCCGTTCCTGTTCCTCCTGGCGACGCGCTCGACGCGGACGCTGTGGACAGCCCTCGGCGTGATCCTGACTGGCTACTGGCTCGCCTGGGCGCTCTACCCGGTGCCCGGCCCCGGCTACGACTACGCCGCCGTCGGCGTGCCGGCCGATTGGGCGCATCACTACTCCGGCTTCATGGCGCACTGGAACAAGAACGCCAACCTGGGCCACGCCTTCGACACGTGGTTCCTGAACCTGTTCCCGCGCGAGACGCCGTTTGTCGCCAACCGCGGCGGCTACCTCACGCTCAGCTTCATCCCGACGCTCGGCACGATGCTGCTCGGCCTCATCGCAGGCCGACGGTTGCGCGAGGCCTCGCCCGCCATTCCCCTCAGGTGGCTGCTCGTGACGGGCACGGCACTGCTGGCCGGCGGCGTGGTGCTGCACGCGCTCGGCATCAACCCGGTCGTCAAGAAGGTGTGGACGCCGGCGTGGACGCTGTTCAGCGGTGGCCTCTGCTACCTGCTGCTGGCCGCCTTCTCCTGGGTGATCGACATGCGTGGCTACAAGCGGTGGGCGTTCCCGCTGATCGTGATCGGCCTGAACTCGATCGCGGCCTACCTGATCGCGCACCTCTGGGAGGGCTTCATCGTCTCGTCGTTCAAGACGCACCTCGGGCAGGGCATCTTCGAGAGCTTCGGCGCCGGCCCCGCGCCGTTCGTGGAGGGCGTCGCCGTGCTCGGGGTGTATTGGCTCACCCTGTACTGGATGTACAAGCGGAAGCTGTTTCTCAGGATCTGAACGGCAGTCGGCAGTCGGCAGTCGGCAGTCGGCGGTCGGCAGTCGGCAGTCGGCAGTTGGCGGTCAGCAGTGACCATGCGCGCGTGGAAACAGGCGTGCGGGCTCGGGCCGTGACGCGCGGAACGTGTCGGCGCCTCGGGTCGTCAACTCAGGCATGTCGACACCCCCGGCGGGCGCCGGTCCAGCGCCCGCCCGCACACACGTCATGCGGATCGTGCTCCTGCTGGCATTCATGGCCGGCGCACTGGGCCTCGGTCTCTTCGTCGGTCGATCGATGGGCCGCAATCCGGCCTTCGATGCCGCCATCCGGGACATTGGCGCACCGACGATGCTCCTCGGCATCCCGCTTGCGGTGTGGCTCGTCATCCTCGTTCACGAGCTCGGGCACGTGCTTGCCGCGCGCCTCTGCGGGTGGCGCTTCCTCCTGCTCCTGGTCGGCCCGCTACGGGTGGTGCGCGGGGGACGCGGCCTCGCGTGGTCGTTCAACCGGGCGTGGCCGACCTGGGGTGGCCTTGCGGCCTCGCTGCCCCGCGAGGGCGCAGACGTCACGCGCGAGATGCTGGCCGTCGTCCTCGGCGGGCCGCTGGCAAGCCTTGCCCTGGCGGGCACGGGCCTGCTCCTCTCGCGGTCTGACGGCCCCCTCGCGCCCTGGGGCTTGCTGGTGGGCGTCACGAGCCTGCTCATCGCCGCGGCCACCATGTTGCCCATGAGCAGCGGCGGGTTCCAGAGCGACGGCGCGCAGGCGCTCGCCCTGGTGCGGGGCGGCGACGCACCAGCCCGCCGTGCGCGACGGATGGCGTTGATACTGAGGACGATGGCGGGGCAGCGCCCGCGCGACACCGACCCGGCCGAGTTCACCGACGCGCTCGCCGAAGCGACCGAGCCTCGCGACCAACTCGCGCTCTGGCTCCCGTTGCTCCATGTCCACGTCGATCGCGGGGACCTCGACGGCGCCACCCGCGCGGCTCGTGAGGTCGGCGCCCGCATCCAGGTGTTTCCCGACGGCATGCGACAGATGGTCGCCCTGGATCTCGCCTGGTTCTGGGCCCGGCACGGTCGTGACGCGGCGGCCGCGCGCGACTGGCTGGCGCAGGCATCGGGCGGCTTCGTCGACCAGTACCAGCGACCGCTGGCGGCCGCCGGCCTGGCCTGGCTCGAAGGGCGCGACGACGAGGCCCGCGAGGCCCTCGCCGCCACACGACGGGCCCTGCCGCGGGCGATGGATCCCGGTGCCGCGCAGGCCATCGCGGACCAGGTCGACGCCCTCGCGCAGGATCTGGCCGGCCCGCGGCCTTGATGCGCCTGGCGGCCCCTCACCGCGGCGTTCGGGTCAGCAGGGACCGCTGCCGCGTGATCCGCCAGCGGACGCCGACCCAGAAGCCGAGTCCGTAGCCGACCAGGAGCGCACCGGCGGCCATCGACCCGGCGATGCCGGCGCCGGTCCACGCCGCGGGCGCTCCCGTGCTCCACGCCGCCCACACGCGCCAGGCGCCGTACGCCAGGCGCCCCGCCACCACCGCTGCCAGCGACAGCGCGAGCCATCGATTGGGCGTGAACGCGATCACGCCGTCGTGGTGATCCCAGCGGCTGAGTGCCGCACCGATCGCGCCGACCAGCACGCCTCCGAACAGTCCACCCGACGCAGCGAGCAGCGCAGACGGCACCCACAGACTGCTGATGGCGGCCCCGACCACGAGGAGGCCGGCTGACAGCGTGAACACGGCGACCTGGAGCAACGCCACCCACGATCGCGCGCGCTGTCGACGACTGCCGACGCGATACCGCTGGACGACCGAGAGCGGCACGAGCACCACCGCGGCCACCAGGAACACCCCGACGAGGCCGAGCACGAGCAGCGGCATGCCCCAGCGTAGTGGCGCTCGGCGCGCCGGCCAAGCATGGCCGGAGCCTGCAGGGCATGGCGCCCTGCGCTGTCAGGTTCGCCGACCGGTCAGCCGACCCGCTGCCACGTGCACCGCACGAATGGCTGTGCCGCGCCCCAGGGCGTCAGGTGCGTGAAGCGCGCCGCCGCCCGGAGTTCGAAGTCGTCCGACAGCACACGCGAGAGCTCCTCGAGGCTGCGACGCTGCACGGGCAGGCCGCTGCACTGCTCGGGGCCGTGCTCATCGAAGGTGGCCAGCACCACGTGACCGCCATGGCCGACCGAGGCGCGCAGCCGAGCCAGGTACGCGGCCTGCTGCGCGGGGTCGACGAGGAAGTGGAACACCGCCCGGTCGTGCCACACCGCGAAGGGGGCGCGGGGCCACGGCGGCTCGTCGGAGGCCATGGGCACGCCCACGTCGGCCGTCAGCCAGTCGACCAGGCCCTCGGCCTCGCCGAGGCGCGCGCGCGCACGCTGCAGCGCCTGCTCGCTGATGTCGACGACGCTGACGTTGCGGTAGCCGAGCTCGAGCAGCAGGTCGACGAGGCGCGACTCGCCGCCGCCGACGTCGACGATGGGCGAGTCGACCCACTCGGCCACGTCGAGGATGGCCTCGAGCGCTCGCAACGGCGCTGGCTCGTGCCAGCTGCACTCCTCGGCGGGCTTCGAGGTGTAGATGCGGTCCCAGTGGGTGGTCAGGGCGGGGACGTCGACGCGAGCCGACTCGGACATGGCGCCAGTATGCCCCGCACGGGCACGCGCCGAAAGGGCCTCGCGCACGCCAACACCCTTCGACAGGTCGCCACCCCACCACTGCGACACATCGACAGGCCGGCGACGCTACGGCTTGACGATGATCCCGTGGTGCAGCGCCATGTAGTACGGCAGCAGGAAGGAGGTGCCGTCTGCAAGCCGCGTCCCACGCCCTGCGTAATCGAGGACGTACGGATCGACGTTCCAGTGGAACACCATGCGCTCGTCGACCGGCAGCACCTTGCCGTCGCGCGTGAGCAGGCCGGCCGCGCGCCCGCCGTCCGGGCGGACGTGCGATGGCAGCGGCTGCACGTCGAGCCGGTGCGCGTTGCGCAGGCCGTGATCGACCAGGTCCACGGGGAAGCGCCGCAGGGTGTCGACCGTGTCGGGCACCCATTCCTCGTCCTTCGGGGCGAGCGAGTCGGTGCCGAAGGCGTCGGTGTACGCCATCCCGCGCAACGAGATGCCGGCAACGAGGTTGAAGAAGGGGTTGCGCTCGGGCCGCTCGAGCCGCCAGTAGTCGCGCAGCGAGCGCGCCGCAGCGGCACGGACCACGGCGTCCGTCTCGTACTTCAGGAGATGGTAGTAGTTCATGAAGGCCATCTCGTCGTCGGACTGGTTGCCGCCGCCGACGCCGGAGGTGACCTTCGGAAACAGCAGGTTGTTCGCGTAGCCGTGCCGCGTGACCAGCTCGCGCGCGGCCGTGTCGTAGCGCGCATCACCCGTCATGTGGTGCGCCACGCGCAGGTACGTGAGCATCGACAGGCTGTTGAGGCCGCGCTCCTCCATCCATCGCGGGCTCAGGTTGAGCGCCGCTGGGCCGAAGACCGCCCAGCGCGTCGGCGTCCCGTCGTGGTCCTGCAGCGTGAAGTCGTGCGACAACAGGTGGTCCGTGATGCGGCGGACCACGGCCGCGACCTCGGCACGTTCGGCGTCGTCGCGCGCCACGAGGTCGTGATAGAGCGCGTAGAAGAAGTAGTGCCCGTCGAGCTCGTCCGAGCTGGTGTCGGTCTTCCAGAACCACTGCCCGTCGGCGCTGCGTGGCCAGCGCGGCGAGAGCACCTTCCAGTAGGCGTCGCGCTCCTTGTGCTTGCGGTCGGCCTCCGGCGTGTAGGCCGTGCCATTCGGATCGGGGCCGCTGGTCGGCAGGATGCTGCGCGCCGGGAACCCGTCGTCGACGGCGGGGGTGCCGCCCCGCGTGACGTCGACGAGGAAGCGCAGCGCCTCGAAGGCGCGGCGGGCCCGCTGCCGAGACGTCTGGCTGCGCGTGGCCGCCCACGCGAAGGCCTGCGCCGCGCCGTACATGCCCGTCCACAGGCCGTCGTTGTCGTTGTCGGTCGTGTATGCCGTGGCGCGGTCGCCCGGCGTGCGCAGGTGTGCCTCGACCACGTACCCGTAGGGCGTGCGCCGATGATGGCGGTCGATGTCGGCGTCGTAGGCCGTCGCCTTCGCGGCGAGCGTGGTCGGTGTTGTGCCGATACCACCCGTGCCGGCCGGGGTGTCGAACCACGCCGTGCCCGAGGCATCCACGGTGACGCGACGAATCTCGTCGTGTGGCAGCCAACGGCGGCCCTGTCGGTACTCGATGGTGCCGTCGGCGCCGAGGCGCACGGCGCCGTCGACCGTGCCGACCCACACGCCACCGGCCTGGATCCCCGCCAGGGACGTGATGCCGAGCACGGGCAGGCCGCGTCGCGGATCGATGAAGCGCCAGCGCCCGCCGGCGTCGCGCGTCGCCACGCCCTGCGAGGTGCCCACCCACAGGCTGCCCGCACCATCCCAGGCAATCGCGGCGATGGACGCGGGAGACCAGCCCTCGGTGTCGTCGCCGATCCGCACCGGCGACCACTGCCCCGACCGCCACTCACGCAGTTCGGCGCCCACGACGATGGCGTGCCGACCGTCGGGCCCATGGGCGATGTGCAGCGTGCCGGCCGGCACGGCGGGCGACGCGGCGCCAGGACTCGCGGCGGCTGGGGCCGGGCCCGCCACCGCGCGCTGCTGCGGGAAGGGCGCATCGGCCACGGACTGGGCGCTGCCGGGCGTGGCCAGGCAGGCGAACGCGAGCGCCACGGCGCCGCCGACGCGGGCGCGCCACGAGCGCGCCCGGCAAGAGTGGGTGGGCATGGTCGCCGATGCTAGCGCATCGTGCGAATCAGGCGACGGCCCTGGCCAGCCGCAGCGCCTCGATCGCCGCGCCGCGCGCACCGGCCGTGTCGCCGTTGGGCATGATGCGGATGGGGATGTCGGCCTGCTCCTCGCGCTGCACGGGCATGCCCGCACGAATCTCGCCGAGGAACCAGGCCTGGAAGTCGGCCGAGGCTTCGATGGCGCCTCCCCCGACGATGAGGGCGTCGGGGTCGAACGTGTTGACCATCTGGTCGAAGAACAGCCCGAGGGCGTGGGCCTGCGCGCGGAAGATGTCGCGGCACATGGCGTCGCCCCGCTCGGCCATGCCGCGCACCTTCTTGGCCGCGTCCTTCGGATCGAGCGCGGCGAGTTCATGTCCGGGGTACTTCGCGAGGAACGTGGGCAGCAGCGTGCGCCGGATCGCGGTGAGCGAGCACACCGACTCGAGGTCGCCGACACGGCCGCAGTTGCAGGGCGGGTCCACGTCCTCGAGGCCCTTGATGCGCTGCGTCGGGATCAGGACGTGGCCGCACTCTCCCCCGAAGCCGCCGCGCCCCGTCACGACCTTGCCGTCGACGATGACGCCGCCGCCGAGGCCGGTGCCGACGATCGCCGAGATGGACGTGGCCGGGGTGCTGCCGAAGATGTTGTAGTGGCCCCAGAGCGCCCCGGCGTTGCCGTCGTTCAGGTAGCACACCGGCTTCTTCAGGCGCACGGTGAGGTTGCCCGGCAGGTCGAAGCCTGCCCAGTTCGGGTGGACGAAGTTGGTGGAGCCCTTCGCGCTCAGCACGCCCGTCGCGCTGGCAGGCCCGGGGGTGTCGAGGCCGACGGCAATCACGTCGGCCGGCGAGGCGCCCACCCGAGCGACCGCGATGGCGAGGCCGTCCTCGATCTGCTGCAGGCACACGTCCGGGCCCTCGACACTGCGGGCCGGGTGTTCACAGAGGTCCTCGATGAGGAAGCGTCCGTCGAGATCGATGAGCGTGTAGTTGACGGCCGTGCCGCCGAGGTCGATGCCCGCGATGAGCTGCATCGGCACAATTCACCAGAAAACGGTGCGGCTGTCGAGGAGAAAGGCCCTCGGTGCTGCGGGAACTCGCCGTATCATGTCCGTCGATCCAGGGGAGTCATCCGGGGAGGGTGCATGAGGCACGAGAAGCGTGGCGCGCGGAGGCGTGCCCTCGGCGTGGTCGGCGTGGTCCTGGCGGCACTCGTGCTGATGACCACCGGCGCGCGGGCGCAGGAGGTGGGCGCCCAGAAGAACTGGAAGCGACTCGAAACGCCGAACTTCGACATCGTCGGCACGGCCGGTGAACGTGACCTGCGGGGCCTGGCCGATCGCCTCGAGCAGTTCCGGCAGGCGATGGAGCAGATCTTCCCCGATCTCAAGAAACCGGCGGCGCGTCGGGCGCGCGTGGTGGCCTTCGGCAACCAGCGCGCGTTCGAGCAGTTCTCCCCGCCAAGGCCGCCCAACGCCCCGCGCATCAGCGGCTACTACCTGCCCGGCGAGGACATGAGCCACATGGTGCTCAACCTCGAGGATCTCGAGACCCACATGCCGGTGCTGTACTGGGAGTACGTGCACCTGCTGATGGACGACCAACGCGGCGCCCTCCCCCTGTGGGCCAGCCAGGGCCTCGCCTCGTACTTCGCCACCTTCCAGGCCGCGTACAACCGCGAGCAGGCCTACGTGGGGCGCCCTGACGAGGCGTACGTCACGTTACTGCGGCAGTCGTTCCTGCCACTGCCAGCGGTGATCGCGGCCACGCGCGAGTCCCCCGAGTACACCCGCAAGGACCGGCGCGACATCTTCGAAGCCGAGTCGTGGGCCCTGATCCACTACCTGTTCCTCGGCAACCAGCAGCGCTACGCCGCGAAGGCACAGACGTTCGTCGCGGTGCTCGCGGCGGGGCGCCCGCTCGACGCGGCGGCCCAGGAGCAGTTGGGCGTGCCCGCGGCACAGCTCGAGCGGGAGTTGCGGGCCTACATCGATGTGGGGCGGTTCATGCAGCAGGTGGTGACCTTCGACGAGCGGCTCACGAAGATCGCGCGCCTGCCCGTCACCGCGATCCCGGAGGCCGATGCCCATGCCCTGCTCGGCGACCTGCTGCAGCGCCTGGACCTCGGCGCCGCCTCGCAGGCCCAGGTGGCGCGGGCGCTGGCACTGGATCCCGGCTGCCCCGTCGCCAACGAGGTCCAGGCGCGCAGCGCCCTGAAGGAGGGCCGCCACGCCGACGCGCGGACGTTCCTCGAGCGGGCTGCGGCGAGCGACCGGGCGTCGTCCATGACGCACTACCAGCTCGCAGCCGTGCTCGAGGACGACCTGCAGGCGGCGAGCAGCGGCGACGCACGCGCGCTGCAGCAGCGCCAGGAGCAGGCCGTGCGCCGCAGCATCGCCCTGAACCCCGCCTTCGCCGACGCCCATCACCTGCTCGCCCTCGTGCTGGCCCGAGACCCGGCGCGCACCGGCGAGGCCATCCTTGCCGAGCAGCAGGCGCTCACGCTCGTCCCCTCGCGCGACGTGTACATCCTCGGCCTCGCGCAGTTGCGCGCCCAGGCCAACGATGTGGCGGCCGCCAAGGCGCTCGCGCGGATGGCCGCCACCCGGACGCGCGACGACGCCCTCAGGTCGGACGCGACGGGACTGGCCGCAGAGCTGGAGGCGTACCAGAAGCACCAGGCCCGGATCGCCGCCGCGGAGCGGACCCACGGCGTGAAGGTGAGTGATGCCGGCATGTCGTTCACGCAGACACGGCCGCGCCTCGCGCCAGACTTCATCAGCGCTGCCGCAGGTCAACGTCGCGGCTTCGGGTACCTGGTGCGGGTCGAATGCAGCGCAGGCGCGCCGACCTACGTCGTGGACGTGGAGGGCACACTCGTCAGGCTGACCGCAGCTGCCCCGGCTGCCCTCAAGCTGGTGACCTTCCGCGAGGACCTCACGGGCGACCTCGGATGCGGCCCGCGAGCGACGCTCGATGCGCTCTACGCGACCTGGCAGCCGGCGCCAGACGAGGCAACGCCGGGCACGGCCGTTGCCCTCGAGTTCGTGCCGCGCGGGTACGTGCCGCCACGGTGATCGCCACGCGAACGTGGCCATACGGAAACCGTACGGCCGCGTCCGTCACCAGGTGTTCAGCTCGATCAGGACGAGGTGTCGGTGAGGGCGCGCGCCGCCGCGACGAGCTGGGCGCCCGTGTGCGGCTTGCGCAGGAGGCCTGAGATGCCCCGCTCGTAGATCACCTCGGGGGCCAGCATGTCCACGAGGCCCGACACGAGCAGCACGCGCATGCCCGGCCGCAGCGCCAGCACCTCTTGCGCAAGCTGCAAGCCCGACATCTTCGGCATCGTGTTGTCGGTGACGAGCAGGGCGAAGTCGTCGGGCTGTTGGCGGAACTCCTCGAGCGCCTTCAAGCTCGAGGAGAAGGCCGTGACCCGGAAGCCCGCATTCTCGAGCTGTCGACGGCTGAGCTCCTTGATGGCCTCCTCGTCGTCCACGAAGAGGACGTGCGGCCCAGTGGCCGTGTCCGGAGACACGACCGGCGCGAGAGCCGGGGCCTCCGCCGCCGGCAGGTAGACGTGCACCGTCGTGCCGACACCGACCCGGCTGTCGATGTGCACCAGACCGCCGGCGGCCTGGGCGATGCCATGCACCACCGAGAGGCCGAGGCCGGTCCCCTTCCCCACGGGCTTGGTCGTGTAGAAGGGCTCGAAGGCATGCTGCCGCGTCTCCTCGCTCATGCCCGGGCCGGTGTCGGAGACCGACAAGCGCGCGTAGAGCCCGCCGATGGCGCCAGGATGCGCCGCCAGGAAGGCCTCGGTGGCCCTGAAGGGCGCCAGCGACACGTCGACGCACCCGCAGGCGTCGCCGATGGCCTGGGCGGCGTTGGTCACCAGGTTCATCACCACCTGCTGCATCTGCGTGCCATCGGCCCGTACGGCAGGCGCCTCGTCGGCGCTGCGCCAGCGGATTTCGATGAGCGAGGGGATCGTGGACCGCAGCAGGTCGACGGCCTCGCGGCAGGGCGCCGCCAGGCTGGTCGGCCCCCGCTGCGGCTCGCTGGGCCGGCTGAACGCCAGCATCCGGAGCACGAGTTCCTGCCCACGCGCGGCAGCCTTCCGCACCTGGTCCAGGTCGGCGCGGACAGACGGATCAGTGACGGCGTCGGACGCGAGTTCGGTGTAGCCGATGATGCTGCGCAGCAGGTTGTTGAAGTCGTGCGCGATGCCGCCGGCCAGCGTGCCCACGGCTTCGAGCTTCTGGGCCTGGCGCAGCTGGGCCTCGAGGGTCCGGCGCGCGCTGATGTCGACGATCGACGTGAGGATGCGCAGGCCGTCGGGGGTCTGCACGGGATTCAGGCCGATCTCGATCGGGATCTCCGTGCCGTCCTTGCGCAGGCCGTACAGGTCTCGTCCGGCACCCATGCGGCGCGCCTGCGGCGCCCCGTGGAACGACTGCCGGTCTTCGGCATGCCGCTGCCTCAGCCGCTGGGGGACGAGGGCGTCGACCGGCCGCCCGATCAGTTCGCCTGGGCCGTAGCCGAAGAGCCGCTCGGTTTCCTTGTTCGCGAGCAGAATCGTGCCGGCGTCATCGGTCACCAGCTTGCCGCTCGGGGACGACTCGAAGGCCAGCTTGAAAAGGTCGAGAGACGGCGTCTTCATGGCGATGGACCTCTGGAGCCTGGGCCAACCGGTGAACCGCGCGCGACTGTCGCAACAGGACCTTCGAGCTTACCATTCACTATCGCCCCGCAAGGCCCGGTTCTGCAGCGTTCCGGTGTCATCAATCGTCACGATTTGGTCAGGATTGCGCGCGATTTCGCACACCGAAGCCGAACAGCTAACCAAGGACATCTCATGAGCCGCCACATCCTCATCATCACCGGCGACGCCGGCGAGAGCTTCGAATGCCTGTACGCCAAGCAGCGCTTCCAGGAGGCTGGCTGGGTGGCCGACATCGCGGCGCCCAGTCGCCGGCGCCTCCACCTGGTGATTCATGACTTCGAGCCGGGCTGGGACACGTACATCGAGAAGCCCGGCTACGGCGCCGAGTCGGACCTCACGTTCGACGAGGCCGACCCGGCCGGGTACGAGGCCATCCTCGTCCTCGGCGGGCGCGCGCCGGAGTACCTGCGCCACGACCCGCGCGTGATCGGCCTGGTGCGGGCGTTCGACGCGGCCGGCAAGTGGGTGTTCGCCATCTGCCACGGCGTGCAGGTGCTGGCCGCGGCCGGCCTGATCGCGGACAAGCGCGTCACGGCGTACGTGAACTGCCGCTGGGAACTCGAGGCGGCCGGGGCGACCTACGTGGCCACCGAGCAGGCCGTCCGCGACGGGCGTCTGGTGACGGGCCAGACGTGGGAGTCACACCCGGAGTTCTATCGCGAAGTGTTCGCCTGCCTGGGCTAGAAGGGGCTGCAGGCCACAGGCGACAGGCTGCCAGTAGCCCGTCGCCTGTAGCCCGCGGGTTGACCAGTGGGCCGGGCTCGGAGCGCCGGCTCTACCGGGGGCTTGGGCGATGCCTCGGAGAGGCGGCCCGACCGTCGAGGACAGGGCGACTCGGAGCGCCGGGCTCGTTGCCCCGCTTCCGGATTTCCGGCACGGCGGAAACATCCCCCCTCCCCCGGGGGGAATTTCCACACTGAAGTTCCGCGCCGTGCGGCCGATTGCCAATTCGGTGGCAATCCGGCGTGTGCCGACTCGGCACACGCCATGCATTCTCTCGGGTCAGTCACGGGTCTCTCGGGCCCGTGCCACCCAGGAGGGTGCGTATGTCGGTCTTCCGCACCATCGTCGCCGCCATCGACTTCAGCGAAACCTCGGACGACGCGCTGCGCGTCGCTTGCGAACTGGCTGCCACACACGGCAGCGCGCTTCACCTGTTGCATGTCATCCCCGACGCCCGCCAGCAGGCATGGAGCGTGGAGGCACCGGGGCTCGACTTCTCGGCGCTGCAGCAGGAGAGCATCGCCGACGCCGAACGCATGCTCGCCGCCCGGACGCTGCCCGTCACGGTCGGCATCCCGCAGATCGTCCGGACCGTCGTGGCCGGACTGCCGGCGGCACGCGAGATCGCGCAGTACGCCGCCAGCCACGGTGCCGACCTGATCGTCGTCGGCACGCACGGCTATGGCCCGGTGCGGCGCCTGGTGCTCGGCAGCGTCGCCGACCGCGTGGTGCGCCTGGCCCCGTGCCCCGTGCTCACGGTGCCGCATCACACCCTCCGCGCCACGACCCCGGTGTGGGCGCCTGCCCACGAACAGGAGTTGACGGCGCTATGAGAGCCGACGCCATGTCCGCGACGTCCATGTCTGGTGCCGCCTGGTGGCAGGAGGAACCGATGATCCAGCTCCGCCGCAGCGTTCCGGAGTGGCGCACGGTCGTCATGGATGCGTATGCCATGCAGCCGTCGCTGAGCCTGACGCGCCCGCAGGGCCAGCGCCTGTGGGGTATGGATGCACCGACGTGCGGGTACGTGCTCGACAGCCTGGTGGACGCGGGCGTGCTGACCCGCACCTCGGGTGGGCACTACTGCCGGGCCGACGTCCTGCGCACGCTCGACCCCGTGTTCGCCATGTAGCCTGGCCTGCGATGCCGGCCGCCGAAGGGCCGTGACCGCTGTCGCATCGGGCGAGGCGGCAGGCAGCCACGGCGGCGCGCCGGAGTGCCGCGACGGCGGAATCGCCGCCTCCGGCGCCCCCTTTCCTGCCGGTACCCCCTGCCGGCGGGCTCCCGGCATCGCCCCGAGCCCGAAGCCTGACGAGGTCGCGTCAGACTTCGGGCTCATTCCACGCCACGAGCATCGAGGGCAACGTCAGCGCCAGGAGCTCGACCGCCCAGAAGAGGGCGTGCAGATGACGCGCCTGCAGGGCGAGTTGCACCCGGCGCGCATCCACCGCGAGGTACAACCCCAGCAGCACCACCGCGGTGAGGCCCGCCAGCAGGACGTAGGCCTTCCGGTAGTAGCCGTTGCGCACCTGCCGCATGCGTTCGTCCACGTAGGCGTCCGGCAGGTCAGCGATACCGCGCACCACGCGCTGCAGCCCCCACCACGCTCCGAAGGCGGGCACCAGCATCACCACGACGAGCCACGACCGATCGAGCAAGCACGCGGTGGTGACGCCCACGATGCTGGCCAGCGTCGCCAGGACGAAAGCGCGTCGCCGCGCGCGTGGCCGCAGCCAGTCGAGTCGCCGATCCTGCAGCAAGGCATCGGCGTGCAGGGCGACAGGATCGGCTGGCGTCGAGGCGCCGGGCAGGAAGGTCTCAGGGCTCATGCGTGTTCTCCGGGGGTCTTGTAGAGGACCGTGCTCATCGGGGCGAACGGCTGCGTCGAGAAGATCGCCTCGACGGGCAGCGTGAAGTACTCGGCGATGCGCAGCGCAAGGGCAAGCGTCGGGCTGTACTCCTCGCGTTCCAGATAGCCGATGGTCTGGTAGTGCACACCGACCGCATCGGCCAGGTCCTGTCGGCTGATGCGCCGCTCGGCGCGCAGCACGGCGATGCGGTTGTGGACGTGATCGGACGGGGCCTTCGTGGGGCGGGCCATGAGCGGCGTCACCTCGGGTGGGCCAGCGGGCTCGCGGACCCGACGCCGACGCACCAGGAGGCGTGTCGGTCGCGTTCCATGGCCCCACCTGGCCCTGCGGCACTGGCTTGGAAGCAGTAAGGATTCATTACGTAGCATTAATACTACTTTACGAACTTCAACTACAACATGTTTCCGCATGAGCATGACGTCGTGCCGGTGCGCAACTCGACGCCAGGGCGGCGACGAGAATCCGCCCCGCGATTCCGCGCGGCGGGTACACTAGGCAGATTGCCCGGCGCAAGGCCGGACGTTCGCTACTGCCTAACCGTTCATGTCCGACGCCACCAGCAACGCCAGCCCGGCCCCAGCCGCGCCGCTGGACTTCATTCGCCAGATCGTCAGCGAGGACCTCAAGGCCGGTCGTCACGGGGCGCGCGTGCACACGCGCTTCCCGCCCGAGCCGAACGGCTACCTCCACATCGGCCATGCCAAGTCGATCTGCCTGAACTTCGGGGTCGCGTCCGAGTTCGGGGGCCTCTGCAACCTGCGCCTCGACGACACGAACCCGACCAAGGAGGACGTCGAGTACGTCGACTCGATCCGCGCGGACGTCCGCTGGCTGGGGTTCGACTGGGACACGCGCGAGTTCTACGCCTCGGACTACTTCGAGCAGATCTACGACTGCGCCGTCGCCCTGATCCGCCGCGGCCTCGCCTACGTCGACGACCTGACGGCAGACCAGATCCGCGAGTACCGCGGCACGCTGACGCAGCCCGGGCGCAACTCGCCGTTCCGTGATCGCCCGGCCGACGAGAACCTGTCGCTGTTCGAGCGCATGCGCGCCGGCGAGTTCCCGGACGGGTCGCACGTGCTGCGCGCGAAGATCGACATGGCGTCGCCGAACATGAACATGCGCGACCCGACGCTGTTCCGCATCCGGCACGCGCATCACCACCGGACCGGCGATCGCTGGTGCCTCTACCCGATGTACGACTTCGCGCACGCGCTGTCGGACGCCATCGAGGGGATCACGCACTCGCTCTGCACGCTGGAGTTCGAGGATCACCGGCCGCTCTACAACTGGATCATCGAGCAGTTCCCCGACCTGCCCGGCGACCCCCAGCAGATCGAGTTCGCGCGCCTGAACCTCACCTACACGGTGATGAGCAAGCGCAAGCTGCTCGAACTGGTGGAGAAGAAGATCGTGTCCGGCTGGGACGACCCGCGCATGCCCACCATCTCGGGGATGCGTCGCCGTGGCTACACGCCGACGTCCATCCGCGAGTTCTGCGCGCGCATCGGCGTGGCCAAGAACGAGAGCCTGATCGACGTGGCGCTGCTCGAGCACAGCGTCCGCGAGGACCTCAATCGCGTCGCACCGCGCGCCATGGCGGTGCTCAAGCCGCTGAAGATCGTCATCGAGAACTACCCCGAGGGGCAGGTCGAGATGATGGAGGCGATCAACAACCCCGAGGACGAAGCCGCCGGCACCCGCCAGGTGCCGTTCTCGCGTGAGCTCTACATCGAGCAGGACGACTTCCGCGAGGTCCCGCCGAAGAAGTTCTTCCGCCTGTTCCCGGGCAACGAGGTCCGGCTTCGCTACGCCTACATCATCCGCTGCGAATCGGTGGTGAAGGACGAGGCCGGCGAGGTGGTGGAGTTGCGCTGCACCTACGACCCCGACACGCGCGGGGGATCGGCGGGCGAGCAGCGTCGCGTGAAGGGCACGCTGCACTGGGTGTCGGCGCCGCACGCAGTCCGCGCCGAGGTGCGCCTCTACGATCGGCTGTTCACGACCGAGCAGCCCGGCACCGACGACACGCGCCACTTCACCGAGGAGATGAACCCGCACGCGCTCGAGGTGACCGACGCCCTCGTGGAGCCCTCGCTGGGCGACGCGACTGCCGGCATCACCTGGCAGTTCGAGCGCCTGGGCTACTTCTGTGCCGACCCCGATGGCACACCCGGACGCCCGGTCTTCAACCGCACCGTGACGCTACGCGACTCGTGGGCGAAGATCGAGAAGGCGAACGGGTAGGCATGGCGCATGGCGCATGGCGCATGCCTCATGCTTCATGCTTCATGCTTCATGCTTCATGCTTCATGCTTCATGCTTCATGCTTCATGCTTCATGCTTCATGTAGAAGGTAGAAGGTAGAAGGTAGAAGGTAGAAGGTAGAAGGTAGAAGGTAGAAGGTAGAAGGTAGAAGGTAGAAGGGCTTGGCGGCGTTCCCGGCATCGCAGCATCGCGGCATGCGGCCTGACGCGCCACAGGCGCGTCAGGCCGCCGCTGGCGCGTAGCGCGCGAGCATCTCGGCCAGCGCCTCCCGGCGCACGGGCTTGGCCAGGTAGTCGTTCATCCCCGCGGCGAGGCAGTGTTCGCGGTCGCCCGCGAGCGCGT
>NZ_JBIINP010000079.1:0-18044 GCF_044337415.1 Luteitalea sp.
TACCCGGTACCCGGTACCCGGTACCTCCTACGACGTCTTCTTCACCACCTGCATCGCGGTGGCGATCATGCCGCTGATGTCGCTCGTGGTGGCGGGGATGATCATCGTGTTGGTCTTCTGGGCGAGGTTGCCGAACTGCGTGATGTACTGCTCGGCCACGCGCAGCTGCACGGCCTCGGCCCCGCCGGGGGCCTGCATCGCCGCGGCGACCTCGCGGATGCCTTCGGCGGTCGCGCGCGCCACGGCCATGATCGCGGACGCCTCGCCCTCGGCCTCGTTGATCTGCTGCTGGCGCCGTGCTTCCGACGCCTTGATCACTTCCTGCTTGGCGCCTTCCGCGGTGTTGACCGCCGCGTCGCGCTGGCCTTCCGAGGTCAGGATGACCGCGCGCTTCTCGCGCTCGGCCCGCATCTGCTTCTCCATCGCGGCCAGCACGTCGGAGGGTGGCGTGATGTTCTTGATCTCGTAGCGCAGCACCTTCACGCCCCAGGGGTCGGTGGCCTTGTCCACCTCGCTCACCACCTGGGTGTTGATGTTGGTGCGCTCCTCGAACGTCTTGTCGAGGTCGATCTTGCCGACCTCGCTGCGCAGCGTGGTCTGCGCCAGCTGCGAGATGGCGAAGTGGTAGTCCTGGATGCCGTACGAGGCGCGCTCGGGGTTCATCACCTTCAGGTAGAGCACGCCATCGACGCCCACCTGGACGTTGTCGCGCGTGATGCAGACCTGGGCCGGGATGTCGATCGCGTTCTCCTTCAGCGAGTGCTTGTAGCGCACCACGTCGATGAAGGGCACCAGGATGTGGAACCCGGCGTCGAGCGTGCCGGCATACCGTCCGAGCCGCTCCACCACGTAGGCGCTCTGCTGCGGCACCACGATCGCCGTCTTGGCGACGATGATCAGGACCAGAACCGCGAAGATGACGAGGACAATCAGGCCTTCCATGGGTCAGAGCGCTCCTTCGCGGCGGATCGAGATGGTGAGACCGTCCACCGAGGTCACCAGGCACCGCTGGCCGGGCGTGATCGGGTCGGTCCCGAGGTTGCGCGCCGTCCAGACCGTGCCGCGCAGCTGCGCGCGCCCGAGTCCTCCGGCGGGGATGCCGTCCATGGCGACCGCGACCTCGCCGCGAAGGGAGTCGATGTCGCCCGAACCGGGAGTCCTTGCTTCCATCAAACGCAGCAGGGGGGTGCGGAAGAACACCAGGGCCGCCACCGAGAACACCGAGAAGAGCAGCCACTGCACCCAGGCCGGGCCGCCGACGCCCATCGTGACCAGGCCGCCGACCAGCAGGGCGCCGATGCCGAAGAACAGCAGGAAGAAGCCGCCAGGCGTCGCGAGCTCGAGTCCCGTGAGCAGCAGGCCGAGTACCACCCAGTACCACCAGATCATCGGGACACTCCGTCAGGGTTGGACCCCGGCATTATATGGGCGTTCTTCCGAGGGACAGGGCGCAATCACCCTTCCGTCACCGCCCCGGCCCCCGCCGGCCCGTGGCCGGGGGCATCCGTCGGACCCCGCCGGCCCCTCCTAGGCGGGCGGCCGCGCCTTATGACACAATCGCGCGCGGTCTATGGCGGACAGCCGCGCGCTGCGCATCCACACACTGAGGGACGAGACTGCAAGGTCCATGGGGCGAAGGGGTGCCCCGCGTCCCGCCGCCGACTCTCGAGACACAATCCAATGCCTGTCGTCCGTCGCCTCATCACGAGCGCACTGACCCTCGCGGTCGGCCTGCTGGCCGCCGCCCCGGTCCTCGCCCAGGAGCATCGCCCCGGTGGCGAAGCCAACCTGGTGCTTCCCGACCTGAACTCGGCCACCTTCCTCGGCGTCGGTGGCCACACCCTGCTCCTGATCGGACTGGTCGTCAGTGGGCTCGGGCTGCTGTTCGGCCTGTCCATCTACCAGCAGCTGAAGCGGATGCCCGTGCACCGCTCGATGCTGGAGGTCTCCGAGCTGATCTACGAGACCTGCCAGGCGTACCTGCAGCAGCAGGGGCGCTTCCTGATGATCCTCTGGCTGTTCATCGGCGCCATCGTCCTGCTGTACTTCGGCCGGCTCGCCCACACGATCGACCCGATCACCGGCGCCGACGTGTACGGCTTCCCGCCGCTCAAGGTCGCCGTCATCCTGCTGTTCTCCCTGGTGGGCATGGCCGGCAGCTACGGCGTGGCGTGGTTCGGCATCCGGGTGAACACGTTCGCCAACTCGCGCACCGCCTTCGCGGCGCTCGAGGGCAAGCCGTTCCCCTGCTACGCGATCCCGCTGAAGGCCGGCATGAGCATCGGCATGGCGCTCATCTCGGTCGAGCTGCTGTTGATGCTGATCATCCTGCTGTTCGTGCCGGCCGACTACGCGGGCCCCTGCTTCATCGGCTTCGCCATCGGCGAGTCGCTCGGCGCCGCGGCGCTGCGCATCGCCGGCGGCATCTTCACCAAGATCGCCGACATCGGCAGCGACCTGATGAAGATCGTCTTCAAGATCAAGGAAGACGACGCGCGCAACCCCGGCGTGATTGCCGACTGCGTGGGCGACAACGCGGGCGACTCGGTCGGCCCGAGCGCCGACGGCTTCGAGACCTACGGCGTGACCGGCGTGGCGCTGATCACGTTCATCATGCTCGCCGTGCGCGAGCCGCTCGTGCAGGTCCAGCTGCTCGTCTGGATCTTCATGATGCGCATCGTCATGGTGGTGGCCAGCGGGCTGTCGTACTTCATCAACGAGGGCATGGCGAAGGCGCGCTACGGCAACGCCAAGTCGATGAACTTCGAGCACCCGCTCACCAGCCTCGTGATGATCACGTCGGGCGTGTCGGTGGTGCTCACCTACGTCGCCTCGTACCTGCTCATCCCGACGATCGGCGGCGACGCCTCGCTGTGGTGGAAGCTGGCCAGCATCATCACCTGCGGCACGCTGGCGGGCGCCATCATCCCCGAGTTCGTCAAGATCTTCACGTCGGTCGACTCGGCGCACGTCCGTGAGGTGGTCAGCAGCTCGGAAGAGGGCGGCGCCAGCCTGAACATCCTGTCTGGCCTGGTCGCCGGCAATTTCTCGGCCTACTGGCTCGGCCTGACCATCGTGGTGCTGATGGGCGCCGGCTACTACGTCAGCCTGATGGGCCTCGAGGGCCTGATGGTGGCGCCCGCCGTGTTCGCCTTCGGCCTGATCGCCTTCGGCTTCCTCGGCATGGGCCCCGTGACCATCGCCGTCGACTCGTACGGCCCGGTCACCGACAACGCGCAGTCGGTGTTCGAGCTCTCGACGATCGAGTCGATCCCGGGCATCGCCGCCGAGGTCAAGAAGGACTTCGGGTTCACGCCGAACTTCGAGGAGGCCAAGCAGTTCCTCGAGGAGAACGACGGCGCCGGCAACACCTTCAAGGCGACCGCCAAGCCGGTGCTCATCGGCACGGCCGTGGTCGGCGCCGCGACGATGATCTTCTCGATCGTCATGGTGCTCACCGAGGGGCTGCGACCGGAACTGGTGGCGCGCCTGTCGATCCTGCACCCGCCCTTCCTGCTCGGCCTGATCACCGGCGGCGCGATCATCTACTGGTTCACCGGCGCGTCGATGCAGGCCGTGACGACCGGCGCCTACCGCGCGGTGGAGTTCATCAAGGCCAACATCAAGCTCGACTCCGGCGCCGAGAAGGCCTCGGTCGAGGACAGCCGCAAGGTCGTGGCCATCTGCACGCAGTACGCGCAGAAGGGGATGTTCAACATCTTCCTCGGCGTGTTCTTCGGCACCCTCGCTTTCGCGTTCTACGAGCCGTTCTTCTTCATCGGCTACCTCGTCTCCATCGCGCTCTTCGGGCTCTACCAGGCCATCTTCATGGCCAACGCCGGCGGCGCCTGGGACAACGCGAAGAAGATCGTCGAGACCGAGCTCAAGGCCAAGGGCACGCCCCTGCACGACGCCACCGTGGTCGGCGACACCGTCGGCGACCCGTTCAAGGACACCTCCTCGGTGGCCATGAACCCGGTGATCAAGTTCACGACGCTCTTCGGCCTCCTGGCCGTCGAACTCGCCGTCAGCATGAAGGGCGCCGACTACGCCCACACCGGGCTGACGGTCGCCATGACCATCGGCTTCCTGCTCGTGTCGATGTTCTTCGTCCACCGCTCCTTCTACGGGATGCGCATCTCGAAGAAGGCGTAGGACAGGCCACGGGCCGCGGGCGACAGGCTACCTGACTGGTGTCGGGTAGCCTGCAGCCTGTAGCCTGTAGGCCTTATGGAATCGGTCCGCTCCCAGTTCCCCGCCCTCCAGCGCGTGCACGCCGGCCAGCCGGTGGCCTATTTCGATGGGCCCGGCGGCACGCAGGTGCCGCAGTCGGTCGTCGACGCGATGGCCGACTACCTGCTGCACCACAACGCCAACACCCACTGGGTGTACCCGACCAGCCTGGAGACCGACGCGGCGCTGCTCGACGCGCGCGAGGTGTACGCGGCCTTCTTCAACGCGCCCGGGCCCGAGTGGGTGAGCTTCGGGCAGAACATGACGACGATCACGTTCCATGTCGCGCGCGCGCTCGCCCGGCAGTGGGGCGCGGGCGACGAGATCATCGTCACCGAGCTCGACCATCACGGGAACGTCGACCCGTGGCGTCATGCGGCCGAGGATGCGGGCGTCACGGTGCGGACCGTGCCGCTGGCCGCCGATGGCGTGTCGTTCGACATGGCTGCGCTCGAGGCCCTCCTCTCGCCGCGCACGAAGCTGCTGGCCGTCGGCGCGGCCTCCAACGCGATCGGCACGATCTCGGACGTGGCCGCGGCAGGACGACTGGCGAAGGCCGTCGGCGCGCTGGTCTATGTCGATGCCGTGCACTACGCGCCGCACACCCTGGTCGATGTGCAGGCGCTCGGCTGCGACTTCCTGGCGTGCTCCTCGTACAAGTTCTACGGCCCGCACCAGGGCATCCTGTGTGCGCGTCCCGAGCTGATCGCGTCGCTGCGCCTGCCCAAGCTGCGCCCGGCCCCGGCCGCGCCGCCCGATTCGCTCGAGACCGGCACGCAGAGTCATGAGGGCATCGTCGGCGCCGCGGCCGCCGTCCGATTCCTGGCGTCGGTGGCCGGCCCCGTCGGGACGGGGCCGGGGGCGCTGCGCGCGGGTCTCGTGGCGAGCCACGCGCTCCTGCACGAGGATGCCTCCGCGCTTACGCGGCAGTTGTGGGACGGCCTCGGCGCCATTGCCGGGGTGACGCGGTACGGGCGTCCGCCCGGGACGGCGCGCACGCCGACGGTCTCGTTCACGCTGGCGGGACACACGAGCCACGACGTCGCGCTGCGGCTCGTCGATGCCGGCCTGTTCGTGTCGTCGGGTGATTTCTACGCGCAGACGCTCGTCGAGCGACTGGGGCACGGCGAGGATGGCCTGGTGCGCATCGGCTGTGCGTGCTACACGACGGCGTCCGAGATCGACCGCCTGCTGGGCGCCGTCGCCGCAATTTGAAGTTTGACATTGGAAATTCTCGCGGGGCGCGGCTTTGCCGCCGCCCCTCGTGGCATCCCGAGGCGAGGGGCCAAAGGCCCTCGCCCTCAAATTTCAAGTTTTGAATTTCGAATTGCCAGCGCCGCTCAATGTACGCGCGCGCCGTCCCCCGGCGTGACGGCCGTGGCGGCCGGTTCCACTGGCGGCAACTGGGCGGCATGGCGTTCGAGCACCGTCTTCAGGTCGTCGAAGCGGAGCGGCTTGGGCAGGTAGTCGTCCATGCCCGCATCCAGGCAGCGCTGGCGGTCGCCTTCCATCGCGTTGGCGGTCAACGCGACGATCACCGTGCGGCCGATGCCCTGCTCCTCGCGCTGCCGGATCAGGCCGGTGGCCTGGTAGCCGTCGCACTCGGGCATCTGGCAGTCCATCAGCACGATGTCGTAGGGCAACCGGCCGAGGGCCTCGACGGCCTCGAGGCCGTTGCCGACGGCGTCGACGCGATGCCCGAGCTTGTCGAGCATCCTGACGGCCACCCGCTGGTTCACCGGGTTGTCTTCGGCGAGCAGCACGCGCATCCGTCGCGCCGGCGATGCCGGAGCGGCGGCCACCGGCGGCGTGACCACGGCCATCGGCGCCGTATCGAGCGCGAGCGCCTGCGTGAGGGCCTGCATCAGGTACCGCTTCTTCACGGGCTTGGTGACCAGCCCGCCGAACCCGCGCGCGGTCGCCTCGTCGAGCCCGCCCGGCTGCACGATCGACGACGACAGCAGGAGGGGGAGGCGTGCGGTGGTCGGTCGCCCGCGCATCAGCCCGCCGAGCGTGAAGCCGTCGATGCCCGGCATCTGCTGATCGAGGATCGCGAAGTCGAACGGACGCCCGGCCACATCAGCCTCGTCGAGGGCCGCCATCGCCTGCGCCGGCGTCGTCGCCAGGGTGACGTCGACGCCCCAGCCCATGAGCAGGCTGCGGAAGACGTGCAGGCTGATGTCGTGGTCGTCGACGCAGAGGGCGCGGCGGCCGCGCAGCTGCGCGCTGACCACGGTGTCGCTCGCGAAGGCGAGGCGCTCGACGCGCACCGTGAACCAGAAGGTGCTGCCCTGGCCGGGGACGCTGCGGACGCCGACCTCGCCGCCCATCGCCTCGGCCAGCTGCCGGCTGATGGCCAGGCCGAGGCCGGTGCCGCCGTACTTGCGCGTGGTGGAGGCATCGGCCTGCGTGAACGGCTGGAAGAGCCGCTGCTGCACGTGCGTGGGAATGCCCACGCCCGTGTCGCTGACCTCGAACCGGACCGTCGCGTACGAGCCGAGCATGGCGTCGACCGACACGCGCGCGCTGACCGAGCCGAGCGCCGTGAACTTGACGGCGTTGCTCAGCAGGTTCAGCAGCACCTGCCGGATGCGCCCCGGGTCGCCCTTGACCATCTGCGGCACGTCGGGGGCGGCGAACCCGCCGAACTCCAGGCCCTTCTTGCGTGCCGGCTCGGCCACCAGATCGAGCGCGTCCTCGAGGATGGCGCGCACGTCGAACTCCACCGTCTCGAGCGCCAGCTTGCCGGCCTCGATCTTCGAGAAGTCCAGGATGTCGTTGATGATCGTGAGCAGGTGCTCGGCCGAGCCGCGCACCGCGTCGGCGAACTCGCGCTGTTCCGTGCTCAGCGAGGTGTCGAGCAGCAGGCCGGTCATGCCGATGATGCCGTTCATCGGGGTGCGGATCTCGTGGCTCATCGTCGCGAGGAAGCCGCTCTTGGCCGCCGTGGCCGCCAGCGCCGTGTCGCGGGCCTGGGCCAGTTCGACGGCCTGCTTCTCCAACTCGGCGAGGTACCGTGCGCGGTCGGCTTCCGCGACGGTCTCGACCGTGTTGTCCTGCACGAAGGACCAGACCATCGGCTCGCCCTGCGCGCTGCGCATCAGCGTGCCGGTGAGGAGCACCGGGACCTCGCTGCCGTCGCGACGCCTGAGGCGGGTGCGGTAGGGGCCATAGGCGCCCCGCGACTGCAGTTCCTGCGTCTGCTGCTCGATGAGCGCGCCGTCGATGAGCAGGTCCGTGGGCACGACCTCGGAGAGCTGCGCGGCGTCGTACCCGAGCAACTGCAGCAGGGCCGGGTTCGCATGCTCGATCTGGCGCGCGCCGCGCGACAGCATCAGGCCGAGCGGGGAGGTCAGGAAGAGCCCGCGGAACTGCACCTCGGACGACATCAGCTGGTCGCGGACCATCGCCAGGGCCTTGAACGAGGCCTGGAGCGAGGCGTTGCTGGTGGTGAGCGCCTCGGCGTGTTCGCGGCTCACCGCGTAGACGCGCGTGGCCACGCCCGCGACCCCGGCCAGCAGCAGGCCCAGCGCGAGCACCAGGCGGGGCAGGCCACTGAGCTGATCGGCCAGCAGCGGCGCCGTCGGCGTCACCTGGACCTGCAGCCGCTGCCCACCGGGCATGTCCACCGGGGCGGCCTCGGTGAACGTGGGTCCGAAACGTCCGCGTGGCGCCGGCACCTGGTGCAGATGGAGCGCCTGGTCGGCGCTGGTGGCCACGCGCACGGCATACGGCGACGCCCCCGTCACGCGGGGCACCAGCGCCTCGAGGCTGTACGACGCGGCGAGGAGTCGATCGGGCGTGCCCGCTGTTGCCGCGAGCGGCACCACCACCCCGTATCCGCGGTGTGGGCCGTCGAGGCCGGGCGAGGGAGTCCAGGCCACGCGGGCACGCTCGGCCGCGGCCCGCGCCATGGCGGCGCGGCGGGCGGTGGCGCCGGCTCTCGCTGCGCCGTTGAGGTGGTCGGCGAGCGCGGCGGGCACGATCCACAGCGATTCGCCCTGGGCGTCGGCCACCGCGAGCGAGGTGAGCATGCCCCCGTGTCCGCTGATCGCTGCGGTGGCGTCGGCTTCCCACTCGCCGCGCGTGGCCACCGCGCCGGTCTCGTACCGGACCCGCATCCGCTCGAGATCGGCCTCCAGGGCCGCCACTTGTTCGACAAGGGCCTCGCCCAGGCGCCGGGCCTCGGCCGTGGCTTGCCGCCGGACCCCGGCCTGCTCCTGCGAACTGAGGGCCTGGGCGAAGATCACGGCGCAGGCCCCGACGAAGATCGTGACGGCAGCCGGCAGCCATCGCTGCCACGTGGTCTCGCGTCGTAGCGTGCGATCTGCGAGCACGCCGCTGGCCACCAGCAGGCAGCACATGGCCAGGTGCGGCGGCATCAGCAGGTAGCGCAGCCAGCTGTCCATGGCGCCGGGCGAGGCCCACGTGACGAGGCTGGTCGTGGCCAGCAGGGCCAGGAAGAGACTGTTCCACACCTGTACCAGGGCGTGGCGTACCGTCAGTCGGCCCAGGCGGTCCGGCAGCGGCAGCCCGATGAGCGCCGTGACGACGACGCTCAGGATGGCCTGGCGAGGGGGCAGCAGGGGGGACAGTCCGGCGAGGCGCTGCGCGAGCGCGGGCGAGAGGTCCATCGCCGCCTGCAGCGCGACGAGGAGTCCGCTCCCTGCCAGCGCCAGCAGGGCCAGGTGGCGCGCGAGCCAGCGATGCCCACGCCACGCGGCCAGGATGCTGGCCACCGACGCCGCCATCAGCGCGGCGGCGAATCCATGCACCCGGATGGCGAACGGCCCGGGGGGCACGCCCGCCATGGTGGCGAGGAAGCGCGCCAGGCCAAGCGCACAGAGGACGAGGGCTGTCGAGAGCAGCACACGGCTGCTCGTGCGACGAGCCGATGGGGAGGGAGCATCTGGCATCGGTCACGTCGGCCACCGCGTAGGTGGCCTCCGACAACCATCGGCACGATGCGACCGACCTTTAACCAACGATAGTGATTGAACCTCCGGCAGGCGACTTCGGGTAGGCCGCAGGCAGCCCCTTCAGGCGACGGGCGACGGGCGACGGGCAACAGGCAGCCTGTCGTCCGTCGCCTGCAGCCGACTCCCTACTGCTGCTGCTTCAGCCCGCGCACCTTCATCGGCAGGCCGAACAGGTCGATGAAGCCGCGGGCAGCGGTCACGTCGTAGTCGGCCATCGCGAAGCTGGCGAGGCTGGTGTCGTACAGCGACTGCGGCGACGTCGCGCTGACGGCGGTGGCGCGGCCCTTGTACAGCTTCACCTTCACCTGCCCGGTGACCATCTGGTTGGCGTGATCGACGAAGGCCTGCAGTGCCTCGCGCAGCGGGTGGAACCACTGGCCGTAGTACACGAGCTCGCCGTACTTCAGGGCGATGCGCTGCTTCTCGTGGTACAGCTCGCGCTCGAGGCAGATCTGCTCGAGGGCCTTGTGGGCCTCGTACAGGATCGTGCCACCCGGCGTCTCGTACACGCCGCGGCTCTTCATGCCGACGAGGCGGTTCTCGACCAGCGTCACCTGGCCGACGCCGTGACGCCCGCCGATCTCGTTGAGCAGCGCGATGAGGGCGTGGCCCTTGCCGTGGAACTTCTTCTTGTTGACGGCCACCGGCACGCCGGCCTCGAAGTCGATCGTCACGTACTCGGCACGGTTGGGCGCCTTGGACGGCGGCACCGAGATCGTGTACACGCGCTCGTTCGGCTCGGCCGCCGGATCCTCGATCTCGGCGCCCTCGTGGCTGATGTGCCAGAGGTTGCGGTCCTGCGAGTAGATCTTCTTCTTGGTCTGGAGGATGGGGATCCCGTGCTTGCGGGCGTAGTCGATCGCCGTCTCGCGGTCGGTGAGGCCGTCCTCGAGGAACTGGGGATCCTTCCACGGCGACACGATCTTCAGCGCCGGGTTCAGCGCCTGGTACGTGAGCTCGAAGCGGACCTGGTCGTTGCCCTTGCCCGTGGCGCCGTGCGCCACGGCGTCGGCCCCGACCTTCTGCGCGTAGAGGACCTGGTGCTTCGCGATCAGCGGGCGCGCGATGCTCGTGCCGAGCAGGTAGTCCTGCTCGTACGTCGCGTGGGCGCGGAGCATCGGGAAGCAGTACTCCTCGGCGAACTCCTTGCGCAGGTCCTTGACCAGCACCGCGTCGGCGCCGCTCTTCTTCGCCTTGTCCTCGATGGCCTTCAACTCGTCGCCCTGCCCGAGTTCGGCCGCGAAGGCATACAGCTTCACCCCGGGATAGCGCGACTTCAGCCAGGGCAGGATGACGGACGTGTCGAGCCCGCCGGAGTAGGCGAGCACGATCTTCTTGGGCGACGACGGAGCACTCATGACCGTCGATTATAGGGGCTGGGGGCTGGGGGCTAGGGGCTAGGGGCTAGGGGCTAGGGGCTGGGGGCTCGGGGCTCGGCGCGAAGGCTCGGGGCTGGGGGCTCGGACTGGACACATGGGGCGCCGCGTCACACATCGCCATGGCCTCGTCGAGCGCCGTTCCCTTGCACCGCGTACTTCGACCTTTGAATTCCGAATTCTGAACTCTGAATTCTGAATTGCTGCGCTACCACTCGTACGCCGCGCCGACGGCCGGGATGATCGGCAACTGCTTTTCCGACAGACGTCCGACAAGGTACGTCCGGGGATTCACGCCGGCGCTGACCTGGCGGTAGTTGGCGGCGTTGGTGGCGTTGAGTGCCTCGGCGAACAGCAGCAGCCGCCCGCGCGGCAGCGTGATGCGATAGCGCACGCGCACGTCGAGCCGACCGTAGTCCGGGAGCCGCAGCGCGTTCCGCTCCGCCGACAGGTAGATCCGGCCGTCGCTCCGCTCCTCGTACCAGCCCTCGTAAGGCCAGTTGGTCGCCAGCCGCAGCGTCGTGCTGGCGTCCCAGCTCGCGCCGATCTGCGTGGTGGCCGAGATCGTCACGAGGTGGCGCTGCTCGAAGGCGCCGGGGAACGATGGGTCGAGCGCGCTCTCGTACGTCAGGCGTCCGTAGCCGTAGCCGATCCACCCCGACCAGCGCACGCCCGACGCCGTCGTCGCGGGTTGTCGGCGCAGCACGATCTCGGCGCCGCGGGCGCGCCCGGTGAGCGCGTTGACCCACGGCGCTCGCGGATTGCCGCCGGCCAGCGTGCCGGCCGGCGTCAGCCGGAACTGCCGGTCGGGCGTGTCGAGGCCATCCTCCTCCTGACGGTTGTAGAGGTTCAGGGCGACGGTCCACGGGCCGCGGCGCCAGCCGAGTCCGCCGTCGACAAGCGTGGCCCGCTCGAACGCCAGGTCGACCGTGCCGGCGGGGCCGAACCGCTGCAGCACGTCGGGCGACTGGCCGTGCCGCGAGACGGCGGCCGTCACGCCGAGGCTGGAAGAGAGCGCCACCTGCGCCTGTGCCCAGCCGCCCACGAAGGTCTCGAGGTCCGGCACGTGATCGGCGCGCACGCCGCCGGCGATCGTCATCGCGCGGTGTGGCGACCATCGGGCATGCACGTGGCCCCCGGCCAGCGTCTGCTCGCCGGCATGGGCGATATCGGACTCCGGCAGCCGCGTCGTCGGGTGATAGACCACCGACGATCCTCGGCTGGCGAAGCGCTGGACCTGCGCCGCGCCATCGAGCGACAGCGACGCGCGCGGCGCCCATTCGACGATCGATCGCGAGAGCCACTCGTGCTCGCTGCCGCTGTCGAGCGGCAGGCCATCCGGATTGACGTTGCGGTAGGTGCTCGAGATGCCGGCGACTCGCTGCCGCACGACCCACTGCGAGCCCACCTGCGCCTGCCAGGCGAGCGTCCCCATGGTGGTCTGGTTCTTGCCGACATCGAGCGCGTTGGCGCCGGTGCGGCGCCCCTGCTCGTCGTACGCCGACGTGCCGGCGAGGAACCCGGCGCTCAGGCTCTGGCGCGTCGAGAGGCGCGCATCGAGCTTGGCCTGCGCATCGGCGAACTCGAACGTGCCACTGACGTCGGGATCGATGCGCCGCACGATCCACGAGGCATAGCTCTTCCTCGCGCCCGCCACGAACGTCACGCGATCCGATCCGATCGGCCCCTCGACGACGCCGGTGGCGGCGATGGCGCTCACCATGCCTCGGCCATGCCAGTCGGGGCGACCGGCGCGCGTCCGGATGGCCAGTTCGGCGCCCACGGTGTTGCCGAAGCGCTGCGGGCCGGCGCCTGGCGTCAGGCTGGCGGCGTCGAGCAGGTCGGCGTTGAGCAGGGCGACAGAACCGGTGTTGTCCACACCGCGCACGGTGTGCACCAGCAGCCGGCTCTTCACCTCGTCGAGGACGAGGCCGACCTGGCGGAACGGGCTGCTGCGCACCGACAGCTCGGCGCGCAGTTCGTCGCTGCTGGCCACCCCCGGGAGTTGCTGCAGCGTGCGGATCGGATCATCGAAGGTCACGCTCCGCAGCATCGCCAGTTCGTCGCGCGTGATGGCCACCTGTCCGGGAACAGCGGCCTCCGCCTCGCCGGCCGCCGGGCCCACGACGGTCACGCTCTCGGCCGCGCGCCGTTGCGGCACGAGACGGACGTCGACCTGCGCCGGCAGCGGGGCCGCCACTCGCGCCTCGGCATAGCCGTCGCGCGTGACCACGAGACCCGCCGCACAGACAGGGACCGTCGCGAACCCCGACAAATCCGTAATCGCCGGTGCGGCCTGCCCGCATTGCACGATGGCGTCGGCCAGCGGCGCCCCTGACGTCCCATCGACAACGCGGACATGCACCTGGCCGGCCGGATCGCGGACATCCTGGGGCGCGGCGGGGCCCGTCAGGGGCCAGGCGGGTGCGGCCGTGACGAGCAGTGCGGCCACGAAGAAACACCACGTCGTGCCGACATTTGTCGCGCCGGGGCGCGTCATTGCCAGAGCCTGAAGCCGCGCTGACAGATTTTGGACAACTCCATTGGCTTCATCCACTTAGCGGCCGCTTTCCCTACCCTTGCGCTGCGCTGGAAACCCGTCAGAATGCATGAGGCGCCAACCAGCGCCTGCCACCATGACACGCGTCCTGATCGTCGACGACGAACCCGAGAGCCGGTCGCGCCTGCGCGCGCTGCTGCAGGCGCACGGGCACGCGGTCGCCGAGGCCAGCAATGGCCTCGACGCGCTGGCGATCGCGCGTCGGGAACCCGTCGATCTCGTCGTCTCCGACATCCTGATGCCGCAGATGGACGGCTTCGCGCTCTGCCGCGCGTCGCGGTCCGAACCCGCCCTCGCGCGTGCGCCCTTCGTGTTCTACACGGGCTCGTACGCCAGTGCCAAGGACATTGCGGAAGCGCGCCGGCTGGGCGCCACCCGGTTCCTGGTCAAGTCGATGGCGGCCGAGGAGATCATCCGCGCCATCACCGAGGCGCTCGGCGACGACCCGGCTGCCGCCGCGCCCCCGGTCGCAGAGGTCGACGCCAGCGAGACCGAGTCGTGGCGGCTCTACAACGAGTCGCTCATCAAGAAGCTGGAGCACCGCAATCTCGAGCTCTCGGCCGAGGTGCGGACGCTCCGGTCGCTCATCGTGGCGCTCGAGCAGTTGCCGGCGCTCGTGAGCCTCACCGACACGCGCGGCCGGATCGAGTACGTGAACGCGCGCTTCGAGGCGGTCACGGGGTTCACGCGCGACCAGGCGCGCGGGCAGACGCACGCGCTGCTGCGCACCAACCACACCGACGCCGGGCTCGGCTTCGAGATCCGGGCGTCGCTGCTCGCCGGCCAGGAGTGGCGCGGCGAGTTCGAGCAGCGACGGCGCGACGGCACGGTGTTCTGGGAACGCGCCGTGATCGCGCCGGTGCGCGACGACCACGGCGCCGTCACCCACTTCCTCCGGCTGTCGGAGGACATCACCGACCAGAAGCGCGCGCACCTGGCGCGTGAGGCGCTCGAGGTGCAGCGTCGCCAGGCCGAGCGGATCGACTCGGTCGGCCGGCTCGCGGGCGGCGTGGCGCACGACTTCAACAACCTGTTGACGATCGTCATCGGCCACGCGCACCTGGTGCTGCAGCAGCTCGGCCCCACCGACCCGCTGCGCGCCGACCTCGGCGCCGTGCTCGATGCGGCGTCGCGCGGCGCCACCATCACGCGGCAACTGCTCACGTATGCGCGGCGCGACGTGGTGCACCCGCTCGTCCTCGACGCGGCCCACGCCATCGCGTCGCTGGCCCGGTCGCTGCAGCGCCTCGCGGGCGATGAGATCCGCCTCGGCTTCTCGCTCGGCCCCGACATCTGGCCGGTCGAGATCGATCCGTCGCAGTTCGACCAGATGATCGTCAACCTGGTCGCCAACGCGCGCGACGCGATCGGTGGCAGCGGCGCGATCGACATCTCGCTGGCCAACCTGTCGCTGTCGGCGGCCGCGGCGGCCGGGTATTCGCTGGCGGCGGGTAACTACGTGGCCCTTCGCATCAGCGACAGCGGCCACGGCATCGACCCTGCCGCGCTGCCACGCATCTTCGAGCCGTTCTTCACCACCAAGCCGCCCGGCGAGGGCACCGGGCTCGGCCTGAGCAGCGTGATGGGCACGGTGGAGCAGGCGGGCGGGCGCGTGCAGGTCGAGCGCACCGGCACGTCGGGGACCACCTTCCTCGTGTTGCTGCCGCGTGCCGCGTCGCGCCCGGTGGGCGTGCCCAGCGGCACGACGGTCGCCACGCTCGAGGGGACGGAGCGGATCCTCCTCGTGGAAGACGAGCCGGCCGTGCTCGACCTGATGCGGCGCACGCTCGAGTCCTACGGCTACACCGTGCTCCACGCCAGCACGCCCGATCGCGCCATCAAGTCGCTGCAGGATCACGGCGCGCGTGTCGACCTGCTCCTCACCGACGTGGTCATGCCGGTGATGAACGGGCGCGAACTGGCCGCGCAGCTCCGGCGGCTCGACCCGGGATTGCGTGTCCTCTACATGTCCGGCTACAGCAGCGACGTCGTCGCCGAGCGCGGCCTGCTGCCGGCCGACGTGTCGCTGATCACCAAGCCGTTCAGCCCGACGGCGCTCGCGGCGCGCGTGCGGGAGATCCTCGACGCGCCGGCGCCAGGTGCGCCCGCGCCGATCGCGACATAGTCGTCCGGCGCCCGGCCGACGCCATCGTTGGATACGTGCGGCGTGCGTGGCGCTCTGCCATGATCGCGTCACGACACGTCATGGGTGCCTATCGCTTTCTCAGCGCCGCCCTGTTCGGGCTCTTCCTGTTCGCGGGTCTCTACCACCTGGTGCTGTGGGCCCGGACGCGCCAGCGCATGCTGCTCGCGCTCGGCGTGCAGGCGCTCCTCTCGGCGGCGTTCACGCTCTCGCTGCTGTGGCTGGTGACCGCGCACTCGGTCGGCGCGGCGCAGGTGGCCCTCAACCTGCGCACGGGGTTCGGCGCGTTGCTGCTCGCCTCGACGATGTGGCTGTTGTCGGTCGCGTCGGGCCTGCGGGCACGGTGGCTGGTGACGCCGCTCGTGCTCGTCTTCGCCGCTGTCGCGCTGGCGGCGTTCGCCATGGTGCCGCTGACCGGGCAGGTGACGAACCTGCACGTCGCCGTGACGCCGTGGGGTGAGCCGCTGACCTCGCCGCTGTACGGCGCCAGCCCGCTGCGGGCGACTGGCTACAGCGCCGGCCAGCTGGTGAACCTGTTCGCCCTCGTCTGCGCCTGGTCCATGCGGCGGTCGGATCCGTTCGGCGCCACCCTGATCGGCACCGCCGGCGTCACGTCCACCGTCGTGCTGGTCGACGTCGCGGTCGCCGAGTCGGTCAATGCCGGCGCGCTGGATCCGGGCCTGTCGTTGCCGTGGCTCTACGTCGCCCTGACGGCGGTCCTCGTGTCGCGCGATCACGCCACGACGATGTCGCGGCTGATGCATGCCGAGGACGACTACCGCGCGATCTTCGATCAGACCTTCCAGATGACGGCCGTGCTGTCCCGCGCCGGCGAGGTCCTCGACGTCAATGCCGCCGCGGCCTCGTCGTCCTCGTCCACGCCCGGCTCGCTGCATGGCGTGCCCCTGTGGAACACGCCGTGGTGGAGCCACAGTGCCATCGAGCAGGAGCGCGTCCGCGCCGCGGTCGGCGCCGCGGCGTCGGGCACGTCCACGCGCCTCGAGACCACCTACCTGGACCGGCGGGGGCTGCGCTGGGCCGAGGTGTTCCTGCGCCCGTTGCGTGACCGACACGGCCGGATCCACCGCGTGCTCGCCGAGGGGCGCGACACGACCGACTCGCACCAGGCCCGCGCCGAGCTGGACCGCGAGCAGCGGCAGCTGCACGGGATCGTGCAGGGCGCGCTCGACGCCATCATCACCATCGACGATCGGCATCGGGTCGTGCGCTTCAACCCGGCGGCCGAGCGGATGTTCGGCCACGACGTCGACAGCGTGCTCGGCCAGCGCATCGAGATGCTGATGCCCGAGCGCTTCCGCAACGGCCACGAGGGCCGCGTGCAGGCCTTCCTCGAGACCGGCGCGGTGTCGCTGCCGTTGTCCGGGTACGCGCGGCTGCTCGGCCAGCGCGCCACCGGCGAGGAGTTCCCGTTGGAGGCCACCGTGTCGGTGGTCCACCTCGACGACGGGTCGTTCTATACCGTGTTGTGTCGTGACATCAGCGACAGGGAGCGTGCCGAGGCGGCGCGGCGGCAACTCGAGGCGCAGCTGCAGCAGTCGCAGAAGCTCGAGGCCGTCGGCCAGCTGGCCGGCGGCATCGCGCACGACTTCAACAACCTGCTCACCGTCATCAACGGCTTCTCGGACCTGCTCCTCACGGCGCCCGACATGCAGAACCGTCAGGGCGAGATCGGCCAGATCCGCGCGGCCGGCGAGCGCGCGGCCTCGTTGACCCGGCAGCTCCTCACGTTCAGCCGTCATGCCGTCGTCGAGCAGCACGTGATGTCGCTGAACGACATGGTGATGCGTTCGGAGAACCTGCTCCGACGCCTGCTCAGGGAGGACGTCGACCTCTCGGTGGAACTCGCGACCGAACTGCCGTGCATCAAGGCAGACCCGGGACAGCTCGAGCGCGTCCTGATGAACCTCGTCGTCAACGCGCGTGACGCGATGCCTGACGGCGGCATCCTCACGATCACCACGGCCGTGCACGACGCGGCGCGCGACGAGGTCGACGGCGTGCGCCTGCCCGAGGCTCCCGCCGGCTGGGTCGTCCTCACCGTGAGCGACTCCGGACTGGGCATGCCCCCCGAGGTCCAGGCCCGGCTGTTCGAGCCGTTCTTCACGACCAAGGCCCCCGGGCGAGGTACGGGCCTGGGGCTGGCGGTGGTCGACGGTGTGGTCAAGAAGGCCGGCGGCGTCATCACGGTCGCCTCGGCCCAGGGCAAGGGCACCACCTTCTCGCTGTTCTTCCCGATCACGCTCAAGGCGGCCACCGAGGATGCGGCAGAGGTCGTGACCGCCGTGGGTGTCGGCGGGGGGGAGACGCTCCTGGTGGTGGAGGACGAGCCGGCCGTGCGCACCCTCGCGGTTGCGGCGCTCACCCGGCAGGGATACCGCGTCCTGCAGGCGGCGTCGCCGCCGGAGGCGCTCGCGGTGGCGCGCACCCACGCGGCCCCGATCGACCTGCTGCTGTCGGACGTGGTGATGCCGGGCGGTAGCGCGACGTCGATCATCGACGGCCTGGCCGACACCTACCCCTCGCTCAAGGTGCTCTTCATGTCGGGCTACCCCGCAGACGAAGCAGTGCGGCGAGGCGTGGTGGCCGGCGAGGCCAACTTCCTCCAGAAGCCTTTCACGCCGACGTCGCTCACGACCAGGGTCCGGCAGCTGCTCGACACGGGGCAGGACACCGGCAGGGCGGTCGGGTAATCTCCCGACTCGACCATACGGGGCTCGGCTGATACCCTCGGG
>NZ_JBIINP010000272.1:0-4607 GCF_044337415.1 Luteitalea sp.
GAAGCCTTTCACGCCGACGTCGCTCACGACCAGGGTCCGGCAGCTGCTCGACACGGGGCAGGACACCGGCAGGGCGGTCGGGTAATCTCCCGACTCGACCATACGGGGCTCGGCTGATACCCTCGGGGCCGCTTGGGCGCCTTCAGTTCCATTTGCGTCGGCCTGTTCGGCGCGTATGCCTTCACCGCGGCCTACGCGCTGATTCTGTGGGCGCGTGACCGCCGGGCGCGGCTGCCGCTGCTCGTCGCGGCACACGCCGTGTCGGCGGCGGCGCTGGCGCTGTCGCTGCTCTGGATCTCACGCGCCTCGACGGTCGGGGCCATGCAGATGGCCGTCACGGTTCGCGTGTGGACCATCGTGGCCACGGGGCTGTCGGTCACCGCGATGCTGGCCCTCGCGTCGCGCCAGCCGATGGCGCCCTGGCTCGGCGGCCTGGGCGCCTACATGGCGGCGCTGCTCGCCTGGCGTCACTACAGCGCGCCATTCGCCGCGGATGTGGTGGGGGTCCAGCGCGTGGTCTCGCTCGGCGAGTGGGTCTGGGCTCCGGTGCGCGCCCCCGGCCTCGCGTACCTGGGCATGCTCGGCCTGCTCGCGCTGGTCGCCGCGTTTGCGCTCCTCTCGGCCACGCGCCTGTGGAAGAGCGACAGGTTTGCCGGTGTGCTCCTCGGCATCACGGCGCTCGCGGGGCTGCTGCTCGCACCACGGCTCTCGCTGATCCAGGCCGGGCTGATGACGAGCCAGCTGATAGTCCTCGTGCTCCAGCTCGCGATCGTGCTGCTCGGGGTCGTCCTGCTGGCCCGTGAGCACGAGTCGCGGGCGCGCACCGCCCTGGCTGCCGAGCGGCTCTATCGGGGCATGTTCGACCAGTCCTACCAGTTCCTCGGGGTGCTCGACCTTGAGGGACGCGTGCTCGACGCCAACCGGACCTCGCTGGCCAGCGTGGGACTGACGGTGGCCGAGGTCCGCGGCCAGCGCTTCGAGGACACGGCGTGGTGGCAGGGGTCGGCGGACCGCTTCCGGCTGCGCGAGGCGCTCGCCGACGCGGCGGCCGGCGTGGCGCGACGCTTCGAGGCCTCCTACATCTCCGGCGCCGGGCCGCGCCTCATCGACTTCTCGGTCCGCCCCCTCCGCAACGCGTCGGGCACCGTGATCCGGCTGATCCCCGAAGCCCGCGACATCACGGAGGAACGCGCCGCCCAGGAGGCCCACCGCAAGGCCGACCTGCAACTCCAGCAGTCGCAGAAGCTCGAGGCCGTCGGCCAGCTGGCCGGCGGCATCGCCCACGACTTCAACAACCTGCTCACCGTCATCCACGGCTTCGCGGGACTGCTCGCCGCGACGCCCGAAGCCCGCGCGCGCGGCATGGAGCTCGAGCAGATCCAGGCGGCCTCCGAGCGGGCGATGTCGCTGACGCGCCAGTTGCTCACGTTCAGCCGGCATGCCGTCACCGACGACCAGGTGCTCGACATCAACGCGCTCGTCCAGCGCGCGGAGCCCCTCCTCGGCCGGATGCTCGGCGCCGACGTGGCCCTGACCGTGTCACTCGGATCGGATGCCCCGCGCACCAAGGCCGATCCCGCGCAACTGGAGCGCGTGCTGATCAACCTGGTCGCCAACGCCCGCGACGCGATGACCGACGGGGGGCGCCTGCGCATCATCACGGGACGCCTCGATCCGGCGACCGCGCCCGAGCGCCTCCGCTCGCTGCCGGGCGCCGCCATGCTGACCGTGAGCGACACCGGCCACGGCATGTCGCCCGACGTCGTGGCGCGGCTGTTCGAGCCCTTCTTCACGACCAAGGGGCCCGGCCGAGGCACGGGCCTCGGCCTGGCGGTCGTGGATCGCGTCGTCAAGCAGGCCGGCGGGCTCGTCGATGTCGTCTCCGCGCCAGGGGCGGGCACGACCTTCACCATCGCCCTGCCCGCCGTCACGGGCACGGAAGACGCGAGCGAGGGAACCCTCGCCTCGCCAGGCCAGGCGCGCACGTCGCCGACGGCCGACGCCCCTGGCGGCGAGACGGTGCTGGTGGTGGATGACGAGCCGCCGGTGCGGCACCTCGCGGCGGCCGTGCTCCTGCAGCGCGGCTACCGCGTGCTCGAGGCCGGCGATCCGAGCCAGGCCCTCGAGGTGGCGCGTGCGCACGGTGCGCCGATCGATCTGCTGCTGGCCGACGTGGTGATGCCCGGCGGCAGCGCACGGACCATCGCCGAGGGCCTGGCCAGCCAGTCGCCCCCGCCGCGCGTGTTGGACATGAGCGGCTATCCGGCCGACGAGGTCGTGCGCCGCGGCGTCGCGACCGGGACGTCGAGTTTCCTGCAGAAGCCGTTCACCCCCGACCGCCTGGCTCAACTCGTGCGGTCCCTGCTCGACGCGCCCCCGACCGATGCCGATTGAGCTCGGGATGGGCCCGTTCCGCTTCGTGTGCGGCAGCCTCGCCGGCGCGTTCCTGTTCGCCTCCCTCTGGCAGCTCACGCTGTGGGTCCGCGAACGCGCGCCCGTGTCGCTGGCAGCCGCGCTGCACGGCGCCGCCTCGGGCGCCTATGCAGTGGCGCTGCTGCGCCTCGTCGATGCCGGGACCGTGGACGAGATGCAGCGCGCCGTCGACTTCCGCGCCTCGACGGCGATGGTGCTGGCGCTCACGGCGGTGTACCTGGCCGCAGTGTTCGGCGGCATCCGGCCGCGACGTCCCCTCGCCATCGCGGCGGCGGCCATCACGGTCACTGCAGCGGCCCGGTGGCTCGAGGGATCGCTCGGCACCGACGTCCGGTCCATCGAGTCGCTCGTGGTGTGGGGGGAGCCCCTCGCGGCGCCCGTCCGCGTGGCCGGCCCGGCGCACTGGGCGGCCGCGGTGATCGTGGGCGGTGTCTCGTGCTTCATGCTCGTCTGCGGGTGGCGTCTTCGCGCCACCGATCCGGTCAGCGGCCTGCTGCTGCTGGCGACGGCCGGCGGCTCGCTGGTGAGCATCCCCTTCGTCACGGTCCTCCAGCCGTCCGCGCTGCCGTGGCAACCGCTCACCGTGCTGCCGCAGCTCGGCCTCGGCCTGGTGGGCGCGACCGTGCTGGCCCGCGAGCACGAGGCCAGGGCCAGGGCCGCCGGCGACGCCGAGCGCCTGCTGCGGGCGGTGTTCGACCAGACGTTCCAGTTGGTCGCGCTGCTCGACCTCGATGGCCGCGTCGTCGACGCCAACGCCTACGCGCTCGAGACGGTCGGCCTGACGATGCCGGCCGTCGTCGGCGTCCCCTTCGAGCACACGCAGTGGTGGCGCGACTCGCCGCAGCGAGGCTTGCTGCGCGAGGCGATTGGCGTGGCTGCCGGCGGCGGCACGGCGCGATTCGAGGCTCTTCACACCTCGACCACCGGCGCTTCGTTCCGGGTCGACTTCTCCATTCGACCGCTCCTCGACGAGCACGGACGGGTGATCCGCCTCATCGCGGAGGCACGCGACATCACCGAGCAGGTCGGCGCGGAGGAGGCGCACCGCCGGATCGATGAACAACTGCATCAGGCGCAAAAGCTCGAGGCGGTGGGGCAACTGGCCGGCGGCATCGCGCACGACTTCAACAACCTGCTGACGGTGATCAACGGCTTTGCCAGCCTGCTCGGTACGGCGCCGGAGTTCACGCACCGACAGGCCGAGATCGCCCAGATCCAGGCGGCGTCCGAGCGCGCCATCTCGCTCACGCGGCAACTGCTGACGTTCAGCCAGCACGCCGTGGCCGACCTCCAGGTGCTGCACCTCGATGACCTCCTGCGACGCTGCGAGCCACTGGTCCGGCGGCTCGTCGGGCCCACCGTCAAGCTGCGACTCTCCGTCACACCGGGGACGCATTCCGTCAAGGCCGATCCCACCCAGCTCGAGCGCGTGGTGATCAACCTCGCGGTCAACGCCCGCGACGCGATGCCGGGCGGCGGCGCCCTCGAATTCACGCTCAGGGGATTCGACCCGGATCAGGACACCGTGACGCTGGCCGCGCCAGCGGACTGGACCGTGCTGGCCGTCAGGGACGCCGGCAGCGGCATGCCTCCCGAGGTACGTGCGCGCCTGTTCGAGCCGTTCTTCACCACCAAAGCCCCGGGCAAGGGCACCGGGCTCGGCCTCGCGGTGGTCGACCGCATCGTCGCGCAGGCGCGAGGCCTCATCGACGTGCGGTCGCGCGTCGGCGCCGGCACGACGTTCCTGTTGTACTTCCCGGCGACTCAGGACGCCGAGATCCCGGCCGACGGCGCCATCGACGCACCAGCCACCGGCGGCACCGAGACCATCCTCGTGGTCGACGACGAGCCGGCATTGCTGGAACTGGCGGTCGCGGCCCTCGCCATGCGTGGCTATCGCGTGCTGCAGGCGGGATCGCCGGCGCAGGCGCTCGACGTCGCGGCTGCGCACGGTGGCCGCATCGACCTGCTGCTGTCCGACGTCGTGATGCCGGGAGGCAGCGCGACGGTGATCGTCGAGACGCTGCGCGAGCGGCAACCGGACCTTCGTGTGCTGTTCATGAGCGGCTATCCTGCCGACGAGGCCGTGCGCCGCGGCGTCGTCGCGGGCCAGGCCAACTTCCTCCAGAAGCCGTTCACGCCCGACGGCCTCGCGGCCCGCGTTCGCCACCTGC
>NZ_JBIINP010000212.1:0-6507 GCF_044337415.1 Luteitalea sp.
CCCGGAACTCGTTGCGCGCGTAGTTCTGCCGGTTCAGCAGCAGCGGTGCGCCGCCATAGCGGAAGCCCGTCGCCGGATCGACGAAGTAGCCCATGTTCCGCAGGTTGTTGATGTCGAAGTTCGGCCGATAGCCGAGGTCGGTGCGCGCGACCGACTCGTTCTGCTCGTCGAGGCGCAGGTACTTGGCCTCGACGTAGTTGCGCTGCCCGAAGAAGAAGTTCCACGCCGCCGTCGCCACGCGGTTGGTGCCCTCGTTGTCGGTGGCGACCTCTGGCGAGTCGTTGACGCCGACGCCCGCGAACTCGGCCTTGTTGGGCCGCACGCGGTAGCCGACGTTGAAGAACTGCGACTGCACGGGCGCGAACGTCAGCTTGCCGAACACCTCGGTCGTGGTCGTCTCGCTGTCGGGCACGGGGCCGAGGTTGTTGACGCGTCCCGACGTCGTGGACTTCAGCAACTGGCCCGACGTGTAGAAGAACAGCTTGTTCTGCAGGATCGGCCCGCCGAGTGCATACGCCGGAATCCAGCGGTCCGTCGTGTTGCGGATGTTGGTCGCCTCGTTCTTCGCGTTCCAGTTGGCCGGGATGGCCTCGAACCGCACGCCGCCCTTGAGCTGGTTGGTGCCCGACCGCGTCACCGCGTTGGTCACGAAGCCCGACGACCGGCCGAACTCGGCCGAGATCGCGCCGCGCTTGACGTTGAACTCGGCGATGTCGAACTCGTTGACCTCGGTGCTGAGGTAGCCGAAGCCCGGGTTGGTGATGTTGACGCCGTCGATCAGGTACGTGTTGTCCTGCCGGCTCGCGCCGCCGCTCACCAGGCCCGTCGTGCCGGCGTTGTTCTCGGCCACGCCGGGAATCAGCTGGAACAGCCCCGCGTACGTGCGCTGCAGCGGCAGCTCCTTGATGAGCGCCGCGTCGTAGTTGAAGTTGACTTCGGTCGTCCTGAGGTCGACCACCGGCGCGGCCGCGCTCACCTCCACTGTCTCGTCGAGCTTCAGGCCGAGCACGATGTCCACCTGGGTGTCGACGTCGACCTGCACGGTCACCGCCCGCTTGGCCGTCCCCGCGCCGGTCTTGGTGACCTCGAGCGTGTACGCGCCCGGCAGCAGCAGCGGGAAGCGGTACGCCCCGGCGCTGTCGGTGGTCGCGACACGCTCGCCGGGCAATGGCGTCCCGGTGAGCCGGATGGTCGCGCCTTCCACCAATTGGCCGCCCTGGTCGAACACGACGCCAGAGATCGAGCCGGTGTCGGCAGCCCACGCAGACGCGGGTACCAGGCACGAGAGCACGGCCAGCAGGGTCGCCAGCCAGCGCTTGATCACCATGATGAACACTCCGGGGTTGAAGGACGGACACGCACGCCACGCCTCCCGGCGCTCGTGCAACGTCCGTGTGAATACCCGCTGATGCTACCGACGGGAAGGAGGGATGGCAATGCGGATCGCGCGGAATCGGGGACGAACGGGCTCACGCCCGTGCTCGTGGCGGCGCTGCGCTAGGCCAGTGACGCCGCGTATACCGCCGCCCCGAGCAGACCCGTCTGCCGGTTGAGGACGATGGCGACGGGCATGCGTTCGAGCAGCCCCGTCATGGGCGCCTTGCTGCGGAAGGCCTCGAGGAAGTGGGGCGTCTCGAAGGCCGTCAGGATCTTCGAGGGGATGCCACCGCCGAGGTAGACGCCGCCCGTCGCGACGCACTGCAGCCCGAGGTTGCCGGCGGCGGCGCCGTAGATCGCCGCAAACAGGTGCACGGCCTCGACGCAGTGCGGGTCGGATCCATCAAGGCCCCGGGCCGTGATGAGCGCCGGCAGCTCGTCCTGATCCCCCACGTTCAGCAGCGGCGAGGTGTCGTCGCTGACGAATCGCAGGAGGTTGATGAAGCCCTTGCCCGACAGCACGTGTTCGTAGCTGGCCCGGCCGTACCGTGCCGTGAGGAACTGCAGCAGGGCGATCTCGCGGGGCGTGCGCGCGCCCAGATCGGCGTGCCCGCCCTCGGACGGCGACGGCACCAGCCGGCCGTGTTGGCGCACCAGGATGGCCTGGCCGAGCCCGGTGCCGGCGGCCATGAGGCACGCGTTGCCGTCGGCATTGAACTCGCCGGTCTGCAGCACGCGCAACTCGTCGGGCCGGAGCGCCGGCACGCCGTACGCCATGGCCTCGACGTCATTGAGGATCCACACGCGCGGGATGCCGGTCGTGGCCATCAACTCGCGGCCGTCGATGGCCCATGGCACGTTGGTCAGCCGCGCCACCTGCTTGATGTTGGGGCCCGCGACTCCGACGCAGGCGACGCTGACCTCCTGCGGCCGCACGCCCGTCGCGGCCAGGAAGGTGCCGATCATCGACGACAGGCTCGGATGATCGAGCGTCGCGTACTCGCGCACGTCGAGCAGTTCAGGTCGGCCACCCGCCGGCCGGAACAGGCCCAGCTGTGTCTTCGTTCCCCCGAGGTCCCCGGCCAGCAGCATGGGGCAGAGCATACACAAGGGCGCGTCAGAGTACCGGGTACCGGGTACCGGGTTCGGGGCACGGCGCCACATCAGCCGCTGTGACGATGCGATCTGTTTACCCGGTACCCGGTACCCGGTACCCGGTCTGTTATGTTGCTGAGATGTCCGATGCGCGGGTGCCGGTGCGCGTGGTGCGCACGAGGTTTCCGTCGTTGCGCGACGACCACCTGCGGTCGCTGGCGCAGTGGGGATTGGTGCGCCCGACGCGCGACGACGGCGGGGCCTCGTACTCGTTCGTCGACCTGGCGACGCTGCGGGAGGTTCACGAGGCGCTGGCGCAGGGGCTGCCGCTCAAGGCCATCGTGCGGCAGTTGCTCGCGGCCCGGCAGGGCCAGCTGACGCTGTTCGACGGCGCGCCGGTCCGGGAGGAGGGCCGTGCGCGCGTCGTCACGCTGGCACCACGGACCCCGCCGGCCGGGCAGCCGCCGGCCGATGCCTCGCCGGTCGACGTCTCGCGGGCCGAGGAGGCCTTCGAGCGCGCCACCACGCTCGAGGCCAGCCCGGGGCATCCGCGAGGCGTGGTGATGCAGGCCTACCGCGACGCCCTCGCGTTCGACCCCGCCCTGGTTCCGGCCCTGATCAACCTGGGCAACCTGCACTACGGATCGGGCCACCTGCCCGAGGCCGCCGCCTTGTACCTGCAGGCCCTGCAGCAGGCGCCCGACTCGTTCGAGGCCTGGTTCAACCTCGGGCACACCCATCACGACGAGGGACGCTTCGCCGAGGCCGTGCGCTGTTACGCGCGCGCCCTCGAGCTCGGCCCGGAATCGGCCGAGGCGTGCTTCTACCTCGCGGTGGCCTACGAGAAGCTGGGACGGTCGCAGGACGCGCGGCCGCTCTGGCAGCGCTATCAACGACTCGCGCCCGAAGGCGAGTGGATCGCGCTGGCCCGGGAATTCGGGGAGTGATCGAGGGCAGGCTGCAGGCGGCAGCCTGCAGGCTACCTGTCTAGCGCACGCGGAAGGTGATGATCCCGCGGACGGGGTCGTACGGCGACACACCCACGGTGACACGGTCGCCCGGCACCACCTTGATGCGGAAGCGACGCATGCGGCCGCTCAACTGCGCGAGCACTTCCTGGCCGGAATCACACTGCACGCGATACAGCCCGCCGCTGTGCACCGCGGTGACGGTGCCCTGGACGTCAATCAGATCGTCTTTACTCAATCAGTCGGTCTCCAACGGACCATTGTCACACACGGGGGCGCCATCGTGGCAATTTGAAATTGGACACTTCGAAATTCAGGCGCGTCGGCCCAGCGCCCGCACCGCCGCCTCCACCTTGGCGGCCTGCGTCACGTAGTCGTCGCCCTCGAGGTAGACCGGGGGGCCGAACGTCACCGTGACCCGCCCCGGCGTCGGGAAGCGCGCCTTCTGGTGCAGGACGCGCTCGGCGCCCTCGATACGGACCGGCACGACCGGCACGCCCAGCCGCGCGCCGATCATCCCGATGCCGGCCCGGAACGGGTTGATCTCGCCGGCCGTCGTCCGCTTGCCCTCCGGGAAGATCAGCAGCGACTGCCCCTCCTCGAACAGCTGCCCGATGTAGCGCAGCGTGTGCCGCGTGCCGGCCTCGCGCTGCGGAATCGGGAAGGCGTTGAAGAACAGCGAGGCGAGGTAGTAGTTGGCGCCGTTGGTGACGCGCCGGCCCAGCGGCTGGCCCTCGGGGTGGAAATGTGCCGTGAAGAACTCCTTGGCCATCGCCACCGCCGTGCGGTACCGCCACCGGCGCGGCAGCGCCATGAGCACGATCGGGGTGTCGAGGTGGCTCTGGTGCGTGGCCGCGAACACGACCGGGCCTCGCAGCCCCTCGAGATGCTCGAGGCCGTCGACCTTCAGCCAGGCGAACAGGCGTCCCAGCGGCAGGATCCACGTCGGCAGGCTCAGGCGTCGCAGCCAGTACGCCCAGGGCGCCCGATTCCAGCGCGGGAAGTCGAACGGGGCCTCGGCGGCCGTGGGGAGGGCCCGCTCTCCGGGGGCGTCCGACGATGTCCCGCCGCCAGCGACGGCCGCATCGTCGCCCCGCGCCTCCGACCGCTCCCCGGTCCCCGCTCCCCGATCCCCGACGAGCGTGCGCAGATCGCCCACCGTCCGTGCGGCCGCGAACGCACCCTCGTCGACGATCGTCTGGAACTGCTGCTCGAGGGCCATGAGCAGCTCCACCCGCTCGAGCGAGCTCAGCGCCAGCGCCTCGACCATCGTCGCGTCGTCGACGTCGTCGCGGCCCTTCGCGAACCGGGCGATCACGTGCTGCAGGGGATCCTCGCCGGTTGCCGGACGCGTGGCGGGCTGCTCGCCCGATTCCACCCAGGCGCGCAGCGCGGTCCGCTTCAACTTGCGCGTGCCTTCCGTGCGCGGCAGGTCGCTGCCGGTCCAGATCGAGGCGCTGCGAATCTTCTGGTGATCGCCGAGGCGACCATTGGCGCCCTGCACCACGCGCGACAGGGCCTCGGCCTCGTCGAGCACGAGCACGGCGTGCACCCGCTCCTCGCCCTCCCAGCGGCGCCCCACGACCGCCGCATCGCGGACGCCGGGCTCGGCCATCAGCGCGCGCTCCACGTCCTCGGGGAAGACGTTGAGGCCCTCGGGCGTGACGATCATCTCCTTCTTGCGACCCTGGATGTACAGCCGCCCCTGATCGTCGAGGCCCCCGATGTCGCCGGTGTGCAGCCAGCCGTCATCGAGCGTGCGCGTGGTATCGGTGGTGCCGCCGAAGTAGCCCTGCGACACGTTGTCGCCGCGCACCAGGATCTCGCCGTCGTCGGCGATCCGTACCTCGACACCATGGATCGGCTTGCCCACGCTGCCGCGTCGCGCATTGAGCGGATGGTTCAGCGTGACGATGGGCGCCGTCTCGGTGAGGCCGTATCCCTGCACCACGAGGAAGCCGAGGCCGCCCCAGAATGCTTCCAGCTCGGGGTCGAGGGGCGCCGCGCCGACGACCGCACTCCAGAACTTCAGGCCGAAGGCGCGATGCACGCCACGGAAGCGCCACCAGCGCCGGTACCACTTTTCCTTTGGCAGCGGCTCGATACCCGAGTCGGGCGGCGGCTGCACGGCCAGCGTCTCCGGGAAGCGGTGGCGCACGTACTCGCGCAGTACGTCGAGGATCTTGGGCACCGACACCAGCACGGAGATCCGCCGCGTCCGGATCTGCCTGACGATGTCGGCCGGGGCGAGGCTCCGCATGAACACCACGGTGCCCCCCAGCATCGGCGGCACGAAGGTCGCCATCGCCTGCCCGAACATGTGGCTGAGGGGCAGCAGGTTGAGGAACCGGATAGGCGAGAACGGCCGGATGTACCGCTGGTACTTGGCCATCTCGCGCTCGATGGGCACGATGTTGGCCAGCACGTTCCGGTGCGTGATGATCACGCCCTTGGGTTCGGCGGTGGCGCCCGACGTGAAGATGATCTCCGCCGTGTCGTCGGCGGTGATCGCCACGGGCGGCGGCTCCGGCGCCGACACGGCCTCGCGCAGCAGCGACGCGAGCGGCCAGCGAGGCACGTCGAGGGTCGCCGTGCCGGCCTCGACATCGTCGCCGCTCACGAGCAGGCGCGCCTTGACGATGCCCCCGATGCGGTCGACGAGCGCCGGTGCGGATCGGTAGTCGATCGGCACCACGACGATGCCCCGCAGCAGGCACGCCCAGAACGCCACGATCCACTCCGGCCGGTTCTCGCCCCAGAGCAGGACGGCGTCGCCCTTGACGAGCCCCGCCGCGTGCAGGCGCGCGGCCATGCGGCGGGCCGCCTCGCCGACCTCGTCGTAGCCGTACGACCACGTGCGATAGCCGTCGTCGTGGACGAGGAACGGGTCGGTGCGACGCGTGGCGTCGTGGAAGAAGTCGAGGAGGGTGCCCCGCGCAGGGACGGGATCACGCCGTGGCGAGGATGTCTCGCCGGGGCCGGGGGCCATGCGCCGCATATGATAGTGGACGCCCATGCCAGTGCCGCCGGCCTTTGCTGCGAGCGCGCTCTACGACAGCCTGCTGCA
>NZ_JBIINP010000091.1:0-16842 GCF_044337415.1 Luteitalea sp.
GCCAGGCCAGGCGGCGCCTGGAACAGCAGCGGCAGGCCGAGCACGTCGCGGTAGAACGCGACGGCAGCAGGGATGTCGGCCACGGTCAGCGCGATCTGGCCGATGGGTGCGGCAGTCAGGGGTCCGGACATGCGCGGCACGGTAGCACAGCATTGAGAATGCCGCGATGCCGCGATGCCGGAATGCCGAAAATCCCAAGCCCCAAGCCCCAAGCCCCAAGCCCCAAGCCCCAAGGGCGAAGGACAAAGGGGCGTAGGCGTCGGGCTTGCCCGACGCTCAGCGAGTGAAATGCCCCGGCGCGACTTCGGTGAGCGGCGCGTCGAGGTTCACCCTTCCGGGATCGAACGTGATGCGCTCGGGCGGCACGTCGGGGTCGGGCACGGGCACGGCCGAGAGCAGGGCCTGCGTGTACGGATGGCGCGGCGTGTCGAACAGCGACGCCACCGGCGCGAGCTCGACGATGCGGCCCTGGTACATGACGGCGACGCGCGTGCAGATGTGGCGCACCAGCCGGAGGTCGTGCGAGATGAACAGGTAGGTCAGCGACAACTGCTGCTGCAGCTGCGCCAGCAGGTTCACGATCTGCGCCTGCACGGAGACGTCGAGTGCCGACACCGGTTCGTCGGCGACGATCAGCGAGGGCTCGAGAGCCAGCGCGCGGGCGATGCCGATGCGCTGGCGCTGGCCGCCGCTGAACTCGTGCGGGTAGCGCGTCAGCGCGTCGCGGTCGAGGCCGACCAGCTCGAGCAGTTCGGTGGCGCGCGCGCGGCGCCACGTGGGCGTGCCCACCTGGTGGATGTCGAGGGGCTCCTCGAGGATCGTCGACACGCGGTGACGCGGGTTCAGCGAGGCGTACGGGTCCTGGAAGACCATCTGCATCTGGCGACGCATCGCCCGCAGCCGCCGCCTGTCGAGGGCGAGCACGTCCTCGCCCTGGAAGCGCACGCGTCCCGTCGTCGGCTCCACCAGCCGCAGCACGCAGCGTCCCGTCGTTGTCTTGCCGGAACCGGATTCGCCGACCAGGCCGAAGGTCTCGCCGGCCTCGATGGCGAAGCTCACGTCGCGCACGGCATGCGTCACGCGCGGCGCACGCCACAGGGCGCGCTGCTCGTAGCGCTTGCCGAGTCCCTCCACCTCGAGCAGCGGCATCACTCTCGGGCGAGTTCGGCGGCCTCGCGCACGAGCACGCAGCGCGAGGCGTGAGTCTCGTCGACCGGGTACATGTCGGGCGGGGCGGCATCGCAGGCGTCGTGCCGCCACGGGCAGCGCGGCGCGAAGGCACAGCCCGGGGGCTGATCCCTGAGCGAAGGCACCTGGCCTTCGATCGGCTCGAGGCGGCGCGCGCTGTGCGTCGACCCCGGCATCGCGCGCAGCAGGGCCTGCGTGTAGGGGTGGGCGGGGTTCTTGAACAACGCCCGCACCGGCGCCTGCTCGACGATGCGTCCGGCGTACATCACGGCGACGCGGTCGGCGGTGTGCGCGACGACCCCGAGGTCGTGCGTGATCAGCAGCAGCGACAGGCCGAACTCGTGCTTGAGCTGTCGCAGCAGGTTCAGGATCTCGGCCTGAATCGTCACGTCGAGGGCCGTGGTCGGCTCGTCGGCCACCAGCAGGGCCGGGCGGCAACAGAGGGCGAGCGCGATCAGGGCCCGCTGTCGGAGCCCGCCCGACAGCTGGTGCGGGTACTCGCCAAACCGCCGGGCCGGGTCGTCCATGCGCACCGTGGCGAGCAGCTCGAGCGCCGCGGCCTTCGGGTCGGCGCCGCCGCGCCCGTGGACGGTCATGGCCTCGACCAGCTGGCTGCCGATCGTGAGCACCGGATTCAGGGCGCTCATCGGTTCCTGGAAGATGAGCGAGATGCGCGCGCCTCGCACCTTCTCCATCTCGGCCTCGGGCAGGGCGAGGAGGTCGCGTCCGTCGAGGAGGATGTCGCCGGCGATGATGCGCCCCGGCGGTGGGACGAGCCGGAGGAGCGAGAACGCCGTCAGGGACTTGCCGCTGCCCGACTCGCCGACGAGGGCGAGGGTCTCGCCCGGGCCGATGTCGAAGCTGACGTCCTGCACGGCCGGCAGCCAGCGGTCCCCGTCCGGGAAGCCTGTCGAGAGGTGGCGAACGGAGAGCAGCGGCATGGCGAGGGCGGGGGAATCGTACCATCCGGCCCGTAGCGATGGGCCTCGCCTTGCGGGACGGGAGGCCGGCCGCTACAATCGGCCCAGATCCGTCGATCACATCTGGACCGCCTCTTCATGAAACGCAGCTGGCGCTCGACCGCACCGATCCTTCCCGCAGATCAGGTGTGCCTCGTCGAGCTGCGCGCAGGGCCCTCCCTTGCGCGCCGGAAGGGAGAACAGCGTGGACGACACCCTGAACCGCCTGGCGAAGGACCTGGCCGCAGCCATGGCCGAGGCCGTCGCCTCTGACTCGCGCGTGGACGCCTGCCGGGCGCGCGCGCGGGAGGCCGGGTACGACTTGCGGGTGACTCTCGATGCCGAGATCGGGTTCGCGGCCCGGTCGGGCCGACAACCGAAACGACAGGCGGCGCCAGGCACGCGCCCCTCGCACGCCACGCGACACGTGGCCATGAGCGACAACGACCGACGCTTCCTCAAGTCGCTGCGCATCGCCGCCGATGCGGCGACAGAAGAAGTCTAGAGACACGAAAGGCCGCCCGGGATGCTCGGGCGGCTTTTCGTGCAGATGCCGTCAATTCGAAATCTGAAATTCGAAATTCTCGGGCGAGGGCCTCGCGGCCACTCGCCTCGGGAAGCTGCGAGCGGCGAAGGCCGAAGGCCACGCCGCCTCGAATTTCAAATGTCCAATTTCAAATTGCCACCTCAGGCGATCAGGCTCTTCCCGGTCATCTCCGCCGGCTGAGGAATCCCCAACAGGTGCAGCAGCGTGGGCGCCACGTCGGTCAGCGCGCCGTCGCGGATCGTCTTGCCCACGGTGTCCGGGCCCACGAGGATCACCGGCACCAGGTTGGTCGTGTGGGCCGTGTGCGGGGCGTTGAGCTCGTAGTCCCACATCTGCTCGGCGTTGCCGTGATCGGCCGTCACGAGGGCCGTGCCGCCGGCGGCCAGCAATGCGTCGATGCAGCGCCCGAGGCACGCGTCCACGGCCTTGATCGCTGCAATCGCCGCGTCGAGCTTGCCCGTGTGCCCCACCATGTCCGGGTTGGCGAAGTTGCAGATGATGACGTCGTGCTTGTGGTGCGAGACGCTGTCGACGAACGCGTCGGCGACGCCTGACGCGCTCATCTCCGGCTGCAGGTCGTAGGTCGCCACCTTCGGCGACGGCAGCAGCACGCGGTCCTCGCCCGTGAAGGGCGTCTCGACGCCGCCGTTGAAGAAGTACGTCACGTGCGGGTACTTCTCCGTCTCGGCCAGGCGCATGTTCGTGAGCCCGTGCGCCTGCAGCACCTCCCCGAAGTACTGCGTGGCGGCCTGCGGCGGGAACGCGATCGGGTACGGGTACGTGGCGTCGTACTCGGTGAACGTCGTCAGCGCCACCTTCGGCCGGTCGCCCGTCGGGAAGCCGTCGAAGCCCTCCGAGAGCAGCGCGCGGATGATCTGGCGCGCGCGGTCGGCGCGGAAGTTGAAGAAGATCACCGTGTCGTCGTCGGCCATCGGGCCGACCGGCGCCCCGGCCTCGTCGACGATCGTGGCCGGCAGGATGAACTCGTCGGTGGTGTCCTTCGCGTAGGCCTCCGCGATCACCGTCGACGCGGCCGACCCGAACGGCGCCGTGCCCGTGACGATGGCGTCGTAGGCGAGCTTGACGCGCTCCCAGCGCTTGTCGCGGTCCATGGCGTAGTAGCGGCCCGACACGCTGGCGATGCGCGCGCCCGTCTCGGCACACACCGCCTCGAGGGCCTTCACGTAGCCGCGGCCCCCCTGCGGCGACGTGTCGCGGCCATCGGTGATCACGTGCACGAACACCTTCGGTGCGCCCATGTCCTTCGCGAGGCGCAGCAGCGCGTGCAGGTGTTCCTGGTGGCTGTGCACGCCGCCGTCCGACAGCAGGCCGAGCAGGTGCACGGCCGTGCCCTTGTCGATGGCGGCCTGGATGGCGGCCCGCAGCGCCGGCGTCTGCGCGAACGTGCCGTCACTGATCGCCTTGTCGATGCGGGTGAGGTCCTGGTACACCGTGCGCCCCGCGCCGAGGTTGGTGTGGCCGACCTCGGAGTTGCCCATCTGCCCGGCCGGCAGCCCCACGGCCTCGCCCGAGGCCTGCAGGGTGGCGCGTGGATAGGTTGCCCAGAGCTTCGTGAAGACCGGCGGTTCGGCCAGCTTCACGGCGTTCTGATCGGCCTCCTCGCGGAGGCCCCAGCCGTCCAGGATGATGAGCGCCACGGGGGCGCGATGGCTCGACATGTTTCGTCTGCGTGCGGGGAAGAAGAATTCAGGATTCGAAATTCGGAATGACGGGGAAGGCGAAGCACTGGAGCCCGCCTCCCCCTGAACTGCGAGTGCTAAGCCTTGAATTGCCTGATGGCGGCCTTGCCGGCGTACTTGGCGTTGCTGCCGAGCGCCTGCTCGATGCGCAGCAGCTGGTTGTACTTCGCGGTGCGGTCGCTGCGGCTGGCCGAACCGGTCTTGATCTGGCCGGCGCGCGTGCCCACGGCGAGGTCGGCGATGGTGCTGTCCTCGGTCTCGCCCGAGCGGTGCGAGGCGATCGTGGTGTAGCCGGCGTCCCAGGCGATCTTCATCGCGCGCAGCGTCTCGGTCACCGAGCCGATCTGGTTCACCTTGACGAGCAGCGAGTTGCAGATGCCGTACGCGATGCCCTCGCTCAGGATCTTCGGGTTGGTCACGAACGCGTCGTCACCCACCAGCTGCACCTTGTCGCCGAGCGTCTGGGTCATCAGCTTCCAGCCGTCCCAGTCGTTCTCGGCCAGGCCGTCCTCGATCGAGCAGATCGGGTACTGGCGGACCCAGTCGGCGAACAGTTCCACCATCTGCTCGCTGCTGCGGGTCGGCGAGCCCGACTTCTTGAACACGTACTGCTTGTCCTTGTAGAGCTCGCTGGAGGCGGTGTCGAGGGCGATCCACACCTCTTCGCCCGCCTTGAAGCCGGCCTTGGTGATGGCCTCCATCACGACGTCGAGCGCGTCCTGGTTGCTCTTGAGGCTCGGCGCGAAGCCGCCCTCGTCGCCGACGCCGGTCGACAGGCCACGGCCCTTCAGGATGCCGCGCAGCGTGTGGAAGATCTCGGTGCCCCAGCGCAGGCCCTCCGAGAAGCTCGGGGCGCCGAGCGGCATCACCATGAACTCCTGGAAGTCCACGGAGCTGTCGGCGTGCGCGCCGCCGTTGAGGATGTTCATCATCGGCGACGGCAGCAGGTCGGCCGGGCCGCCGCCCACCATCGCGTGGCGCAGCGCGCCGATGTACTCGTACAGCGGCACCTGCTTCTCGGCCGCGCCCGCCCGCAGCGCCGCCATCGACACGCCGAGCGTCGCGTTGGCACCCAGGCGGCTCTTGAACTCCGTGCCGTCGAGGGCAATCATCGCGTCGTCGAGCGACGTCTGGTCGAACTCCTTGCCGACGATGGCGTTGGCGATCTCGCCGTTGATGTTGGCGACCGCCTTGAGGACGCCCTTGCCGAGGTAGCGGCCCTTGTCGCCGTCGCGCAGCTCGAGCGCCTCGCGCTCGCCCGTGGACGCGCCCGAGGGCACCGCCGCGCGGCCGAAGGCGCCGCTGTCGAGGGTGATGTCGACTTCGACCGTGGGATTGCCGCGCGAGTCGAGAATCTCGCGTCCGATGACCTGCTTGATGATCACTGCGTAGGGCTCCTCTTTGGACTTTGAACTTCGACCTTCGGGGCTTGGGGCTGGGGGCTGGGAACTCAGGATCCTTCGACCTTCTGAGCCTTGAGCCCTGAGCCCTGAGCCTGCTGGATGATCGGTACTATCCTCGTGCGTCGGCTTCCTGCTCCCGCTGGCGCCTGTCGCCTTCGGGCATCTCGATCCAGGGCTCGTCGTCGGTCGTGACCACCACCACGCCCTTGGCCGTCACGGCGTGCCGCTTGCGGTCCTCCTCGAGGTTGTAGCCGATGACGGCGCCGCGCGGGATGAACACGTCGCGATCGATGATCGCGTTGCGGATCTTCGCGTGCCGGCCGACGCGCACGCCAGGCATCAGGATACTGCGGTCGATGTCGCAGTAGCTGTGCACGCGCACGTTCGGGCACAGGATGCTTCCGCGCACGGAACTGCCCGACACGATCACGCCCGACGAGATGATCGAGTCGAGGGCGTGGCCGCGCCGGCCCTCGTCGTCGAACACGAACTTGGCCGGGGGCGCCTGCGGCATCCACGTGCGGATCGGCCATTCCGGGTCGTACAGGTTGAACTCGGGGCTCACCTGCACGAGGTCCATGTTGGCCTCGTAGTAGGCGTCGAGTTCCCCGATGTCGCGCCAGTACTTGCCGGCCTTCTTGTTCTCGTCCGAGAACCGGTAGGAGTACACCGGGGCGTGGCCGATGAGGCGCGGCAGGATGTCCTTGCCGAAGTCGTGCTTGCTCGACTCCTGGGCGGCATCTTCCTCGAGGGCCTTGATCAGCAGGTCGGCCTCGAAGACGTAGATGCCCATGGAGGCGAGCGCCACGCCGGGCATCCCCGGGATGTGCTTGGGGTCGGCCGGCTTCTCCTCGAAGCCGATCACGCGCTCCTGCTCGTCCACCTGCAGCACGCCGAACCGTCGCGCCGCCTCCTCGACCGGCACCTCGTAGGTCGCCACGGTGGCCGCGGCGCCCTTCTCGATGTGCCAGCGCAGCATCTTCGAGTAATCCATCTTGTAGATGTGATCCCCCGAGAGGATGACGACCCGCTTGGGGCCCTCGCGGGCCACCGAGTACAGGTTCTGGTACACGGCGTCGGCCGTGCCCAGGTACCAGTTGTCGCTGACGCGCTTCTGCGGCGGCAGGATCTCGATGAACTCGCCGAGTTCCTCGGCCACCACGCTCCAGCCCTGACGGATGTGGCGGTTCAGCGAGAGGCTCTTGTACTGCGTGACGATGAAGATGCGACGCAGCCCGGCGTTGATGCAGTTGCTGAGCGTGAAGTCGATGATGCGGTACGGTCCGCCGAAGTACACCGCGGGCTTGGCGCGTTCCTTCGTCAGCGGGAACAGGCGTTCACCCACCCCTCCGGCCAGGACGATGACGAGCGAGTCGTTGAGCATGGGCTACCCGGGTCCAGTGCGCGCGGTCCGGGCTGCCCGGCCCCGCGTGCCGAATGCGCCCCACCGGGGCGCGTCAGGCAGGAGTGGCGGCCGGCCGCCCGGGCCAACCCGCCGACCCCAGCGTCAGCGTCAGGAATTCTATCTCCCGTCGGGCGTTGTGGCGCTTTCGCCGGGGTTTTTGCCCACCGTACGCCTTGGACTTTCGTGCCGACCGGTCATATGATCCCGAATCTTGGGCATGCACTGCCGCATGCCGGGGGATTGGCTTCATGCGACAGACGACTCAGCTCACGTGGCTTGCGACGGCCCTCGCCGTCGGCCTCGGCCTCGGCCTCGCGCCGGTGCACGCGCAAAAGAAGGACGACAAGGCGGCCCCGCCCGCGGACCCGAAGCAGGTGCTGATCAGCGCCATCGTCGGGGCCACGAACGAGGCGATGAAGGGCGCGGCCGGGACCACGGTCTACAACGCCGACCCGGTCACCCGCTCGGTGGTCGCCGACCCGGCCACGACGGTCGAGATGACGCTGGCCATCGACTACCTGAAGGCCTCCGACAACAAGATCTACGCCCCGTTCACGGTCACGGTCCAGCCGGACGCGATCGGCAAGGGCGCCAATTTCGGGGCCTACATCCGGCTCGCGCCCAAGGGCGCCGTGCCGCCCGCCGCGCCCCCGCCGCTGGACCCGAAGGCCCAGAAGGAAAAGGAAAAGCAGGACAAGAAGAACAAGAAGAAGGGCAAGGAGGCGCAGGACCTCGCCGGCCAGGCCGTGTCGGGCGTCGAGTACCCGTGGGAGGACTACTACGACCTCACGGCGACGCCGCGTGGCCCCGGCGGCCCGCTCACGTTCAGCCGGCCCTTCAGCGTCGCGGCGGGTGAGTACGACGCCTACATCGCCGTCACCGTCAAGGACCCGGCCGCCGTGCCCGGCCCGGTGAAGATCGCGGTGCACAAGTCGACGATCACGGTGCCCGACTACTGGGCCGACACGTTCCAGATCTCGAGCGTGTTCCTGGCCAACAAGGTCACCCCGCTCGCCGAGGTGCCTTCGGGCGAGGCGCAGAAGCTCAAGCCGTACGTGATCGGCAACCTCGAGGTCGCCAAGGCCGTCGACGGCAAGTTCGCCAGCGCCGACGAGCTCTCGATTTTCTTCATCATCTACGGCGTGGCCCTCGGCGACGACAAGAAGCCCGACGTCACCATCGAGTGGCAGCCGTTCAAGAAGGGCCCGCTGGGCGAAGCCAAGTTCCGTGGCGTTGCGCCCCAGAAGCTCAACAGCGAGACCCTCCCGCCGGGCTTCGACGTGGCCCAGGGCCACCAGTTGGTGGGCAGCCTGAACGTCCCCGTGTCGGCTTTCGAGGCGGGGGACTATCGCTTGGCGGTCAAAGTGACGGACAATAAGACCGGCAAGTCCCTGACCCACGACGTGGCGTTCACGGTCGCCGGCTCCTAGCCGACGACGGTGACCCCGGGGCGCCCCGCGGGATTCTTCCCGCGGAGCGTTCCCAGTGGACCTGTCACTGGAGTTCCCATGACCCGATCGGTGACCCTGTCGGCGCTCGCGCTCGGCCTGAGTCTCGCCTCCGTGGCGGACGCACAGCCGCTCGTGCAGGCACGCGCCCACTCAGGTCCGTCATCGGTCACTCCCGGCGTGGCGCTCGTCGCCGGACGCATCGAGGGGGTCGTCACCGACGACCGCGGTGCGCCCATCCCGGGGGTTGCGGTCTCGGCGCTCGGCCCCGATGCCCTGTTCGGGGTCACCGACCAGTCGGGCCGTTTCGTCTTCTCGGCCGTGCCGGTCGGCACGTACCTGATTCGCGCCCAGCGCGCCGGCTACCGCGCCTCGATGCGCGAGTTCGTCGACGTCACCCCCGCCACGAGCGCCCGGCACACCGTCAAGCTCGCCCGGCTGTCAGGCACCGCCGCGCCGGCCGCACCGGCGTCGGTCCCCGAGACGCCGACGCCCGTGATGGCTGCAGGATTCGGCGGCGGCACCACGATTGCGCCCACGGCGCCCGCGGCGACGGAAGGCGAGGATCACGAGCACTCCCCGCGCCTGTGGCGGCTGCGGCACATGAAGCGGTCGGTGCTGCGCGACACGCAGGGCCAGTACGCCTTCGATGCGCTCGACGAGGACTTCGACTGGCTAGACGAGCGCCTCGGGAACCCCACGGTCGAAGCCTCGGCCCGTAGCACGTCGTCGTACTTGGGCGGCGATGCCTCTTTGTCGGGGCAGATCCAGTTCCTCACCGCCACCGCGTTCGACGAGGGCGGCGGCGGAGAAGGCATGTCGTGGGCCCAGGGCCCGGCTGGCGTGGCCTACGCGACCGTCGGCGCTCCCATCGGGAACACGGGCGGCTGGTCGGTGCGGGGCGCCATCGGACGCGGCGACATGTCGTCGTGGATCGTCGCGGGCAACTACCTGCGGCCGACCGAAGCCCGCCATGCGCTCGACCTCGGCGCGTCGTTCGCGGCCCAGAACTTCTCCGACGAAACACCGGCCGCCCTCCTGAGCGTGCCGGAGCGGAGCCGCGTCGCCGGCACGATCCACGCGTTCGACACGTGGCGGCTGCACCGCCGCGCGGTGGTCACCTACGGCGCGCGGTACGCCTACCACGACTACCTCGATCGGCCGACGCTGCTGAGCCCGAGCGCGTCGATGTCGGTCTCGCCGACCGACAAGACCTGGGTGCGCGTCGCCGTCACCCAGCAGATGCTCGCCCCGGGCGCCGAGGAGTTCGACGCGCGCAACCTGTCGGCCTTCTCCGTGCCGCCGCAGCGCACCTTCACCTCGGCCTCGCTCGGCGGGCGCCTGAGTGCGCAGCGCACCCGGCACGTGGAGGTCGGCCTCGAGCGCCAGATCGGCCAGGTGCTCCTCAACGTGCGCCGGTTCGAGCAGGCCGTCGACAACCAGCTGGTGGCGATGTTCGGCACGGGCCCGCAGGGACTCGGCGCCGACCTCGGGCACTACGTCGTCGCCAACGGCGGCAACGTCAACGCCGGCGGCTGGGTGATGGGCATCGCGCAGGACGCCGGCCCGCGCTTCCGCGGCAGCCTGGAGTACACCGTGGCCCGCGCCCAGTGGTTCGGCACCGGCGAACGCGGCGTGATCGCGCTGATGGCGCCCTCGGCCGACCGCATGGGGAATGAGCGCATCCACGACGTGACGGCGCGCGTGATCACCGACGTCCCCGAGTCGGGCACGCGCGTGGCGGCTACCTGGAAGGTCAACACGGCGTTCTCGCGCCGCAGCCCCAATCTGGCCGACGCCGCGACCGATGCCCGCTTCGACGTGCAGATCTCGCAGCGGCTGCCGTTCCTCAGCGCCACCGGCGCCGATTGGGAGTTCGTGGTGGCCGTCCGGAACCTGTTCCGCGATGGCGAGGCCATCGGCTCCATCTACGACGAACTCCTCGTCATCCGTCCGCCCAAGCGTGTGGTGGGCGGCGTCCTCGTCAAGTTCTGACGCGCGCCCCAGGCGCGTGTCCGCACGCACGCCCCGTTGCGGCTGCAAGTGCCGCTTGAGCGGCGATCCAAGAAAATGTCAGCCCGATCCCTTTCCTTGGAGCCGCCAGGCCTCCGGCGGCAACCCCGTCGCCGACATCCTCGGAAATGCCTGAAAAACAGGTACTTGCGCCGCGTGGCGCCAGGCGAGGAGTGGAACGTCCTTTGCTTTGCTCATGGTGAATCGACGCGCCCGGCTGCCCAGGCCAGTACCTCGTCGACACACAACCGATGACCGAGGGTATCTGGCCAACATCCCCAGAGGGGCCGAGGCGCGTGCAATGGGGCCGCGCCGCCCTCGCCGTGCTCGTCACGGCGGTCCTCCTCGCGTTGGTCGGCGCCAACATCGCGGTCCGCTTCGCGTGGGTCGAGATCGAGGACGGCATCCTGTGGGAGGCGCGTGCCGAGGGCGTCGTGGCGGCCAACGTCGGCGGCGATGGAGCGGGCGCGCGCGCCGGCATCCGCCCGGGTGACGTGCTCGTCGCGGTCAACGGCCGCGGCATCGACCGCGTGGAGCAGGTGCTCGACGCGCAGCATGGCAGCCAGCGTGGCCGGCCGCTCTCCTACGTCATCTCGCGGGCCGGGTACGAACGCCCGCTGCGCCTCGACCTGCAGCCCCTCCCCGATGGCGCCCGCCTGCTGTACTACGCGATGGCTGCCGTCGCCATCTTCGCGCTGCTGGTCGGCTGCTCGGTCCGCGTGCAGCGTCCGCGCGATCCGGCCACCCTGCACTTCTTCTGGCTGACGGTCGCCTTCTTCGGGGTGTGCGGGTTCTCGTACAGCGGTCGCCTCGACCGCCTCGACTGGGTCTTCTACTGGGCCGACGTCGTGGCGATGCTGGCGCTGCCGCCGCTGTTCGTCCACTTCGCCCTCGTGTTCCCGGAGCGCCAGGACGGCTGGGCCAACTCCTCGCGCGGCCGCGCGGCCGTGCCGCTCCTGTACCTGCCGGCGATCCTGCTGGGCCTGACGCGCGCGTCGGTGCTCGCGGCCGGGGCGTTGCCGGGCGACAGCCTCGAGAACTGGGTGGTCGCGCTCGATCGCGCCGAGATGCTGCAGCTGGTGGCGGCGCTCGTGATCGGCCAGACGATCATGACCCGCACGCTGGGCCGCCTGCGCTCGGTGACCGCGCGTCGGCAGCTGCGCTGGATCGTGTGGGGCACGCTCGCCGGGGCGCTGCCCTTCGCCATGTTCTACGGCCTGCCGTACGCGCTCGGCTACCAGCCGTGGGAAGCGATGGGCCTGCTCGTGGTGCTGCTGGCGCTGGTGCCGCTCGCCTTCGCCTCGGCGGTGGTCCGCTACCGCCTGATGGACGTCGAGGTGATCATCAAGCGCACCGTCGTCTATGCCACGGTGCTCGCGGCGATCGCGACGATCTACACCCTCACGCTGCGCCTCGCCAGCGAGATGTTCCTCGGCGGTTCCGAGCAGCACAACTCGGTCATCGCGATTCTCGCGACGCTGCTGGTGGTGTTGCTGGCGCCGATGGTCAAGAACGCCATCCAGACGGCGCTCGACTACGCGCACTACCGCGACCGCTACGACTATCGCCGCGCGCTGCTCGCCTTCGCGCGCGACCTCAACGCCGACCTCGACCTCGACAGGCTCGCCGAGCGGCTGGTGCAGCGCCTCGCCGACACGTTCGGCGTCGATCGCGTCACGTTGCTCGTGGCCGGCGCCCCCGGCGGCGAGGGCTTCTCCGCGCACCGCGCCGTCGGCGCCGCGCCGTCCGAGGTGCCGTGCCTGAAGCGCTTCTCCGGGATCGGCACGCGGCTCGAGAGCGGGCAGGTGGTGAATCTCGACGACCCGTTCACGGTGCGTCGGTTCGCGGCCGAGGAAGTGCGTGGGTGGCGCGACCACGGGCTGCACTACTTCGTGCCCTGCCTGGCCAAGGACGGCCCGATTGCCGTCATCGGCCTCGGCTCGCGCCCGAGTGGCGAGCCGCTCAGCACCGAGGACCTCACGCTGCTCAACGCCGTCGCCGCGCAGGTCGCCACCGCCATCGAGAACGGCCGTCTCTACCAGGCGCTGCGCGACAAGGCCGAGGAACTCGACCGGATGCGCGAGTTCAACGAGAACGTCGTGCAGTCGCTGCAGGACGGCCTGCTCGTGATCGACCTGCAGGGCACCGTGGTGCACTGGAACCCGGCGATGGAGCAGATCGCCGGCGTGCCGGCGTCGCAGGCCGTGGGCCGCCGCGTCGACGAGCTGTTCGACCCCGAGTTCCTCGCGGCGGTGCGCATGGCCGAGCGCGACGGCAGCTCGGAAGCCGCCACCATCTACCGCACGCCGCTGGTCTCGCGCCACGCCGACGGCGCCCGCAAGCGGCTGGTCAACGCCGCGATGCACCCGCTGCGCGGCTCGTCGAGCTCGCCCCTCGGTTCGGTGCTGATGGTCGAGGACATCACCTCGCGCGTGCAGCTCGAGGAGCAGCTCCAGATCTCCGAGAAGATGGCCTCGATCGGCCTGCTGGCCGCCGGCGTCGCGCACGAGGTGAACACGCCCCTCACCGGCATCTCGAGCTTCACGCAGATGCTGCTCGAGAACGCCGACCCCGAGGATCCGCGCACGCGCCTGCTCGAGAAGATCGAGCGCCAGACCTTCCGCGCGGCCAAGATCGTCAACAGCCTGCTGCACCTCTCGCGGCCGGTGCAGAGCGAGACCGGCCCGGTCGACCTGCACGTGGTGATCAACGACGTGCTGTCGTTGCTCGAGCACCAGTTCCGGACCGCGAGCGTGCAGGTGCGCAAGGACCTGCAGGCCGACGGCCCGATGGTCCGCGCCGTCGAGCACAAGCTGCAGCAGGTGTTCCTGAACCTCTTCCTCAACGCGCGCGACGCCATGCCCAAGGGGGGCTGGCTGGCCATCGCGACGCACCGCGACGGCGATCACGTCGTCGTCGAGGTGAGCGACACCGGGGCGGGCATCCCCGCCGAGCACCTGGCGCGCATCTACGACCCCTTCTTCTCGACCAAGCCCATCGGGCAGGGCACCGGGCTCGGCCTCTCGATCACGTACGGCATCGTGCAGGAGCACGACGGCACCATCGTGTGTGACAGCCAGGTCGGGCAGGGAACGCGGTTCTCGCTGTCGTTCCCCCGGCTGGGCGGCACGCGCGTGGACGCTGCAGGCACGGGCGCCGGCTGACGGCCCCGGAGACGACACTTCGCAATGGCCACTGGCAGGGGAACGATTCTCGTCATCGACGACGAGGAGGTGATGCGTGAGGTCCTCGAGGCGCTGCTCGGGCGCGAGGGCTACGACGTGCGCCTGGCCGTCAACGGCATGGAGGGCCTCGAGCTGGCCCGCGCCCACGCCTTCGATGCCGCGATCGTCGACGTGATGATGCCGGGCATGGACGGCCTCGCCGTGCTGGGCGAGCTGCGCGCGATGGACGAGGACCTCCCCGTGGTGATGGTCACCGCCTTCGCCTCGGTCGAGACGGCGCTCTCGGCGATGAAGCGCGGCGCCTTCGACTACATCACCAAGCCGTTCAAGAACGACGAGGTCGCCGGCGTCCTCCGCAACGCCGTGGAACGCACGCGCCTGTCGCGCGAGAACCGCATCCTGCGGCAGAACCTCCAGACGCACGGCAGCAAGTTCGCCAACATCATCGGCCGCAGCAGCAAGATGCGGCAGGTGTTCGACCTGGTGATCCAGGCGGCGCCGAGCCGCTCCACCGTGCTCGTGTACGGCGAGAGCGGCACGGGCAAGGAGCTGGTCGCGCGCGCGCTCCACAACAACTCGCTGCGCGCCGACAAGGCCTTCGTCACCGTCAACTCCGGCAACCTGCCGCCCGATCTCCTGGAGAGCAACCTCTTCGGGCACGTCAAGGGCGCCTTCACCGGCGCGGTGGCCCCCAAGAAGGGCCTGTTCGAGGTCGCCGACAAGGGCAGCATCTTCTTCGACGAGATCGGCAACGTCCCGCTCGAGACCCAGGCCAAGCTGCTGCGCGTGATCCAGGAGCGCGAGTTCATGCGGCTCGGCGGCGTCGACACGATCAAGGTCGACGTGCGCATCATCGCCGCCACCAACGTCGACCTGCGCACGATGGTGGACGACGGCCGGTTCCGCGAGGACCTGTACTACCGGCTGCACGTCATCACCGTGAACCTCCCGCCGCTGCGCACGCGCAAGGAGGACGTCCCGCTGCTGGTGCAGCACTTCCTCGAGAAGTACGGCGAGGAGAACAACCGCAAGGATCTCGAGCTCGCGCCCGAGGCCCTCGACCTGCTCCTCGACTACGACTGGCCCGGCAACGTCCGCGAACTCGAGAACGTGATCGAGCGCGCCGTCGTGCTCTGCCCGGGGTCGCGCATCGGGCCCGACCTGATCCCCGACACCGTCCGCACCTCGCGGCGCTTCCACATCCCGAATTTCGTGCTGCCCCCCGAGGGCATCTCGTTCAAGGACGTCACCAGCGACTTCGAGCGCCGCCTGATCGAGACGACGCTCGAGGCGGCCGGCGGCGTGCAGAAGCGGGCGGCGGAACTCCTGCACATCAAGCCGACCACGCTCAACGAGATGATCAAGCGCTACGACATCCGCCCGCGGCGCAAGAAGGGCGACGAGCCCGGCCAGTAGGCCCACGTGCCAGGGCCCGGTGTGCGGGCGGCGTGCGCAGCCGGGCGGCCTCCGGGCGTCTGGCACGGAATGCCTGCCGTAGCTCGCCGGGACGCCCCGGCAGTAGCATGGTTCCGGGAGGACCGAGTCCGATGCTGTTCAGGCAGATCCCCGACCAGGGGCTCTCGCAATACGCGTATCTCGTGGGCTGCCAGCGCACGGGCGAGGCGCTGCTGATCGACCCCGAGCGCGACATCGACCGCTACGACCGGATCGCCGCCGCCGAGGGCCTCCGCATCACGACGGTCGCCGAGACCCACATCCACGCCGACTACCTGTCCGGCCTGCGCGAGTTCGCCGAACGCCCGGGCCTGCGCGTCGTGCTGTCGAAGGCCGGGCCTCCCGACTGGCAGTACGCCTGGATCGGCGCCGGCCAGGCGGAATACCTGCCGGTGGGCGACGGCGACCGCTTCACGGTCGGCCGCATCGACATCGAGGTGCGACACACGCCCGGCCACACGCCCGAGCACATCGTCTTCGTGGTGACCGACCGCGGATCCGGCGCCGACGACCCGATCGGCGTCGCCACCGGCGACTTCCTGTTCGTCGGCGACGTCGGCCGCCCGGACCTCCTCGAGTCTGCCGCGGGGCAGGTGGGCGCGATGCGCCCGGCCGCGGTGCAGTTGCAGGCCTCGCTGCGGCAGGTCGCGGCCTGGCCCGAGTTCATGCAGGTGTGGCCGGGCCACGGTGCGGGCAGCGCCTGCGGCAAGGCCCTGGGGGCCGTGCCCACGTCGACTGTCGGCTACGAGCGGCGCTTCAATGGCGTGCTCTCGCTCGCGTCCGACCCCGGCGCGGCGTTCGTGGACGCAATCCTCGATGGGCAGCCGGAGCCGCCGCCGTACTTCGCGCGCATGAAGCGGCTCAATCGCGATGGCGCGGCGTTGCTCGGTCCCGTGCCCGTCCCGCCGCAGCTCTCGCTCGAGGACGTGGTCGCGCATCCTGAGTACGTCGTGCTCGACACGCGCGAGGACCGCGCGGCGTTCATGGCCGCCCACCTGCCGGGCAGCCTCCATGCGCCACGCACGCGCCAGTTCACCGGGACCACCGGCGCCTACGTCGAGCCGGGCCAGCCCCTCGTGTTGCTGACCGATGCCCCCGACGTCGACGCGCTCGTCCGCGCCCTCGTGCGCATCGGCCTCGACGACATCGCCGGCTGGGTGCCGGTGGAGGAGTTCGAGCGGTGGCGGGATGCCGGCGGAGCCACCGCGTCGATTGCCCGAGTGAGCTTCGCGGAGGCACCGCAGCCGGGTGACGGCGCCACCTGGCTCGACGTGCGCGGGGCGGCGGAGTTCGCGGCCGACCACGTGCCGGGCGCCCTGCATGTGCCGCAGAGTCGCCTCGGAGTGGAACAGGCGCGCGTCCCCCAGGGTGGGCCGGTGGTCGTCCACTGTGCGACTGGCGGTCGCGCGGCCCTGGCCAGCGCGTTCCTGGCGCGCCTCGGCCACGATGTGCGTTACGTGGACGACGACTTCACGCGCTGGCGGCGGGAGTCGATCTCCCGGGACGATCACTGACCGTCGGGCAAGCCCGACGGCTACG
>NZ_JBIINP010000021.1:0-30000 GCF_044337415.1 Luteitalea sp.
GATCTCCCGGGACGATCACTGACCGTCGGGCAAGCCCGACGGCTACGGATCGATTGCGCCAGCGTCTACGAGCGGCGCGGGGCGCCGCTGCCGGTGAGGCCGGCGACGAGCCGGTCGTACTTGGCGAGGATCACGTCCCAGCCGTAGTTGGCCTCCACGTAGGCGCGGCCGTTGCGGCCCATGGCGCGGCGCAGGCGTTCGTCGGCCATCAGCACGGAGAGCGTCTCCACGAACTCGTCGCGATCGGCGTAGTACAGGCCGGCGTTGCTGCGTCGGCAGTGCTCCACGAGCACCTCGGCGCGGGCGTTGCACAGCACCGGCGTGCCCATCGCCATCGCCTCGAGCGCGAGCAGCGAGAGGCTCTCGAGCGGCGAGGGGACGATCACCACGTCGGCCGCGTCGAGCGCCTGCAGCCGCTCGGCCTCGGGCAGCATGCCCGCGAACCGGATCCACGGCGTCTCGGGAATGGGCATCAGCTTGGCGCCCATCAGCGCGAGCGTCGCGTCGCCACCCGCCTTGCGGTACGTGTCGAAGTACTCGAACAGTTCCTCGCAGCCCTTGCCCGGATCGATGCGGCCGCCGTACAGCCCGACATGGCCGAACAGGCGGTGCCGCCGCCGGAACGCTTCGCCGATGCCCCGTCGTCGGTCGGCGACCGGACGCTCCGGGCGCGGTCCGCGTCCTCGCCGTCCGCGCGCGACGCCGTCCTTGACGGTCGGGGCAGGCGCGGGCTCCTCCTCAGGCACCAGGGGGCCTTCGAGCGGCGCGTCGACGCCGCGTCGCGGCTTGCCCTGCCCATCGGTCTCGAGCAGGTCGACGCCGCAGCCCACCGTCTCCTCGGCGAGCGGGCGCAGGTCGAAGGTGTGCTTGAGGAAGGCCTTCTCGGTCTCGGTGTTGAACGCGACGGCGTGCGCCGCGGCGAACAGGTCGCGGTAGATGCCGAGGTGGATGGCGGGTTCGTCGTGCGCGGTGGGCACGAGGATGCTCTTCTTCGGTGCGATCTGCAGGCCCAGGACGGTGGGCGCGTAGAGGTAGGTGAAGAAGATCAGCAGGTCGTACTGCTGGTGCGAGCGCTGCAGGTACTCGAGCAGCGCGGGGCACCAGGGCCCCTGCTCCTCGAGCCACCGCATCTCGTCCTCGCGGGTGTGCGGGTAGTTGAAGATCCAGTCGGAGAACGTGTTGAACGACTCCAGGTCGCGCGTGCGGGCGTTGGCGAAGCGCCGCACGTTGACCCCGCGGATGCGGTCGGTCCCTTCCGGGTACTCGTTCTTCCAGGTCGTGTATTCGCGGGCGCAGGTCGTGAGCACGTCGACCTGGTGCCGGGCGGCCATGCGCTCGGCGATGAGCCGGCAGTGGTACTCGGATCCGCCGAGGATCTCGGTGCCGTAGCGCTGGATGATGAAGGCGATCTTCACGGGGGTGTCCTGGGTGAACGGGCGTCAGGCGAACGGCGCGAGCAGGGCGTCGAGGTGCGCCTGCATCCGTGCGTCGCTGAATGCCTCGAGCCGCGCGTACTGGCCCTCGATGATGGCCTTGCGCAGCGTGTCGTCGTAGATGAGGCGGCCGAGCCACTCGGCCGCGAACTCGAGATCCTTCGGGGTGAACACCACGCCCGCGCCGCCCATCGTCTCGGGGACGGCGGCCGCGCCGTAGGCCAGCACCGGCACGCCCGCGGCCATCGCCTCGAGCAGCGGCACGCAGAAGCCCTCGTGCTCGCTGAGCGACACGTAGGCGCTCGCGTGGCGGTAGAAGGCGGCCAGGTCGGCGTTGGGCACGGGCCCGGTGAACCAGAACCGGTCGGCCGGCATCTGGTACTTCTCCATCAGCGCGCGCACGGTCGCGTAGTACGAGGGCACGGCGTCGTGCCGACCCACGAAGATGAAGCGGTAGTGGCTGTCGACGTACCGCTTGTAGTGCTCGGCCAGCCGGATGTGATCCTCGATCCGCTTGTTGGGCGCGATGCGCCCCACGAACAGGATGTTGATCAGGCCGTCGCCGAGGATCTTCTCGAGCGCGGGCCGCCGCGGCGCGCGCGTGATGCGCTCGAGGTCGATGGCGATCGGCATCACGCCGGTCGGCGCGAAGCCGAGGGCATCGAGTTCCTCGCGGTTGTAGGTGCTGTCGCCGAGCGCGAGGTCGGCGTGGCCGACCAGCGTGGCCAGCTCCTGGCGGCCGAGCATGGCGAGCCGGCAGATGTGCGGCGCGTAGTCGGCGAAGAAGTGCGCCGGCGTGATGTTGTGGTACTGCAGCACGCGGCCGCCGGGCAGGGTGGCGAATGCCGCCGTCATCGGCGAGGGCAGGGCGAAGTGGAAGATGGTGACGTCGCCGCGCCGCGCCTCCGGGGCGGTGAACGGCCGCACCTCGTGGCGCAGGTCGTCGTCGATCGTCAGCGCGAAGATCTCCGACGCGTGGCCGCGCGCGCGCAGCAGGTCACGGACGCGCCGGGCCGAGTCGCCGATGGCGTCGCCCTTGTGCGCGGCCGGCACCCATTGGTGCACGCTGAGCGCCGCAGCCGACACCTCAGTTCGCTCCGCCGCGGGTGTCATCGGCGGAGCGTCCCGCCGAAGTCGAGGCAGAAACATCCTGCGCCTCGACGAAGGCGGACTCCTTCGACTGCGCGCGAAGTGCGGACTCGTCCGAAGCGCTCTCGAACTTCGGTAGTGCGCGGAGTGCGGAGGGCCGGTACTGGCGCACTTCCTCGAGCTGCTCCTGCAGTTCGAACTGGTCCCAGAAGTCGAACGACACCCTGGGCGCCTGGCCGGCGGGCGCGGCGATTGCCTGCTCCACGAAGCGCAGCAGCGTGCCGTCGAAGTCCTGCCCGGCGAGTCGTTCGAGCGCTGCGTCCTGCGAGGCCAGGATTCGCTCGACGAGCTCCTCATCGTCGAGGATCGCCTGCATCAGCGAGGCGACATGCGCCGGGTTCTTGGTCTCGTACAGCACGCCGCCGCCATCCATCGTCGCCGGCACCGCGGTGGCGGCGTACGCCATCACCGGCACCCGCTTGTTGAAGGCCTCCATCAGCGGCACGCAGAACCCTTCGTGCTCACTGGCGCACAGGAACAGGTCGGCCACGTCGTAGAACGCCGACAGCTCCTCGTTGCTGACGTGGCCCATGAAGAACACGTCGGGCAGCTTCAGGGTCGCGACCAGCTGCTGCAGCATCGCGAAGTAGAGATCGAAGCCGCCGTACGACCCGACCAGCAGGAGCCGCGATCGCGGGTTGCAGCGCGTCTTGTACGCGTGGAAGCACCGGATGATGTCGTCGATCTTCTTGTTCGGGATCATCCGGCCCACGAACAGGATGTTGGTCCACCCGTCGTCGAAGCTGTCGGCGATGGTGCCCGTCGCCGTCTCCTCGAGGTGGGTGAAGCTCGGCACCACCGGCAGGACGCCCGTGCGGGGGAACCCGGCCTCGACGAGCTCCTCGGTGTTGAACGCCGAGTCGCCGAGCGCGAGCACGCAGCGGTCGCGATAGGCGCCCAGCTCGCGCCGCCCCATGTAGCACAGCTGCACGAGCAGCGGGTGCACGTCGACGAAGAACTCGGGCGGCGTGATGTTGTGGTAAACGAGCACCATCTTGTCGGGCAGCGCGTACGCCACGCGGCTGGCGCGCGACCCGATCGAGAAGTGGTGGATGAGGACGTTGTCGGGCGAACTCTCGTCGATCAGGTCGCGGTAGTCGCGCGTCAGGTGCTCGAGCCTGGGATCGGCGGTCTGGACGAAGATCTCCGAGGCGTAGCCCGCCGCGCGCAGCACGCGCTGGATGCCCAGCACCTCGTGGCCGATGGCGTCGCCGTAGCCGAGCGTGGCGAGGACCTGATGGACGGCCGGGGCCATGTCAGCGTCCCTGCCTGGCCGGCGCGGGCCGGCCCTGTCCGGGTCGACGACGACGTGGGCCGCGCGAGGATCCGCCGCGCGGCGGGCCCTCGGGCCGCGTGCGCGCCCCGGTGGCCGCGGGCCGCGGTGCCGGGCCGTCGGGCACGCGGGCGAGCACCTCGCTGGCGGGCGGCAGCGTGCCGCGGCGGCGGGCGAACCAGCCGGGCAGCGGCTCGATGGTGCCCGTCGGGGGCGGCGAGGCCTTCAGCGTGTCGAGCATGCGGTGGTACTTGGCGTCGATGACGGGCCAGGCGTAGTTGTCGAGGTAGTAGCGGCGGCCGTTCTCGCCGAGGGCCAGCGCGAGCGACCGGTTGCTGGTGACGATGCGCAGCGTCTCGGCGAACTCGCGGTAGTCGGCGTAGAACAGGCCCGCGTTGCTGCGCAGGCACTGGCCCTGCAGCACGTCGCACCGCGCGTTGGCCAGCACGGGCTTGCCCATCGCCCACGCCTCGATGGCCACCATCGACAGGCTCTCGTAGAACGACGGCATGATCAGCGCCTCGCACCCGGCGAGGGCGTCGAACTTGTCCTGGTCCGAGATGAAGCCGACGTGGCGGATCAACGGGTGGTCGGGAATCGGCAGCAGGGCCTTGCCGGCGAGCACGAGCTGCAGCGGCCGCTGCGACGTGAACAGGTACTGCTGGAAGAACTGGAACAGCTCGCGGCAGCCCTTGTTCTCGTCGATGCGGCCGACGTAGAGCACGAACGGCCCGCGGATGTCGTACGCGCGTCGGAAGCGCTCGGCGGCAGACTGCGACGGGATGTCGGAGCCCACGCCGACCACCACGCCCGGCACGGCGTCGTTGCCCGACACCGCGCGGATCATCGCCTGCTCCTCGTGCGAGTTGTACATGATGGCGCGCACCCCGCGGAACACGGGCGGGAACAGCGCCAGGCCGATCGCCGGGTCACGCTCGGCCGTCGGCACGAGGATCGCCCGGTCGGCGGCGGCGCGGATGCCGTGGTAGGCGTGGTGATACCGGTAGCTGAAGAAGAACAGGTAATCGAACGTCGACGCGTGCTGCCGGATGTGGGCAATCAGGGCCGGGCTGGTCGGCCCCTCGCTGTCGAGCCATGCCAGTTCGTCGACCAGCGCGTGGGGCGTCTCGAACACCTGGAACGACCGCCGGCCGAACTCCTCCGGATCGCGCTCGCGCGACACGGGGAACCGACGCACCGCCACGGGGCCGATGCGCTCCTGCCCCTCGGGGAACTCGTTGCGCCACGTCACGTAGTCGCGGGCGCAGGTGGTCAGCACCTCCACCTCGTGCGTGCGCGAGAGGCGCTCGGCGATGTACCGCGCGTGCAGTTCCGCGCCGCCGTTGATGTCGGCGCCGTACCGCTGGACGACGACCCCGAGCTTCACGACTGCGGCGAGTCTGGGCCGTCGTTGCCGGCGGCGTGCGTGTGCGATTCGGTGGCCTGGCCCTCCCCGCGGGAGCTGTCCGCCCCCTGGCCCTCGCCCCCCTCCATGCCTTCGCCGCCCTCGCCCGGCCCGCGCCGGCGACCGCGGCGCCGCCGCCGTCGGCGGCCCGCCTTGTCGGCGTCCTCGGGCGCGAGGCTCGCGTCGGCCACCGGCTCGAGGGTGGTCAGCGACACGGCAGAGGCGCCCGTCTTGTACTGCACCACGCCCTCGAGGGCGCGGGCGCGCCGCTCGGCGAAGTCGAGCCGCGTGTTCAGCGACTCCACCCGCATCTTGAGGTTGCGGTTCTCGATGCTCAGCCGCGTCAGCTCGACGACGACGTTGTGCAGCACCTCGAAGTTGAGGGCCTCGCGGCTGCCGACGCGCGCGATCGAGCGGGTGAAGTAGCCGTTCAGCGCCGCCTGCATGTTCAGCACGCGAATCAGCGGATTCGGGTTGAAGAACAGCTTCAGGATCGGGTTGAGCAGCTTCCGGATGCTGCGCAGCGCGCCGCCGCGCGACGAGGCGTAGATCGACTCCTCGTCGAAGCCGTACAGATCGGGCGCCGGCTCGATGTCGGCCAGCGTGGTCACCGACTTCGCGTTGCGGTACTCGTCGAGCAGGCCGGAGCGCACCGCCAGCGGGTCGAGGAACTTCTCGAGCTTCACGCTCGCGAGTGCCTTGATCTCCTCCTCGGTGTAATCGGCGCCGCGCTTCTCCTTCACGCGGGCGCGGATCTGCCGCATGATCTCCTCGACGTTGACGGAATCGGCGCGCACGGAAAAGTCGGACATGGGTCTGTGACGCTCAGGACACTCCGCGCGCGACGCGGGTCAGCGGGCGAGTGTCCACGGATGGTAGATCAGCGCGACGATGGTCGCGCCCCAGAGGGCCACGCACAGCAGCAGCGGACGGTCCGCGAGCAGCAGCTCGGTCGGACTGCCGCCCTGGCTGCGGCGATGGACCAGGTAAAGGTACCGGAAGATCCCGTACAGCGGGAATGGCATCGTCAGGCCGAGCCACGGCGTCCCGAAACGCTCGGCGGTCTCGGCGCTGACCGTGTAGACCGCATACCCCATCAGCGTGGAGGCCGCCACGACGGCGATCATCTGGTCCACCAGATAGGGGGTGTACTCGCCGAGGATGCTGCGATGGCGGGTCGCCTCGTCGCCGAGCAGCGTGATCTCGTGTCGGCGCTTGGCGAGCGCCAGGAACAGCGCCAGCAGGATCGTGCAGACCAGCAGCCACTGGCTCACCGGCACGCCGATGGCCGCGCCGCCGGCCGAGGCCCGGATGACGAACCCCAGCGCAATCGACAGGACGTCGAGGATCACCTGCCGCTTCAGCCCGAGCGAGTAGGCGACCTGCAGCGCCACGTACGCCAGCGCGTGCACCAGGAACGGGACCCCCAGCCAGGCCGAGGCCCCGAGCCCGCCGACGAGCAGGACCGCCGCGGCCCCGAGGGCCAGGCCGACCGTGAGATGGCCCGCCGCGATGGGGCGATGCCGCTTTTGCGGGTGTTGTCGATCGGCCTCGCGGTCGACCACGTCGTTGGCGACGTAGACGACCCCTGACAGCGCGCAGAAAGCCAGGAACGCCACGGTCGCGCGCACCACGGCGTCGCCGTCGAGCAGGCGCTGCCCGAAGATCAGCGCCGCAAAGACGATGAGGTTCTTGGTCCACTGTGCGGGACGCAGGGCCAGAAACAGCGACGCCGCGACGGAGGGTCGCGGCGTGCCGGATGCGTGCGAGGCGATCAACGCTCGTGGGCGGCGGGGACCACCGGGGCCCCCGGGAACAACCAGATCCGGCCTAGGCCGAGTAGCTCTGGATGGCTTCCGCTTCGCTGTCGAAGGTCTCGAACACGGTCAGGAGCTTCGTGATCGAGAGGAGGTCCTCGATGCGCTTGGTGAGGTTCAGCAGCTTGAGCTTGCCGCCCTGACGGCTCACCGTGGTGTAGGAACGCACCATCTCGCCGAGACCCGCACTGTCGATGTAGGGAACGCCGTCGAGGTTGAGCAACAGGCTCTTCTGGCCGGCGTTGACGAGGCTGGCGATCTTCTCCCGCAGCATTTCGTCGCCTTCGCCGAGCGTCATCTTGCCGGAAAGGTCCAGAATCGTCACTCCGCCGACGACTCGCTCTTCAATCTGCATCGCCTTCTCCCCGCTCCGAGTAAAAACCCCGCAAACTCACGGAAAAACTGTGCTTCAGGAGGGCTGACAGTAGCACCAAGCCGACAACAGGGTCAAGGTACACGGCCGGTCCCGTCCGAGTGGTGCGCGGTGAGGCCGGAACCGGAGTCCCGGCCTCACCGCGATGGTCCTGCCTGGTTCGCCACCCGGGCGTCGCTCAGCGCGAACCCGGGGGCGATCCCGCTCAGTCGGTTTCCCGCCGCTGCTTCTTGCGGCTCCGCTTGCGGGCGAGGGCCTGCTTGGCGCGACGCTTGTCGCCAGGCTTCAGGTAGAACGAGTGTTTCTTGATGTCCTTGATGATATCTTCCTGCTGCACCTTGCGCTTGAAACGCCGCAGGGCGCTTTCGATCGATTCACCTTCCTGCACCTTGACTTCGGCCACGTCGACTCACCTCCTCCCGCATGGCGTTGGGGTCGGCCGTCGCCGGCCAACCAAACCGAAAGCGTAACACATGAAGGTCCTCGTCCTCGGCGGCGGGGGGCGTGAACACGCGCTCGCCTGGACGCTGCGCCGGGAGTCCGGCGTCTCCGACGTGCTCTGCGCGCCCGGCAATCCCGGCACCGCCGCCTGCGCCCGCAACGTCGCCGTCGACATCCTCGATCCGGCCGCCGTCACCGGCCTGGTGGCGGCCGAGGGCGTCGATCTCGTGGTCGTCGGCCCCGAGCAACCCCTGGACGCCGGCGTGTCCGACGCGCTGCGGGCCGCCGGCCATCCGGTCTTCGGCCCCTCGCAGGCCGCCGCCCGGCTCGAGACCAGCAAGGCCTTCTCGAAGGCCTTCATGGAGCGCCACGGCGTCCCGACCGCCAAGGCCCGGATCTGCGCCACCGCCGACGAGGCCGAGGCGGCCGTCAGGGCCTTCGGCGCCCCGGTGGTGGTCAAGGCCGACGGCCTGGCGGCCGGCAAGGGCGTCACGGTGGCCGCCACCCTCGACGAGGCCCTCGAGGCCATCGACGCGGTGATGCGACAGGGAGCATTCGGCGCGGCCGGCAGCACGGTGGTCGTAGAGGAATGCCTCACGGGCCCCGAAGTCTCCTACTTCGTGATCTGCGACGGCGTACGCGGCCTGCCCCTCGGTACGGCCCAGGACCACAAGCGGGCCTACGACGGCGACCAGGGGCCCAACACGGGCGGCATGGGCGCCCTCGCGCCGAGTCCGCTCGTCGACGCCGCGCTCTCGGCGCGCGTCATGCAGACGATCGTCGAGCCGGTGCTCGCGGGGATGCGCGCCGAGGGCCACCCCTTCGCCGGCATCCTGTACTGCGGGCTGATGCTGACCCCGGACGGGCCCAAGGTCATCGAGTTCAACGTCCGCTTCGGCGACCCCGAGGCGCAGGTGGTGCTGCCGCTCCTGCCCGTCCCGCTTGCGCCGCTGGTGCTGGCCGCGGCTCGGGGGGCGCTCCCACTGGAGCCCCTGCCTCCGGTGACGGGCGCGCGGGTCGGCGTCGTGCTGGCCTCGGGCGGGTATCCGGGCGCGATGACCACCGGCTACGCCATCGACGGACTCGAGGCGGCGGCCGCCGTGCCGGGCGTGACCGTTTTCCAGGCGGGAACCCGCCTTCGCCAAGGCTCCGGCGGGCAAGCCCAGAACGAGGTCGTGACCTCCGGCGGGCGCGTGCTGACGGTGGTGGGAGAGGGACCGGACCTGCGCGCCGCGCGCGACCGCGCCTATCAGGGCGTGGCCCGGATCTCCTTCACGGACATGGAGTTCCGGCGCGACATCGCGGCGAAGTACGTGTAATTCGAAACTTGAACTTCGAAATTCTCGTGGGGCGCGGCTTCGCCGCTGCCCCTCGGGATGCCTCGCGCGGCAAGGCCGATAGGCCGGCCGCCGATCAATTTCAAATCTCGAATTTCAAATTGCCGGCTTCTCCACCGCCAGCTGGCCACACGCCGCCCGAATGTCCCGCCCGCGGCTCTTGCGCACCGACACCGTGATGTGGGCATTGGCCAGCACCTGCGCGAAGGCGTCGACACGCTCGTCGGAGGGGCGCCGGTAGGGGATGCCGGCCGCCTCGTTCAGCGGCAGCAGGTTGATCTTGGCCTTCAGCCCGTTCATCAGCCGCACGAGTCGGCGGGCATCCTCGATCGAGTCGTTCACGCCGGCCAGCATCACGTATTCGAAGGTGATCCGGCTGCGCTTCTTCAGCGGGAACCGGCGGCAGGCGTCCATCAACTGGGCCAGCGAGTACTTGCGGTTGATCGGCACCAGCAGGTCGCGCTGGTCCTCGGTAGTCGCGTGCAGCGAAATCGCCAGGTTCGGCATGTACGCCTCCTCGGCCAGCTTCGCCAGCCCGGGGAGCACGCCGACGGTGGAGAGCGTGACCCGGCGGGGCGACACGTGCAGCCCGTCCTCACTGCCCACCAACTGCAGCGCCCGCATCGTCGCGTCGTAGTTGTGCAGGGGCTCGCCCATGCCCATCACCACGATGTTGAAGGGGGTGTCGAGGAAGTCGAGTTCGCGCGCCAGGACGCGGACCTGCCCGGCGATCTCGGCGGCGGTCAGGTGGCGGGTCAGGCCCATGGTGCCCGTCAGGCAGAAGCCGCACTTCATGGCGCAGCCGACCTGCGTCGAGATGCAGAAGGTCTGGGAGGGCGTGTCGGGGATGAACACGGCCTCGATCTGGCGCCCGTCGCCGAGCCGGAGCAGGAACTTGGTGGTGCCGTCCGACGACGTGTCCTTCCGGACCACGTCAGGCGTGCTCACGACCGCCTGCTCGGCCAGCGCCGCGCGCAGCGCCTTGGGCAGGGTGGTCATGGCCGAGAAGTCCGTGATCCCCTTCTTGTGGATCCAGCGGAACAGCTGCTTGCCCTGGAACGGCTTGCCGCCCAGCTCGACCACGAACGACGAGAGTTCCTCCGGCGTCAGTCCGGCCAGGTCCGGCCGGGTGGCCGCCGCAGTCGTGGCGATCTCGTCGTCGAGTTCAGGCATGGGGCAAGGCGCGCCAGTCCGCGCCGACTCTCCATTGTGACGGATTCAGGAAAACGCCGCCTGTCCGCCGAAGCCTGCGCCGGTAGGGCCGGCTCTCCGAGCCCGGCCGATGGGGCGGGGTTGAGAGAACGGTCCCTACCGTACCCGGTACCCCGTACCCGGCTGCTATGATTGTCGTTTCCCGGGCACCGCGCGGCACCCGCCGTGGGCACCGGGAAGCCCCAACCGATGATCGTCCACGATACGCTCCCGAATGGCGTCCGGCTCGTCACCGAGACCATGCCCCACGTGCGCTCGGTGAGCCTCGGGGTCTGGCTGTCGCGCGGCTCGCGCCATGAGGTGCCCGAGCAAGGGGGCATCGCGCACTTCATCGAGCACATGCTCTTCAAGGGCACCGAACGTCGCACCGCGCAGCAGATCGCGGAGCAGTTCGACTCGATGGGCGGCAACCTCGACGCCTTCACGTCGAAGGAGTACGCCGGCTATTACCTCAAGGTGATGGACGAGCACCTGCCGCGGGCCTTCGACATCCTGTCGGACCTGGTGCTGCACCCGGCCTTCCCCGTCGACGAGATCGAGCGCGAGAAGAAGGTGATCCTCGAGGAGATCAAGATGGTCGAGGACACCCCCGACGATCTGGTCCACGAGCTGTTCACCGAGCTGTACTGGCGCGATCACCCGCTGGGGCGGCCGATCCTCGGCACGCCCGAGACCGTCGCCTCGTTCACGCAGGACACGCTGTCGCGCTACTTCCGCGAGGCGTACGTCGGCCGCAACCTGATCGTCTCGGCGGCGGGCAACTTCACGCACGAGCAGCTGCGCGCCATGGTGGAAGCTGCCTTTGCCGGCGTGCCCGATGCGGGTGCCGACTGGGACGAGACGGCCCCGGCGCCGCGGCCACCGCAGCTGGAGCGCATCAAGGACCTCGAGCAGAGCCACCTGGTGATCGGCACGCCGGCCTTCCCGCAGGCGCATCACGATCGCTACCCGGCCTACCTGCTCAACGTCATCCTCGGCGGCTCGATGAGCTCGCGCCTGTTCCAGACGATCCGCGAGCAGCGGGGCCTGGCCTACGCGGTGTTCAGCGGCGTGTCGTCGTATCGCGACACGGGCATGCTGTCGGTGTACGCCGGCTGTGCTGCCGAGAGCGTCCCCGAAGTGGTCGATCTGGTGGCGCAGGAACTGCGCGCCATGCGCAACGCGCCGGTGAGCGACGACGAGCTCCGCCGCGCGAAGGATCACCTCAAGGGCAGCCTGATGCTGAGCCTCGAGAGCACCTCGAGCCGCATGACGCACCTGGCGCGGCAGGAGATGTACTTCGGGCGTCACGTCACGCTCGACGAAATCATCGCCGGCATCGAAGGCGTGACCCGCGAGGACGTGATGCGGGTCGCCGGCGCGCTGTTCACGCAGGACACCGTCGGTGTGACGGTGCTCGGGCCGGCCGGGCCGGCTGCGCTCGATTTCTCGCGGCTCGCAGTGGCCTAGGCCCGCGCCCGCGGCGTGCCCCCGGAGGGCCGCGACGACACGATGATTCGACGTTACGCACAGCCGGCCATGTCCGCCATCTGGGCCGAGCAACGCCGCTTCGAGACCTGGCTGGCCGTGGAACTCGCCGCCGCCGACACCATGGCCGAGGCCGGCATCGTCCCGGCCGAGGCCGCCCGCGAGCTGCGCCAGAAGGCCGGCTTCGACATCGCGCGCATCGACGAGATCGAGCAGACGACGCAGCACGACGTCATCGCGTTCACCACCGCGGTGGCCGAGCGCGTCGGGCCCGCGGCGCGCTGGCTGCACTTCGGCCTGACGTCCTCCGACGTCGTCGACACCGCGCTCGCGCTGCAGATGCGCGAGGCCTGCGACCTCATCCTCGAGGACCTCGACGCGCTCGCCGCCGCCATCAAGGTGCGCGCCTTCGAGCACAAGCGGACGCCGATGATGGGCCGCACGCACGGCGTGCACGCCGAGCCGATGACCTTCGGCCTCAAGCTCGCCCTGTGGTACGCCGAGGTGCAGCGCGGCATCGTGCGCGTGCGCCGCGCCCGCGAGGCCGTGGCCGTCGGCAAGATCTCCGGCGCCGTCGGCACGTTCGCGCACCTGCCGCCAGCCATCGAGGAGGGCGTGTGCCGTCGCCTCGGGCTGACGCCGGCGCCGATTGCCACGCAGGTGATCCAGCGCGACCGCCACGCCGAACTGATGACGACGCTGGCCATCACCGCGGCGTCGCTCGAGAAGTTCGCGCTCGAGATTCGCGGGCTGCAGAAGACGGAGCTCGGCGAGGTCGAGGAGCCGTTCGGCAAGGGGCAGAAGGGCTCGTCGGCGATGCCGCACAAGCGCAACCCGGTGGGCTGCGAGCAGGTGTGCGGCCTGGCGCGCGTGGTGCGCGCCAACGCGATGGCGGCGCTCGAGAACGTCGCCCTGTGGCACGAGCGCGACATCTCGCACTCGTCGGTCGAGCGCGTCATCCTGCCCGACAGCTTCCTGGCCCTCGACCACATGCTGCGCCGCTTCACGCGCATCGTGGCCGGCATGGTGGCCTACCCGGAGCGCATGCTCGAGAACATCGGCCGATCGCGCGGCGTGGTGTTCTCGGGACAGGTGCTGCTCGAGCTGGCGCGCCGCAGCCTGTCGCGCGAGCAGGCCTACGTGTGGGTGCAGCGCAACGCCATGCGCTCGTTCCACGAGCAGAAGGACTTCCGCGAGCTGCTGCTCGCCGACACCGACATCATGGGCGTGCTGACCCGCGAGGAGATCGATCGCACGTTCAGCCTCGACGAGCAGCTCAAGCACGTCGACACGCTCTTCACCCGCGTCTTCGGCGCTGCCTCGTGACAGGCAGCCTGTAGCCCCTAGCCTGTAGCCCCTTATGCCCCTTTTCACCACCCGCGTCTACGTCACCCTGAAGCCCTCGGTGTTCGACCCGCAGGGCCGCACCATCGTCGAGTCGCTGCACAGCCTGGGGTACGGCGGGGTCGCCCACGTGCGCCAGGGCAAGTACTTCGAGGTGCAGGTCGAGGCGGCCGACGCCGCCGCGGCCGAGGCGACCGTGCGCGAGGTGTCGGGCACGTTGCTGGCCAATCCCGTCATCGAGAGCTTCCGCGTCGACACGCCGACGCCGGTCGCCTGAGGCCCGGCATGAAGTTCGCCATCGTCGTCTTTCCCGGATCCAACTGCGACCACGACGCCTACCACGCCGTGAAGCACGTGCTCGGCCAACCGGCCGAGTTCCTGTGGCACAAGGACACGTCGCTGCAGGGCGCCGACGTCGTCATCCTGCCCGGCGGGTTCTCGTACGGCGACTATCTCCGGACCGGCGCCATCGCGCGCTTCTCGCCGGTGATGCAGGCCGTCTCGGCGTTCGCGGCGCAGGGTGGCCCGGTGCTCGGCATCTGCAACGGCTTCCAGATCCTGTGCGAGGCGGGCCTGCTCGACGGCGTGCTGATCCGCAACCAGCAGGTGCAGTTCCGCTGCGAGCACGTCCACGTGCGCGTGGAGCAGGTGGACACGGCCTTCACCGGGGCGTGTCGCGCCGGGCAGGTGCTCAACATCCCCGTGGCGCACGGCGAGGGGCAGTTCTTCGCCGAGCCCGAGGTGATTGCGCGGCTCGAGGCCAACCGCCAGGTGGTCTTCCGCTACGGCACCGCGAGCGGCGAGGTCACGCCCGAGTCCAACTGCAACGGCTCGATCAACAACATCGCCGGCGTGTGCAATGCCGGGCGCAACGTGGTGGGGCTGATGCCGCACCCCGAGCGTGCGTGCGAGAAGGTGCTCGGCAGCGACGACGGGCTCGTGCTGTTCGAGTCGGTGCTGCAGCAGTTGACGGCAGGCGCCGTCTAGTCGACGCGGGAGCCCGACAATGGCGGAATCACCACTCACGGTGGCCAGGATCCTGTGGGGATCGGCGGCACTCATGGTCGTGCTCGCAGTCGTCTTCGCTCTCGGCGTCATCGACATCGGCGTCCCGAACTGGCAACTGGCGATGATCTGCCTGGGGGTCGCGGTGATGGACCTCGTGATGTCCGCCGTCCTTCTCAAGCGTCGCCGGTCCTGACCGATACACCTCGACTGACTTCCATGCCCATCACGCCAGACGTCCTCGCCCGCCACGGCCTCAAGGAAGACGAATACGCCCGCATCCTGGGCATCCTCGGCCGCGAGCCGAACATGACCGAGCTCGGCATGTTCTCGGTGATGTGGTCCGAGCACTGCAGCTACAAGAGCTCGCGCATCCACCTCAAGACACTGCCGACGCAGGGCCCCCGCGTGCTGCAGGGCCCGGGCGAGAACGCCGGCGCGGTGGACATCGGCGACGGGCTCGCCGCGGTATTCAAGATCGAGAGCCACAACCACCCGTCGTTCATCGAGCCGTACCAGGGCGCGGCGACCGGCGTGGGCGGCATCATCCGCGACATCTTCACGATGGGCGCGCGTCCCATCGCGCTGCTCGACTCGCTCCGCTTCGGCGACCTGTCGCAGGCGGGCACGCGTCGCGTCGTCAAGGGCGTGGTGGCCGGCATCGCCGGCTACGGCAACAGCATCGGCATCCCCACGGTCGGCGGCGAGGCGTTCTTCGACCCCTGCTACGCGGGCAACCCGCTCGTCAACGTCTTCTGCCTCGGCATCGCGCCTGCCGACGGCATCGTGAAGGGCAAGGCCGAGGGCGTCGGCAACGCCGTGTACTACGTCGGCGCGAGCACGGGCCGCGACGGCATCCACGGCGCCACCATGGCGTCAGCCGAGTTCGACGATGCCTCCGCGGAGAAGCGGCCGGCGGTGCAGGTCGGCGACCCGTTCATGGAGAAGCTGCTCCTCGAGGCCTGCCTCGAGGTGCTCAAGACGGGCGCGCTCATCGGCCTGCAGGACATGGGCGCCGCCGGTCTGTCCTGCGCGACCTCCGAGATGAGTGCGCGCGGCCACATGGGCATGGACGTCGAGGTCACCAAGGTCCCGCAGCGCGAGACCGGCATGACCCCGTACGAGATCATGCTGTCGGAGTCGCAGGAGCGCATGCTCTTCGTGGTCCACAGGGGCCGCGAGGCAGACGTCGAGCGCATCTTCGAGAAGTGGGACCTGCACGCCGTGTGCATCGGCCACGTCACCGACGATGGGCTCGTGCGCGTGCGCGAGCACGGCACGGTGGTGGCCGAGGTGCCGGCGCGCGCGCTGGCCGACGAGGCACCGCTCTACGACCGCCCGACGCAGCGCCCGGCCTGGCTCGACGACATCCAGCGGCTCGATCCGGCGCACTTCAAGGCGTTCCCCGGCACCGCCGACGTGCTCCGCACGCTGCTGGCCTCGCCGACCATCGCCAGCAAGAAGTGGATCTACCGCCAGTACGACCACATGGTCCGCACCAACACGCTCTGCCTGGCCGGCCGCGGCACGCCGGTGGTGCGCGTGAAGGGCACCACCAGCGGACTGGCGATGTCGGTCGACGGCAACGGCCGGTACGGCCAGACCGATCCGAAGCGCGGCGCGATGCTCGCGGTGGCCGAGGCGGCGCGCAACGTCGCGCTGGCCGGCGCCGTGCCCATCGGCGCCACCAACAACCTCAACTTCGGCAACCCGGAGAAGCCGGAGATCATGTGGCAGTTCGTCGAGGCCGTGGCCGGCATCGGCGAGGCATGCCGCGCCTTTGCGGTGCCGATCACGGGCGGGAACGTCAGCCTCTACAACGAGACCGACGGCAAGGCCATCTATCCCACGCCCGTGCTGGGCATCGTCGGCCTGATCGAGGATGCGTCGCGGGTGATCGGCCAGGCGTTCCCCTCCAGCGGCCTGAAGATCGTGATGCTCGGCGAGACGCGCGCCGAACTCGGCGCCACGGAGTACCTGCAGCGCATCCATGGCGAGGTCCGCGGCATGCCGCCGGTCCTCAACCTGGGGCACGAGCGGGCGCTGCACGCGCTGCTGCCGTCGCTGATCGGCGCCGGCCTGGTGGCGTCGGCGCACGATTGCAGCGAAGGCGGACTCGCGGTCGCGCTGGCCGAGTGCACGTTCGGCGAGGAAGGCGTAGGCGCGACGGTGGACGTGCGCGGAGTGACCGGCCCGGCCGGTGTGCCCGTGGCCCACGCGACGCTGTTCAGCGAGTCGGCCGGACGCGTGCTGCTCGCCGTCGACCCGGCGCACCTCGGCACCGTGCTCGGCCAGGCGATCGAGGCAGGGGTCGAGGCGACCGTGATCGGCACGACGGGCGGGGAAGCCTTGACGATCAAGGTCGATGGCGAGGTCGCGGTCGAGGCGGCCGTGGGGGCGTTGCAGGCCGTGTGGGCCACCGCTCTCGAGGACGCGCTGGCTGCGCCGGCGCGCTAGGCTCACAGGGACGGGAGACCACGTGGACGAGCTCAAGGAAGAATGCGGCGTCTTCGGCATCTTCGGTCACGCCGAGGCCGCCAACCTGACGTACCTGGGGCTCTACGCCCTGCAACATCGCGGGCAGGAGAGCGCCGGCATCGCCTCGGCTGACGGCCACCACGTGACGGTGGCGCGCGGCATGGGCTACGTGGCCGACATCTTCGACGACCGGACGCTCACGGGCCTGACCGGCCAGAGCGCGATCGGGCACACGCGCTATTCGACGGCGGGCGAGAGCCGCCTGGCCAACGCGCAGCCGTTCCTCATCGACTGCGTGCACGGCCAGATGGCCATCTGCCACAACGGCAACCTCGTCAACGCCGGCGAAATCCGGCGTGACCTGGTGTCGAAGGGGTCGATCTTCCAGACCAGCAGCGACACCGAGGTGGTGCTCCATCTCTATGCGCGCTCGTCGGCCGCCTCGCCCGAGGCCGCAGCCATCGAGTCGCTGGCGCAGGTGCAGGGCGCGTACTCGATCCTGATGCTCTCCGCCGACCGGCTCATCGCGGCGCGCGACCCCCACGGGTTCCGTCCGCTCGCGCTCGGTCGCCTCGGCGACGCGTGGATCGCCTGCTCGGAGACGTGCGCGCTCGATCTCATCGGCGCCACCTACGTGCGCGACGTCGAGCCCGGCGAGGTCGTGGTGATCACGGCCGGCGGCCTCGTGTCGCACAAGCCCTTCCCGCCGGCGCAGCGGTCGCACTGCGTGTTCGAGCACGTGTACTTCGCGCGGCCCGACAGCTACGTGTTCGGGCGCAGCGTGAACGAGGCCCGCACGGCCATGGGGCGGCGACTGGCCGAGGAGTCGATGGTCGAGGCCGACGTGATCGTGCCGATCCCCGACTCCGGCGTCTGCGCCGCCATCGGGTTCTCGGAGATGTCGGGCATCCCGATGCGGATGGGCCTCATCCGCAACCACTACGTCGGTCGCACGTTCATCCAGCCGCAGCAGTCCATCCGGCACTTCGGCGTCCGCGTGAAGCTGAACCCGGTGCGCAGCATCCTCGAGGGCAAGCGCGTCGTCCTGGTCGACGACTCCATCGTGCGTGGCACCACCAGCCGGAAGATCGTCCGCATGGTCAAGGCCGCTGGCGCGAAGGAAGTCCACATGCGCATCAGCTGCCCGCCGACCATCTCGCCGTGCTTCTATGGCGTCGACACGCCGCGTCGCTCGGAGCTCATTGCCGCCACGCACACGCTCGAGGAGATCCGCACCTACCTCGACGCCGACTCGCTCGCGTACCTGAGCCTCGACGGCTTGCTGGGCGCCGTCACGCCGGAGAAGTCGCACTACTGCTCGTCCTGCTACACGGGGACGTACCCGATCGAGTTCCCGAAGGACCAGGACGCCTACCTGCAGCTCGCGCTCAAGCTCGACAAGACCCCACTGCCCGTGGAGGAGCAGGTCTAGCCGATGACCGCCTGCCGCCCGCGCCTGGCCGGGAGGGCCCTCGCCGTGGTGCTGGCGTGCGCCGCGCCGGTCGTCGTGCGCGCGCAGGCGCCGGCGCGTCCGCTGTCGCAGCCGGCCCCGACCCCCGCGCCGCCGGCGACGCCCGCAACCAGGCCCGCGTCGCAGAAGCCCCCAACGCCTGCCGCTCCCGCCGCTACACGCGCCGCCGGGCCGGCCGAGGCCGCAACCCTCTCGCAGGCCATCGACCGCCTCGGCAAGCTCGACTACAAGACGCGCGTCGAGGCGTCGGCCGCCTTGCGCCGCGCGCCCGCCGCGACGGTGGTCCCGCTGCTCACCGAGGCGGCCCGCCGGCACGCCGACGGCTACGTGCGCTTCCGCGCGCTCGTCCTGCTCTCGGGCTTCAACGACCCCGGCTCGGCGCCGGTCTTCCTCGAGGCGCTCGGCGACGAGAACGATCGCCTGCGCGAGGTGGCCTACGCGTGGGTCGAGGACCACCCGCAGCCCACCCTCGTGCCGCGACTGCTGGAGGCGCTCGAGCGCGAGCAGGCCGAGTTCGTGCGGCCGGCGCTGATCCGCGCGCTCGCTGCCCACGGCAGCGACGTGAAGGTGCAGGCCGTGCTCAAGCGCGAGGTGATGCGCGGGGTGGACTTCTTCCGCTCGGCCGTCATCGAGGCGCTCGGCGTCCACAAGGCCACCTGGGCGCTCGACGAGATCACGAAGATCGCGCTGCTCGACGGCCCGCTGCAGGACGATGCGGTCCGCGCCATCGGGCAGATCGGCGACAAGCGGGGCCTGACCACGCTGGCGACGGTGCAGCGCAGCGCGTCGCGCGAACTGCAGCCGACCATCGCCGCGGCGATCTGCGGCCTCGGCAGCAACTGCGACGGCCACGCCCGCTTCATCCGCGAGTCGCTCGACTATGCGGCGCATAACCTGGGGTACCAGGAACTGGCGCGGTCGTCGGCCACCGCGCTGGCCGACCTGTCGGCCCTGGGGCGGGCCGAGGCCCTGCCGGCCCTGTTCGACCTGGGCATGCCGGCCAACGACCCCGTGCGGGCGCCGATCGCCCTGGCGACCGGGCAGGCCGTGATGCGCAATCCGGGCCAGCTCCTCGGCCTGGTGGCATCGCTGCCCCGCCAGCCCTCGACCCTGCTCCTCCGCGATGCCTTCGATATGCTCGAAGAGGATTACGCTGAGGAACGCTTCTTTGCGGCCGTCCGGCGCCAGTACTGGGCCTCGGCGGCCGACGCGCCCGAGCGCGCCGCTGCGCAGGTGCTGATCACCGCGCTGGAGTTCTAGACTCGCACCGCGTCGCCGCGCCACGAGCGCGAGCCCGCGCAGGATCACGCATGGACTACAAGTCGTCAGGAGTGGACATCGACGCGGGGCACGAGGTGGTGCGCCGCATCCGCGGGCTCGCCTCGGGCACGTTCACGCCCGGCGTGCTCTCCGACATCGGCAGCTTCGGGGGGCTGTTCCACCTGCAGGCGGCCGGCGGCACCGATCCGGTGCTCGTCGCCAGCGCCGATGGGGTCGGCACCAAGCTGAAGGTGGCGTTCATGATGAACCGCCACACGACCATCGGCGAGGATCTCGTGAACCACTGCGTGAACGACATCCTCGTGCAGGGGGCGCGGCCGCTCTTCTTCCTCGATTACCTCGCCACCGGCATCCTCACGCCCGACGTTGCCGTGGACATCGTCGACGGCCTGGCGCGCGCGTGCCGGGCCAACGGCTGCGCGCTGCTCGGTGGAGAGACCGCCGAGATGCCCGGCTTCTACGCCAATCGCGAGTACGACCTGGCCGGCTTCATCGTCGGCATGGTCGAGCGCGGGCAGGTGCTCACCGGCGACCGCATCCAGGTGGGCGATGCCCTGATCGGGCTGCCCTCGTCGGGGCTGCACACCAACGGCTATTCGCTGGCCCGGCGCATCGCGTTCGACACGCTGATGCTCGGCATCCACGACCACATCCCGGAGCTCGGCTGCGGCATCGGCGACGCGCTGCTGCGCCCGCACCGGTCCTACCTCGCCCCGGTGCTGCCGCTGGTGCACGAGGGCCTGATCCACGGCATGGCGCACATCACGGGCGGCGGCCTCACCGACAACGTGCCCCGCGTGCTGCCCGAGGGGACGGCGGCGCGCATCGACAGGGGGGCGTGGGACGTGCCGGCGCTGTTCTCGTGGCTGGTCAGCAAGGGCGACGTGCCCGACGCCGACGCGTGGCGCACGTTCAACATGGGCATCGGCCTCGTGCTCGTGGTGCCGGCCCAGCAGGTCAACCGCGTGCTCGAGCGCCTCGCCGAAGCCGGCGAGTCCGAGGGCCGCGTGATCGGCGAGATCGTGCCCGGCGAGCAGCAGGTCGTTTACGTGAACGCTTAACGCTTAACGCTTAACGACTTACGAGACTCAGGGCTCAAGGCTCAAGGCTCAGAGAGCATTCTTCGACTGCCGACTCCCGACCGCCGACTGCCGACGAGAGTTCGGTGTACTGCCGACTGCCGTGCTTTGGGTTCCGAGCCCCCAGCCGCTAGCCCCGGCTAGGCCGTGCAGTTACTGCCGACTCCCGACCGCCGACTGCCGACGAGAGCTCGGTGTACTGCCGACTGCCGTGCTTCGGGTTCCGAGCCCCGAGCCCCTAGCCCCGGCTAGGCCGTGCAGTTACTGCCGACTCCCGACCGCCGACTGCCGACGAGAGTTCGGTGTACTGCCGACTGCCGTGCTTCGGGTTCCGAGCCCCCAGCCCCTAGCCCCGGCTAGGCCGTGCAGTTACTGCCGACTCCCGACCGCCGACTGCCGACGAGAGCTCGGTGTACTGCCGACAGCCGTGCTTCGGGTTCCGAGCCCCTAGCCCCTAGCCCCGGCTTGGCCGTGCAGTTACTGCCGCTCCCGACCGCCGACTGCCGACGAGAGCTCGGTGTACTGCCGACAGCCGTGCTTCGGGTTCCGAGCCCCTAGCCCCTAGCCCCTAGCCCCGAGCCCCGGCTAGGCCGTGCAGTTACTGCCGACTGCCGACGCCCGACTGCCGTGCTTTGGGTTCCGAGCCCCGAGCTCCCAGCCCCGAGCCCCTGCTGTCTACGCGGTGACGAACACGCGCGGGAGGCGGAGCGCCACGCGGGCGGTGAGGTGGTCGGGCTGGGTCACGTCGAGGTCGGCGCCGAGGCGCATGACCTGCGTCTGCACGGCCGCGGGCACGATCACGGCCTGCAGGCCGTAGCCCTTCAGGACCAGCGCGATCTCGATGTCGGGGCGCGCACCGCGCCCCTCCTCCACGGCTCCGCCCTCGAGCCTCGCGGCGAGCTCCAGCTGCACCTGCCCGCCGAGGGGGAGCGCCTCTCGTGCGAGCGTGGCGATGGCGGCCAGGCACTGCTCGAGCTCCGACGCATCGATCGACGCGTGGAGCGCGTCCTCGGCGAGGTCCATGGACCAGTCGATGTCGTCGCCCATGACGTGCACGAGCACCGAGCTCATCTGCTCGATCAGGTCGCGCACGTCCCGGAGCGCCGGGCGGCGGGCCCGGCGGCGCGCGAAGCCGGCCAACTGCGCCAGCACCGCCTGTGTCCGCCCCAGTGCCTGGATCGCCTGTTCGACGTCGACGTCGCCGGCGATGTGGGTGCGGGCCTGCTCGAGCGCGCGGCTGCCCGTGTCCACCAGCGTCGAGCACTCGGCGGTCGCGGCCGACAGCACGTGCGTGAGCGCGTCCATCCGCCGGAGGAACCGGGCGCGGCGCGTCTGCAGCCGCTGCTCGCTCACGTCGATCAGGAACCACGTCACCGTGGCGGGCTGCCCGCCTTGCGGGAGCGCGAGGCCGACAATCCAGTGCAGCGGGCCGTCCTCGCCGTGCTGCAGGCACAACTCGAAGCGCGACGGCCGGCGTGCGTAGGCGCCCGCGGCTTCGAGCAGCGGCTGTGGCATCCGTCCCGACGCCTCGAGCGTGTCGGTCGAGAAGTGGCCGAGCAACTGCGCGGCGATGTCGTTGGACGCGAGGATGTCGCCATCGGGCGTCGTCGAGACATGCCCGATCGACGCCACTTCGTAGAGCAGCCAGCGCGTCTCGCCGTCGAGGGCATCCACGAGCCCGCCGGCGGCGAGCTGGTCGAGCTCGTCGCGGGCCTCGGCCAGTGCGGCGTCGGTGAGGCGGGCCTCGACCACTGGCGGCGACATGGCGTCTGGCAGGCCCGGCAGGTCGCGCGTGAGGAGATCGGCGCCAGCCGTCTCGAGAAGCCCGCCGCCCGACTCGGCCGCCCGCATCATCACGGGGGTGCTTGCGCCCGTCGGAAGGCTGTCGGCCGTCGGGGCCACGACCACCATCGGTACGGCGAGGCCGCGTGCCTGCAGCTGGCGCACGGCGTTGGCGGCGTCTGGTTCGGGCAGGTTGACGATCACGAGGTCGGGCGGGAACGCCTCGAGTCGTGACAGCGCCAGGTTCACCGTCGGACACACATCGACCGCCGACGGCGACAGGCCCGACAGCATCACGCGGTCGATGTCCGCGGCGCCGAGCGGGCGGGTGGAGAGCAGCAGGACCTTCATGTGTCCTGCGCGGACCTCCGCGTCAGCACGCCGTGGGCGTCCTGTGGCGCGGTCCCGCAACGGTGCGTCCGTCCATCACGATCATCGTGTAGTCGTCGGCGGGGTCGTCGGTGATGTGCGAAATCGGCTCGGCCCCGACGCGCGCTGCGGCGTCGAGTTCCTCGGCGCAGAGCGTCAGCTCGTCGGTGAAGGCCAGGCCCGTATGGTACGTCACCTTGCCGGCCGTTTCGAGCACCGCGGAGGTGCAGCGCACCACGGCGCCGGTCAGGGTCACCGAGGCGTCGGCCGACACGAACCGGATGCACACCGTGGCCCCGGGGTGCATGTGCACCGACGTCTCGATTTGCACCCCCCGTTTCGAGAGATCCAGCAACTGGACCGGGGGGCCCCCGGCGACCATGGCCGTCAGGTACGGCACGGCGGCGGCGGGGATGCGAGGGTGAGCGCGTCGCTCCGGACCGGCGTACGGCCGCGGGGCGGGAGGAAGGGCCATGACGAACTCCTGGGTGGGCGGCGCGCTGATGCCCATGCCCGGCCGTCCATCGCGGTAATCGACGCCGTGCGTTCTATCCTTGAGCGCGCATGCCGATTGAACGGAACTTCCCCTCGCCCGCGCCGGAGCCGCTTCCCGTCCTCGGCGTCCTCATCTCCGGACGCGGCAGCAACCTCCGCGCGATCATCGCGGCCATCGCCGATGGCCGCCTGCAGGCCCGGATCGGGGTGGTGATCGCCAATCGCGCCGATGCCGCCGGCCTCGCGCACGCCGAGACGGCGGGCGTCCCCGCCCTCGTCGTGGATCACAAGGCGTTCGCGACCCGCGCCGACTTCGAGGAGGCGCTGGTCGCCCGCCTCGTCGAGGCGCGCGCCGAGGTGGTGTGCCTCGCCGGCTTCATGCGCATCCTCAGCCCGGTCTTCCTCGAGCGCTTCGGCGGCCCCGTGCTGAACGTCCACCCGTCGCTGTTGCCGTCCTTCGTCGGCGTCGACGCCCAGCGGCAGGCCTGGGAACACGGCGTGAAGGTGGCCGGGGTCACCGTCCACCTCGTGACCCCCGAGCTCGATGCCGGGCCAATCGTGGCGCAGGCCACCGTGCCCGTGCTCGACGACGACACCCCGGACACGCTGGCGGCGCGCATCCTCGTGGAGGAACACCGCATCTACCCGGAGGCGGTCGGCCTGGTGGCGGCGGGCGGTTGGCGGATCGAGGGGCGACGCTTCGTGCGTGGTCGTTGATCAGGCGTCGCGCCGGCGGCGCAACGTGAGCAGCGCGACCTCCGGCGGACAGTTGAGGCGGCACGGTACGGCCACCGTGCCGACGCCGCGACTCACGAACAGCGTGGTGTCGCGATCGCGCCCGAGGCCCTGGGCCACGGGGTACTTGTTGGTGGCGAGGCGGCTGACGACAGGCATGACGATCTGCCCGCCGTGCGTGTGCCCCGAGAGCACCAGCGGCAGGTCGAGGGCGGCGGCCTCGCGCAGGCGGCGGGGATCGTGGGCCAGCATGACGGTGAACGGCGCGCGTCCGCGCAGCAGGCGGCGCAGCGTCGGCATGTCGCGCGTCCAGTAATCCAGCCCGACGAGGTCGATCGGCTCGCCTCGCACCGTCAGGCGGGTGCGGGCGTCGTGCAGCGTCGTCACCCCGGCCCGGCGCAGTATCCGCGGCATCTCCGTGGTGTCGTCGTGGTTGCCGAGCACGGCGAACAGCCCCTCCCTGGGACGCAGCGCGGCGAACGGCGCAGCCGCATCGCCCAGGTAGCGCCGGTTCCGGTGGGTCACGTAGTCGCCACCGAGCACCACGAGATCGGGATCGGCCTCACGCACGAGGGCGACGGCCTCGGCGATGAACTCGAGGCTCGTCCAGCCGCTGTGATGCGTGTCGGTGATGAGGCCGATGCGCAGCCCGTCGAGCGCGTCGGGCAGGGTGCGGCACGGCAGGTCCGCGCGCGTCACGCCCAGCTGATGGCGTTCGTACAGCGCCCCGTAGGCGCCTTCGCCGACCGCCAGCCCGGCGACGATCCCGGTGCCGGTCCGGAGCAGCGTGCGCCGGCTGAACCGGCGTGTCGTGGCGCGAGCAGCGGACATCCTTCTTTATCGTACGTTGCCGGGAGGGCCCCGGTGCCGGTGCCCGGCGTCAGGCGGCTCGTGCGATCACGACGGCTCGCGGCAGCCGCACGGTCAGGCGAACCGACAGGGCCGCCGGGTCGTGAATGATCAACGTGCCGCCGACGCGCGCGACGAGATCCCGCACGCCTTGCGGCACGGTCGGCGCCTGCACGCCGTACCCCTCGGCGTCCAGGCAGATCTCCACACCCGGCCGCAACGTGGGCTGGCCGGCGCCTTCAACCTCGCACCTGTCGAGCATGTCCACGCGCATCGCGATCTGGCCGCCGAGTGGCAGGGCTTCGCGCATGGCGGCCACGGCACCTGTCAGGCACCGCTCCACGTCGGCCGGCGCGACGGGCACGTGCACCGGAACGGAGGGATAACTGGCGGTCCAGCCAATGTCGTCGGTGGCCAGCCGCGCGAGCAGCAGGTCGAGCGCCGGCAGGTGGGTCGCGAGGTCGTCGAGGGCCACCGGTTCCTGGCGACGCCGACGGCACGACGACAACTGCGCCAGCAGGACCCGCGCCCGGGCGAGGGCCGTTGCGCCGGCCCCGTCGGTGTCAGGGCTGGCATCGAGCGCCCTGGGCCCTCGCGGCACTGCCGGCGGGTCGTCGACGATGGCGAGGCACTCGTCGGCAAGGGCTTCGAGGAGCGCGGCGGGATCCATGCCGCTGGCGGTCGTCGGTGCGTGCGTCGTCTCGGCGAGCAGCCAGGTGACGTCGTCGTCGTCGCCGTCGGCGGCCAGTCGAGCGCCGGCGATCCAGTGCGGGGCGGCGTCTGCCACCTGCAGGCAGGTCTCGAACCGCGCCGAGCCCTCGGTGTCTTCGTCGGCCAGCGACGTGATCTCCGCCGGCAGGTGGCCAGCCGATCGCAGGGCAGCGGCGTCGGCGAATCCGCACAGGCGCGCGGCCTGATCGTTGGCGTCGATGATGTGGCCGTCGGCGTCGGTCCGCACGAGCCCGACGCGCGCGATGTCCTCGAGCAGCCAGCGCTGGACCGCAGTCACCGACGCGGGCCCCGGCGCGGGCTGCGGCATTGGCTCCGGCTGAGGCGATGTCGGGCTGGCGTCGGCAGGCGTGGCGGCGACGAGGGTCAGCTGCGCCTCGAGTTCCTCCGCGCGCGCCTCGGCGGTGCGTGCTGCGTCGAGCGCGGCATCGCGCTCCTCGCGCAGGGCCTCGAGCCCGGCGACCATCTCGCGGATGCGCGCCAGCTGGCCGTCGTGTGCCTGCTCCTGTGCCTGCGCGCGCGCCAGCAACGCCGGCACTTCCTGCTGTTCGAGCACGGCCAGCCGCGCGGCGGCATCGACGAGCGTCGGCAGGGTGTCCGGGGTGATGCCAAGGGCGTCGAGCTGCGCTGCCCGGGCGAGCGCGTCGGCAGAGGCCTGTGCCCGCGCGTCGAGATCGGCGAGCGCCGCGCGCGCCTGTTCGATCTGGGCCTGCGCCTCGAGGGCCAGGGCGTCGACACGGGCGAGGAGCGAGGTCCGCTCGGCCGCCCACTTCTCTTGCGCACCGGACCAGGCGGTCCGCTCGGCCTGCCAGGCTTCGCGCTCGTCGCGCAGCACGGCATCGAGCGCGGGCACCGCCGGCACGACGAGGCTGTCGGTGGGCGCGTCGGGCGCGTCGCGCAGCACGATCAGCGCGGCTGGCGCCCCGCCGCTCTCGCGCTGGAACGGCACGGCGCGCAGCAGCAGGCGTCGCGGCTCGGCGAGGTGGCGGGTGCGGATGAGCAGCTCGCGCGTGCCGCCTGCGGCCACGCCATCCAGCAACTGGACCGCGCCATCGACGGGCGCCTCCCCCAGGTCGAGCCAGGGTTCGAGCGGTGAGCCGAGGACCTGTCGCGCATCCTGCGCGCCGATGAGGCGCAGGGCCGCCAGGTTCACTGCCAGCACGGCATGTTCCGGCGACACCAGCATCACGGCTTCGGGCAGGTGTTCGAGCAGCGCACGAAGGCGTGTCTCCTTCGCGCGCAGGCTGTCGAGGTCGAGCGTGGCGCGGCACGCGGCCTGCGCGCGAGCCACCGCGTGCAGCACGGCGTCCGGGTCGGCAGACGGGGCGAGGCACTCGTCGGCGCCGGCGCGCCGGAACGCGTCATGAAGTCCCGTCTCGGCCACCACGGCGACCGACAGGCCCGGGTAGGTGCGCTTGACGCGCCTCACGCCGAGTACGAGCGTGTCGGCGTCGGCCGAGGCGTTCACGACGAGCGCCGCGGCCTGTGGGCTCTCGACGTCCTGCGTCGTCAGGCCCACGAGCCCCTCGGCGGTCAGGCCAACGTCGCGGAACCGTGTGGCGAGCCGGCTGGCGAGTGCTTGTCGGAGGGGATCGCTCGGCCCCGCGTGCCAGAGGCGCTGCAGTCGGCGCAGCGCGTCGCGCTCGGGATGGCGGACCTCGTCGAGGCCTTCGAGCGCCATGCCCGCAGCCACCGCGGACACGCTGGCCACTTCGTCGGCGCCCGCCAGCCAGGCCGCGCCCGCACCGGGCGAGGCCGCGTTGGTCACGACGGCGAGCAGTGGCAGCGTGCGGCTCACGCGGCGCACGCGCGCAATCGCGTCGACCACGGCGGCGTCGTCACCGGCCACCGCCACGAGATCGCAGGGCCGGTTCTCGAGCCACGTGATCGCTGCCTCGGCCGTCTGGCAGAGGTCCACCGACGTGGCGCCGAGCGCCGCCTGGAGCGCCGGGCGAAGCGAGGCCGGATCGGGAACGGCGAGGGCGACGAGCAGGGCGCGCATCAGGGGACCAGTGACTTACCAGCTGTTGGCGTGCAGGCCCTGCAGCAACGCGGGGCCGCCGGTCGCCTCCTGCACGATCACCGTGTAGTCGACCACCGCCGCCAGCGCATCGTCCGCAATCGAGGCGTCGTGGTGGTCGGTGACCGGCTGATGAGCCGCGTCGTGCAGGTGGTCGCACAGCAGCAGGTCGCCGGCCAGTGACAGCGCCGTCTCGTAGCGCACGCCGTCGGCCTGCAGGTGCGCCACGCTGGCCCTGACGACGGCGGCGTTGAGCGTCACGGTGGCGTCGGCGGCCACGAAGCGGATGCACACCGTTTGCCCCGGGCGCATGTGCATGGTCGTCTCGAGGCGCACCCCACGGCGCGACACGTCGAGCAGGCGCACCGCGGCCCCCCCGCTCAGGCGAGCAGTCAGGGAGGGCAGCAGGTGAGCTGGCACGCGGAGGTGCTGGCGGCGATCCTTGGCGTCCGGCATGGGGACTGGTCCTCACTCTCGGTACCGGTGTCCCGCGATGGCGGGGGCGGTGACCGCTCTCGTGTTCGTCAAATCGACGAGCCGACGGCAAACTTTAGGAAGCGGCCCCGGGACTGGGACCTGCGGATTCCTGGGACACGGTGGTCTGGTCGAAGAGCGTCCGCCGCCGCCGGCTGGCCAGCCACCACCTTCGCCCACCCGGTGCGTCCTCGCCCTCGACGCCGTCGGCCGGCACGAAGAACAGGTCGGTGGCTGGACCGTCCGGCACGGTCAGCGTCCCCACGTCATCCGGGTCGGTCGCGGTGTCCTCGGTGCGGCGGTCGAGCAGCGCGAGCTCGAGCCCGTCGCACGCGAGGTCCTCCGACAGTTGCAGGCCTGTCTCGTAGGGCACTTCCTCGGGATGGACATGCACCACCGCGGCTCGCACCACCGCCGCCGTGATCACGACCACCCGGTCGTCGACCGAGAAGCGGATGCTGACGCGTTGGCCCGGGCGCATGTGGCGTGTCGTCTCGAGGCGCACGCCGCCCTGCGACACGTCGAGCAGCGAGACGCGCGCGCCTCCGCTGAGGTGCGCGGACAGATCCGGCACATGGACGGCGGCCACCCGACGCTGGCTGCGGCGTTCGGCATGCGAGGGACGACGGCGATCGAGGCGGTGGCGGGACATGAATGGCCTTCGTGCCCGGAGCGGGACGCGCCGGGGATCGGTCAATCGGCCGCATTGCCCATGTCATGAGAGAGCGGCGTCGCGCGACCGTCCCCGGGGCCGCCGACGCTATAGTTACGGGCGCGATGCAGATCGACGAACAACTCGCGTACCTCACCCGTGGTTGCGTGGACGTGGTCCGGCTCTCGGACCTGCGGACGAGGCTGGTGGAGCGGCAGGCGGCCGGCCGGCCCCTGGTCGTCAAGGTCGGGTTCGATCCCACGGCGCCCGACCTGCACCTCGGCCACACCGTGCTCATCAGGAAGATGAAGCACTTCCAGGATCTCGGGCACACGGTGGTGTTCCTGATCGGCGACTTCACCGGCCTGATCGGCGATCCGACGGGGCGTTCGAAGACGCGCCCGCCCCTCACGCCAGAGGCGGTGCAGGCCAACGCCGACACGTACCGGCAGCAGGTGTTCCGGATCCTGGATCCCGCGAAGACGGTGGTCGACTTCAACAGCCGCTGGCTGGGCGTGCTCACGAGCACCGACTGGGTCAAGCTCGCGGCCCGCTACAACGTCGCGCAGATGCTCGAGCGGCGGGACTTCCGGCAGCGATACGAAGGCGGCCAGCCGATTGCGCTGCACGAGTTCCTGTACCCGCTGAGCCAGGGGTACGACTCGGTGTTCCTGCAGGCCGACGTGGAACTGGGCGGGACCGACCAGTTGTTCAACCTCAACGTGGGCCGCGACATCATGCCGGCCTATGGGTTGCCGGCGCAGATCATCATGACGGTCCCGCTGCTCGTGGGGCTCGACGGCGTCGAGAAGATGTCCAAGAGCCTCGGCAACTACGTCGGCATCAACGAGCCGGCCGACGAGATGGTGCGCAAGATCGTCGAGGATTTCCGCGGCGCAGACGAGGTGATGTGGACCTACTTCACGCTGCTCACGGACCTGCCGCCGGCCGAGATCGACGCGCACAAGGCGGCGTTCGCGGCAGGCGAGACCACGGCCTCGGCGCTGCGCTACGAACTGGCGCGGCTGATAGCGGCCGATTATCACGGCAGTGATGCCGCCGAGGCCGCGATCGCCGCCGTGCGGGCGCGGCATGCGGCGCGCCAGGGGCACGGGGCGGGCGACGAGCTGCCGCTGCACCAGGTGCCGGCCGGGCAGCTGTTGCGCAAGGTGCTCGTCGACACGGGGCTCGCCTCGTCGGGGAGCGACGCCACGCGCAAGATCACGCAGGGCGGGGTGCGGGTCGACGGCGCTGTCGTCACCGACATGAATGCGGCCGTGGCGGCGGGCACCTGGACGATTCAGGCGGGAAAGAAGCTGATCGTGCGTGT
>NZ_JBIINP010000021.1:35000-48844 GCF_044337415.1 Luteitalea sp.
CTTGTCGGGTAAGTTCCGACCTGCACGAATGGCGTAACGATCTGGGCGCTGTCTCAACGAGTGGCACTGCGAATTTGTGGTACCGGTGAAGACGCCGGTTGCCCGCGACTAGACGAAAAGACCCCGTGCACCTTTACTACAACTTAGTAGTGAATGTTGACGTGTCATGCGCAGGATAGGTGGGAGACGTTGAACCGAGCCTCTTGGGGTTCGGGGAGTCACCGGTGAGATACCACCCTTGATACTTTGACGTTCTAACCTCGACCCGTTACCCGGGTCAGGGACACTGCTAGGCGGGTAGTTTGACTGGGGCGGTCGCCTCCCAAACTGTAACGGAGGCGCGCGAAGGTTCGCTCAGGCTGTTTGGAAATCAGCCGTAGAGTGCAAATGCATAAGCGAGCTTGACTGCGAGACATACACGTCGAGCAGGTGGGAAACCAGGCATTAGTGATCCGGTGGTTCCGCATGGAAGGGCCATCGCTCAACGGATAAAAGGTACGCCGGGGATAACAGGCTGATCTGGGCCAAGAGTTCACATCGACGCCCAGGTTTGGCACCTCGATGTCGGCTCATCGCATCCTGGAGCTGTAGCAGGTTCCAAGGGTCCGGCTGTTCGCCGGTTAAAGCGGTACGTGAGCTGGGTTTAGAACGTCGCGAGACAGTTCGGTCTCTATCTGTCGTGGGCGCAGGAGATTTGAGTGGGGCTGACCTTAGTACGAGAGGACCGGGTTGGACGAACCTCTAGTGTACCAGTTGTCACGCCAGTGGCAGCGCTGGGTAGCTACGTTCGGAAGGGAGAAACGCTGAAAGCATCTAAGCGTGAAACCCTCCACGAGATGAGATCTCCCTGGACGCAAGTCCCTGAAGGCTCCTGGTAGACCACCAGGTGATAGGCCAGGTGTGTAAGGGTGGTGACATCCTCAGCTTACTGGTACTAATCAGCCGTGAGGCTTGACCATAATTCCCCACCACTGGGTGTCGTCGAGTAAAAACTACCGTTTGCAGGGTATTCAGTTGTCTCCGCCTTCGCGCCTTCGGCGCTACGGCGGGACGAGTCCTGAAGAGGACGAGCAGGCCTGGAACGGCTTGCCACGCCATGGCGCCGAAGGCGCGAAGGCGGGCTCTTTCAAAAATTGCGCGGCTGCACGCCATGCCCCTAGGTATGCTGGGGCCCCAGACGTGCGCACCTCAGGCGGCCAGATGTCGCCGAGGAGCTCGGTAATGGAATAGTCCATTGCCGGCCGCCAACAAGTTTCCCGGTGGCCATAGGGGAGGGGTCACACCCGTTCCCATTCCGAACACGGAAGTTAAGCCCTCCACCGCCGATGGTACTGCAGGCGCAGGTCTGTGGGAGAGTAGGTCACTGCCGGGGATATATCGAGCCCGACGCGTCGTCACGATGCGTCGGGCTCTTTCTTTTTCTGCTCGAATTCGCCCACACCCGGGCCCACACGGCGCTCCACTCGACGCCCCGTCTGTGCGACGCTGTCGTCGTGACGCCCGCTGGTCTGCTACCGCTGTTGCTGTCTCTGGCCGTGCTGGGCGTCACCCAGCCCGGGCCGGTTCCAGTGCCAGTACCAGAATTGGCCCGCTCGAGGGACCCCGGCGTGGTCACACTGCTCCGCCACGCTCGAGCGCCAGGAACCGGTGACCCCGCCAACTTCTCCCTGGCTGACTGCGCCACCCAGCGCAACCTCTCGGAACAGGGACGGCAACAAGCCAGACTGCTCGGCGACGCCCTACGCGCCGTGGGCGTGAAGGACGCCGAGGTGAAGACCAGCCAGTGGTGCCGCTGTATCGAGACCGGGAAGTTGCTGGCGGTCGGGCCGGTCCAGCCAACGCCCTTGCTCAATTCCTTCTTTGCCGGCCGGGGAGATGAGTCCGCCTCGACCCAGGCGCTCCGCGCTGCGGTGCTGGCCAAGGTCGACTCCCGAAAGCCCACCTTCTTCATCACCCATCAGGTCAACATCACCGCCCTGACGGGGATCGTGCCGGCAGAAGGCGAGGCCGTCTTCGTCAGGGCCACGGCCGCCGGTACCATCGAGGTGCTCGGCCGCGCCTCCTTGCCCTGACCACTCCTGCTTCCGATGAGCCACTCCCCGCAGCGCACTGTCCTCGTCACCGGCTGCACCTCCGGCATCGGCCATGCGACCGCCCTTCGCCTCCACCAGGCCGGATGGCTGGTGTACGCCACCGGCCGACGCCCTGATGCCCTCGAGTCGCTCGCCAAGGCTGGCTGTCGCACGCTCCCGCTCGACGTCCAGGACGACGCGTCGATGCAGGCCGCGGTGGAGCGCATCCTCCGCGAGGCCGGCCACATCGACGCCCTCGTGAACAACGCCGGGTACAGCCAGTCCGGACCGGTCGAACTCGTCACCATGCCGCAGGTGCGCGCCCAGTTCGAGACCAACGTCTTCGGCCTCCTGCGCCTCACCCAGCTCGTCCTTCCCGGCATGCGCGCCCGTCGACAGGGCCGCATCGTGAACATCGGGTCGATGGGTGGACGGCTCACCTTCCCCGGCGGCGGCGTCTACCACGCCACCAAGCACGCCCTGGAAGCCCTGACCGACGCCCTCCGCTACGAGGTGGCCGGCTTCGGCATCCACGTCGTCCTCGTGCAGCCGGGCCTCATCAGGACCGCCTTCTCCACGGCGGCATCCTCGAGCCTGGAAGGGATGACCTCAGCCGGCCCCTACGGCGCCTTTACCGGCGAGGTCGAACGCATCACGCGAGAGTCCTACGAGAAGGGCAGCCTTGCCCCGCTCGTGGGCAGCCCTGAGGATGTGGCAACGGTGGTGGAAGAGGCGCTCACGAGCTACGAGCCCAAGTCCCGCTATCGGGTCACCTGGTCCGCCACGCTCCTGATGACCCTGCGCGCCCTCATGACCGACGGGATGTGGGACCGTTTCCTGGCTCGCACCTACCCCCGGCCAGGCGCCCGGAGCTGAGGCGCTCGAGTGCGTGCCTCAGGAATCTACGGCTGACCTTGCCGCGTCCGCACGATGCGGCCGGTATCGAACCCCTGCGCTCGCGCCGCCTCGACGAGGCGGTCGTACGTGGGCTGGTCCACCTGAGGCGTTCTCGACAGCACCCACAGGTAGTCGCGATCCGGCGAACCCACGAGAGCCGTGCTGTAGTCGGGGGCCAGATCGAGTACCCAGTACGCCCCCCAGACAGGCAGGAACGACAGGAACGCCGGCGCGAAACGTACCTCGAGCACTGACGGGGGCCCCTTCGGATCCACCCGACGCGCCACACCGACGGCCTCGATCGGCCCCTTCTCGGTGACGCAAGTGTTCTTCACATCCACCCGCCCATCCGCGCGCCTGGCGTAGTAGACGACCACGTCGCCCGTGCACCGCTTCTGGAAACGGTTGGGGTAGCGGGCGAGCTCGTACCAGCGCCCCATGTAGCGGTCGAGGTCGAGCGCCGGCACGGGCCGGACCGGCGCCGACCGCTGAGCGCTCACCGTTCGGGCACCTGCGACGACCATCACGAGCGCCGCAGCGCCGGCCACGAGCGCCACCAGGCGCGGACGTTCCATGCCTCTTTCGACGCACCAGGCGCCCGTACAGTCACGCCCTGCCCATCGGACAGCGCATTTCCGTATACTGCCCTGCTGTGTCGAGCCGCATCCCCGTCGAGTACGACTCCGAGCGAAAGATCCGGACGCGCAACAAGCTCTACTACCGGTGGCTGCACTGGCCGATCTGGATCTTCGTCTTCTTCATCGCGCCAGGCCCGCTCACCTTCGACCTCTTCGAACGGGGCTTCGACGCCCGCATGGCCCTCTGGCTCGGTGCGGTCATCGTCGCCACCGGCATCCCGTTCCTCCGGGGGCGCCTGCCCGGCTGTGAGCCGGCTCCCTACATCATCCGGTTCACCGAGGACCGGCCGAACCCGGTCTACCGGCGCATCTGCTACTCGTTCGCCTGGGGCGAGGCCATCACCTTTGCCGTCCTCAACATCGTCGGCCTCGTCGTGGCCATCAGCACGGGCACGTGGATGCTGAAGGAGATCTACCGGTACGCCTACTTCCCGATGGCGGGCACCATCTGGGCCATCGGCCTCTCGGGCCACCTGCCCCGTGTGAAGCGGTCGACGGCCGGCGAGGGCCATGAGCGTCGCTACTTCTACGGCACCGTGTGGGCCGTGGCCATCGCGCAGCCGATCCTCTGGTTCCTGTACCTCACGATGCCCAAGGGCCCGGTACCCGACACGTTCAAGCTGCTCGTCTTCGTCGGCGTCCTGGCGTTCATGGGTTGGCAGGCCTACAACGGCCGACTCCCCCGCACCCGGCCGATCGTCCCCGGCGAACTCGCCGCGCTCGACTGACCGCGACTGCCGACTGCCGACTGCCGTTCCCGCTCCCCGATACCCGATACCCGCTGCCCGATACCCGATGTCCGAGAATCCCCTCACCGTCCTCTGTGTCGCCACCTACGAGAAGGGCGCCGAGTTCCTGCGCGAGTGCAAGCGACAGGGATGCACGGTGCTGCTGCTCACGACCGACGCCCTCAAGGACCTCCCGAGTTGGCCCCGCGAGGCGATCGACGAGGTGTTCGCGATTCCCGCCGACATCTCGCGCGACGACCTGCTCAAGGGCGTCAGCCACGTGGCCAGGCGTCGCCGCCTCGATCGCATCGTGCCGCTCGACGACTTCGACGTCGAGACGGCGGCCTTGCTCCGCGAGCATCTCCGCGTGCCCGGGATGGGCGAGACGACGGCGCGCTACTTCCGCGACAAGCTGGCGATGCGGCAGCGCGCGCACAACCAGGGGATTCTCGTCCCCGCGTTCACGAGCCTCTTCAACGACGATGAGGTGAACGCCTACCTGGATGCGGTGCCGGGGCCGTGGCTCGTGAAGCCGCGGTCACAGGCGGCGGCCATCGGCATCAAGAAGGCCGAGACGCGCGACCAGGTCTGGCAGCACATCCACGACCTCGGCGACATGCGGTCGTTCTCGCTGCTCGAGCACTTCGTCCCGGGCGACATCTACCACGTCGACTCGATCGTGTGGGAGAAGCAGGTGGTGTTCTCGGCGGCGCACCGCTACGGGTCCCCGCCGTGGACGGTGGCGCACCAGGGCGGCATCTTCACCACGAGCAGCGTGCCCCGCGAGTCCGAGGACGCGCAGGTGCTCGATGCATTGAACCGTCGCCTGCTCGACACGTTGGGACTCGTGCGCGGCGTGACGCACACCGAGTTCATCCACGGGCACGACGGTCGCTTCTATTTCCTGGAGACGGCCTCGCGCGTCGGCGGCGCCTTCATCGTCGACGTGATTGCCGCGGCGACGGGCCTCAACCTGTGGCACGAGTGGGCCAAGCTCGAGATCGCCGGGGAACACGGCCGCTACGAGGTGCCCGCGCACCGCGAGGACTACGCCGGCCTCGTCCTGTCGCTGGCGCGCCAGGAGCATCCCGACACCTCGGCCTACGACGACCCCGAGATCGCGCAGCGCATCGACCTCCCGCACCACGCCGGCCTCATCGTGCGCGCCTCGTCGCCCGAGATCGTCCAGGCGCGCCTCGAGTCGTACGCCTCACGCTTCCTCGAGGACTTCTACGCCTCGGCGCCCGCCCCTGATCGCGCCTCGCATTAACGCTTGACGCTTGACGCCCAAGGGGCCAAGGCACAACCGCGCCTCGACCCTGGCACCTCGCCCTGCGCTGCCCGATCCATCAACGTCAATCGCCAGGCGCCAATCGCCAAGCGTTAAACGTTGAGCGTTAAGCGTTGACCACGCCGGCGTTCAACACCGTGCCCTGCCCATGTCCCGAGACATCGACGCCCTCACGTCCTACACGCTCAAGCACTTGCGAGACCGCTGGTGGAGCACGCGCTGGACCCACTGGGTGAGCAGTCACCTGCGATGCGACCCGGGCGGGCGCCTGGTGCATGTCGGCTGCGGCAACGGCGAGATCGACGTGGCGTTGGCCCTGGCCACGCCCGACCTGCACGTCGTGTCGGTCGATGTCCACCCGTCACGGGCCCGGCACGCCCGGGAACTGGCCGGAGAGGTCGGCGTGCGCGTCCAGGCGCTGGCGGGAGATGCCCGCGCCCTCCCGCTGCGCGACGGGTGCGCCGACGCGGTGTTGTGTATCGGGGTCCTGCAGCACCTGGCCGACCCCGAGGCCACCGCCCATGCCCTGGCCGGCCTGGTGCGCCCGGGCGGCCGGATCCTGGTGGTGGAGCCTGATCACGAGTCGCGTACGTGGTACTCCGGCACGCCTGCCGGCGACGCGGCCTTTGACCTGGCCCGCGCCACCCTCGGACACTGGCACCGCGAAGTGGCGCCAGACGCGCCGACGCGCCTCGGCATGCACGTCGTGTCGTGGTTGCGCGAAGCCGGCCTCGAGCCGCTGGTCGTGGAACCCCTGCCGGTGGCCGAGTCCCGCCTCGGGGCGCCTCCGCCCGGCGTGTGGGAGAACCGCGACCGTCTCCTCACCGCCACCGCCAGCGCCCCGGGCCGCGAGGCCGAGGGCGAACGCCTGCGCGAAGCGATGGCCGCCTACCGCGACGCCGCCGACGCCCAGGGCGCCGCCTTCGTCGAAATCCAGCACGCCCTGCTCGTCGCCACCCTCGCGCAGCGCCCTCAGTAGGCTCAGGGCTCAAGGCTCAGGACTCAGAAGGCATTCAGCCTCTGCCGGGATGCTTCCGCGCGTCAGGTCGCATCCAAGCACCGGCTCGAGCCCTAGCCTGCGCTTGAGCCCCGAGCCGGCTTCCGAGCCCCAAGCCCCAAGCCCCAAACCCCCGCCCGACCTCTGTCGCTGTAGGCTGTAACCGATCATGCCTGCCGGCCACGAAGGCTGGGGCGCCTACGCGCCCTTCTACGACTGGGAAAACGCCCGCACGATGGGGCGTCGCGACCTCACGTTCTGGCGACACCTGGCCGCACAGGTGGCCGGTCCCGTGGTCGAGCTCGGCAGTGGCACCGGTCGGCTGACCGTGCCGCTCCACCGCCAGGGCATCCCCATCGTCGGCGTGGACTACACCGCCGAGATGCTCCGGCGCGTGGCGCCCCGGGCCCGGCGGTCCCGCACCACCCGCCCCCGCATCGTCAGGGCCGACGCCAGCCGCCTGCCGCTCGCCGACGAGGCATTCCGCCTCGTGATGGCCCCGTACGGCTTTCTCCAGTCACTCCTGAGCGACGCCATGCTCGCGCGCACCATTCGCGAGGCGTACCGGGTGCTGGCGCCGGGCGGCCTCATCGGCGTGGATCTGGTGCCCGACGTGCCCAAGTGGCGCCAATACACCCGCAAGGTCGTGTTCTTCAGCCCCGAGGGGCCCCGCGGCCTGCCCATCACGCTCCGCGAGACCGTTCGCCAGGACCGCGAGAAGCGCCTTACGACCTTTGAGCAGGAGTACATCGAGGGGCGCGGGGCAGCGAAGCAGGTGACCCCGTTCACCATCAGGTTCCGCACCCTCCCCTTGCCGGCCGTCGCCCGCCGACTCGAGCGCGCCGGCTTCGAGGTCGAGGCCATCCTCGGCGACTACCGCGGCGGCGCCTGGGACCCCCGCGCCGACGTCTGGCTCCTCCTGGCCCGCAAACCCTCCAGGTAGGGCCGGGTCGCAAAGAGGTAGGGCCGGGTGTCCCACCCGGCCGCTATCCCCGACACCGAACCCCAGCGGCGCGGTGGGACACCGCGCCCTACCTCAGAAGTGACGCACCCTGCGTGCTAAGATCCCAAGGTTTTACGACGTTCTGCCGAGGAGTTCCACGCGATGTCTGGCCACTCGAAATGGCACACGATCAAGCACAAGAAGGGCGCGCTCGATGCCAAGCGCGGCAAGATCTTCACGCGCATCATCAAGGAACTGTCCGTCGCGGCACGTAGCGGCGGCGGCGACCCCGCGATGAACCCGCGGCTGCGCACGGTCATCGCTGACGCCAAGGCCGTGAACATGCCCAACGACAACATCGCGCGCGCGATTCGTCGGGGCACGGGCGAGGAAGAGGGCGTCAACTACGACGAGATCACCTACGAGGGCTACGGCCCCGGCGGCGCCGCGGTGATCATCGAGACGCTCACCGACAACCGCAACCGCACGGTCGGCGAATTGCGCCACATGCTGACCAAGTACGCCGGCAGCCTCGGCGAGACCAACAGCGTCGCCTGGATGTTCGACCGCAAGGGCTACATCGTCGTCGAGAAGGCCAAGGCCGACGAGGAGACGCTGATGGCGGCCGTCCTCGACGCCGGTGCCGACGACATGGGCGACGATGGCGACAACTGGGAAGTGACGACCGACATCTCCAGCTACGAGGCGGTGCTCGAGGCCGTCAAGAAGCTGGGCGTCGAGCCGTCCACCGCCCAGGCGATGGCGATGCTGCCCAAGAACACCATCAAGCTGGAAGGCAAGACCGCCCAGCAGATGCTCAAGCTCATGGACGCGCTCGACGACCACGACGACGTCAAGCAGGTGTGGTCCAACTTCGACATCGAGGAGAAGGAGATCGAGGCCTCGATGGCATGAGGATCTTCGGGATCGACCCCGGGTCGGTGCGCACCGGCTACGGCTGCATCGAGACCGGCGGCGCCCGCTGCGCCCTGGTGTGCAGCGGCGCCATCGTGCCCCCTCCCGGGAGCGCCTTTCCCGAAAAGCTCAAGGTCATCCACCTCGAACTCTCCGCCAGGCTCGCCGACGCCCGCCCCGACTGCGTCGCCATCGAGAGCCTGTTCCACGGACTCAACACGCGCAGCGCCTTCGCCCTGGCCCATGCCCGGGGCGTGATGCTGCTTGCCGCCACGCAGCTCGGCCTCCCGGTCGTGGAGTACGCGCCGGCCGAGGTCAAGCGCGCCGTGGTCGGCTTCGGGCGCGCGGAGAAACCCCAGGTCCAGCAGATGGTCACGCTGTTGCTCGGCCTCGACGCGCCGCCCAAGCCCCTCGACGTGTCCGACGCACTCGCCGTCGCCCTGTGCCACGCGCACACCGCCTCGTCGACCGTGCCGCAGGCCGACGCCACGCCGTTCGCGCGCGGCCGCCGCGTCACCAGCTGGCGCCAACTGCGTCCCGAGGATCTGGAGCACCGATGATCGCCGCCCTCAGAGGCCGGCTGATCGACAAGCAGCCCGCGCGGCTGATCGTCGACGTCGGCGGCGTCGGCTACGACGTGCAGGTGCCGCTCTCCACGTATGGCAGCGTCGGCGAGGTGGGGGCCGAACTCTCCCTGCGCATCCACACGCACGTCCGCGAGGAGCAGATCGCGCTCTTCGGCTTCCTCACGGCGCTCGAGCAGCAGATCTTCGAGCGGCTGATCTCGGTGAACGGGATCGGCCCGAAGGTCGCGCTCGCGGTGCTCTCGGGCATCGCGCCGGGAGATCTCGTGGCGGCCGTGCAGGGCAACGAGCCCGCGCGCCTCACCACGATTCCCGGCATCGGCCGCAAGACCGCCGAGCGCATCGTCCTCGAGCTGCGCGATCGACTGCCGGCCGCCCTTCCGGTGTCTGCCGACGCCATCGGCCCCGGCGGCGCGGTGCGCGCCGACCTCATCTCCGCGCTCGTCAACCTCGGCTACCCGCGTCCGACCGTCGAGAAGTCGGTGGGCGACGTGTTGAAGGCCCAGCCCTCGGCATCGTTCGACGAGGCATTGCGCCAGGCGCTGGGGCGCCTCGCCCGCGCATGAGCGAGATGCCCGATCCCCGCGTCGTCAGTGGTCGCAGCGGCGACGACGAGGCGCAGTACGAGGCGGGCCTCCGCCCGCGCACGCTCGACGACTACATCGGGCAGGACCGCGTGCGCGAGAACCTGCAGGTCGCGATCTCGGCGGCGCGGCAGCGCGGCGAAGCGCTCGACCACGTGCTCGTCTCCGGCCCCCCGGGCCTCGGCAAGACGACGCTCGCCCACGTCATCGCCAACGAGATGGGCGTGTCGATGAAGGCCTCGTCCGGCCCGGTGATCGAGCGCCCGGGCGACCTCGCCGCGATCCTCACCACGCTGCAGCGCCACGAGGTGCTGTTCATCGACGAGATTCATCGCCTGTCGCCCGCGATCGAGGAGATCCTCTATCCGGCGATGGAGGACTACGAGCTCGACATCGTCATCGGGCAGGGGCCGGGCGCGCGGTCGGTGAAGGTGCCGGTGCAGCCCTTCACGCTGGTGGCGGCGACGACCCGCACGGGCCTGCTCACCGCGCCGCTGCGCAGCCGCTTCGGCCTCGTGCATCGCCTCGACTACTACGGCGAGGGCGACATGATCGAGATCGTGACGCGGTCGGCACGGATCCTCGGCGTGTCGATGGGCCCGGAGGCGGCCAGCGAAGTGGCGCGTCGGTCGCGCGGCACACCGCGCATCGCCAACCGCCTGCTGCGCCGCGTGCGCGACTACGCGCAGGTGCGCGCCGATGGCGTGGTCAGCCTGGAGGTCGCGCAGGCGGCCCTCACGCTCCTGGAAGTGGACGCCTACGGATTCGACGAGGTCGACCGCCGGTTGCTCCGCGTCATCATCGACAAGTTCGATGGCGGCCCCGTCGGCGTGAATACGCTGGCGGCCGCGCTCGGGGAAGAGCGCGACGCCGTCGAGGACATCTACGAGCCCTTCCTGATGCAGGTGGGCTTTCTCGAGCGCACGCCGCGGGGCCGGGTGGTCACCCGCCGCGCGTACGCGTTCTTCGGGCTCGAAGCGCCCGGAAAGGACAATCGCCTGTGGTAACGCAGTCCGCGGCCCGTCCGCACGGGACCCTCAGCGGGGGCACGCCCACCATCCAGCCCTGCATCAGCGGGCTGGCGACGTACCTGCCGCCGCGCACGCTCACCAATGCCGACCTCGAGAAGATGGTCGACACCAACGACGAGTGGATCCTGCAGCGCACCGGCATCCGCAAGCGCCACATCGTCGATCCGGGCGTGGCCACGTCTGACCTCGCCGCCGAGGCGGCGCGGTCGGCGATCGCGAAGGCGGGGCTCACCCCTGCCGACATCGACGTGATCATCGTCGGCACCACCACGCCCGACACGATCTTCCCGAGCACGGCGTGCCTGCTGCAGCACAAGATCGGCGCCAGCAAGGCCTGGGGCTTCGACCTCGGCGCAGCTTGCTCGGGCTTCACCTACGCGCTGACGACGGCCGCGGGCTTCGTGAGCTCGGGCATGGCCAAGCACGCGCTCGTGGTCGGCGCCGACGTGATGTCGAGCATCATCGACTACACCGATCGCACGACCTGCGTGCTGTTCGGCGACGGCGCCGGCGCCGTGGTGGTGTCGCCCTCGCCGGGCGACGGGCTCGGGCTCCTCGACTTCACGCACGAAGTGGATGGCAGCGGCGGGCCGGCGCTGTGCATGCCGGCAGGCGGCTCGAAGATGCCGGCCTCGCACGAGACGGTCGACAAGCGCATGCACTACGTCCACCAGGACGGGCAGACGGTGTTCCGCTTCGCCGTGCGCAAGAACGAGGAGGTGTGCAAGCGCCTCCTCGACCGCAACGGGCTCACGTCGGCCGACCTCGATCTGTTCGTGTCGCACCAGGCCAACAAGCGGATCATCGAGTCGGCCGCGCAGCGCTTGGGCGTGCCGCCCGACAAGTTCGTGCTCAACATCGGCGAGTACGGCAACACCACCGCCGCCACCATCCCGCTCGCCCTCGACGACGCGCTGCGCGACGGCCGCCTGAAGAAGGGCGACCTCGTGATGCTCGCCTCCGTCGGCGCCGGGTTTACCGTCGGGTCCGTGCTGCTCCGCTGGGCGTACTGAACCGCGACGGCAGTCGGGAGTCGGCAGTCGGCAGTCTGGAGTTCGTGGGCGTCGACCTTTAGGTCGACGCTCCTGACCGCCGGCCTTGTCTCTCACGGGAAGATCACTGACCGTCGACGTGAACGTCGACGGCCACGAACTGCAGGACCTTGATGGCCTCGAACTGCAGGCCCTCGACGGCCACGAACTGCGAATGAAAAAAGGGCGGGCTGATCGTGAGATCGCCCGCCCTTTGATGTACCCCGTACCCGGCACCCGGCACCCGGCACCCGGCACGCGGCACCCGGCACCCGGCACCCGGCCGTCCTACATGTTGGTGACGTCGTGGCCCAGCGCCGCGCGCTCGGCCTTGGCCTTCTCGGCCTCCTCGAGCTTCACGAGGCCGCGGCGGATGGCGGCGGTGGCCGCCTGCGTGCGGTCGCGCACGCCGAGCTTGCCGAGCAGGCCGTTCACGTACGACTTGATCGTGCCCTCGGTCGTGTTCAGCTCGTGGGCGATCTCGCGGTTGCTGTGGCCGCTGACGATGAGCCGCAGCACGTCCATCTCACGGCGCGTCAGGTCGGTGCGACCGGCCTGGTCGAGCACCTGCGTGATGCGCGGCGGGATGTACTGCCGGCCCTCGTGCACGGCGATGATGGCCTCGAACAGCTCGTCGCTCGGCATGCCCTTGAGCACGTAGGCGGCGGCGCCGGCCGACAGGGCGCGCGCGATGTCGACGTCGCCCTCGTACACGGTGAGCACCACCACGCGGGCTTCCGGGAACTCGGCGCGGATGGCGCGGATGGCCTCGGGGCCCTCCATCACCGGCATGCGCAGGTCCATGATCGCGAGGTCGGGCTGTGTCCGCCGGAAGGCGGCAACGGCCTCTTCACCGTTGCTCGCGGTGGCGACCACCGAAAAGCGCGGATGGCGCTCGAGCACGGCCACCAGGCCTTGGCGCAGGATGTCGTGATCGTCCGCCACGAGCAGGCGGATAGGTGAGCGTACGTCGCTGGTCACAGCCACTCCTTCGGGTCGCCTCTCCGGGCCCCATCCCTGGTGAGATCGGCAACCGGCACGACTTTCTGTAGTGTCGGTCGGCCGGTTGATGGGGACACCTTGACAAACGTGCCTGTCCTCGGGTTTCCCGCGGCCCTCATGATGGCACAACTGTGACGCCCTTGCGACGCGCCAGCGCGGCTCATGGCCCGGACGGGCACCAGCCCGGCCGCTGGCAGCGCCGCCACGCCAGTGCCAGGGCGCGCGAGCGCGCGTCCTGACTATCCAAGGGCAGTGCCGCTCACGCGGCGCCAACCACACCGTCCCGAGCGGCCGCTCGCCGCCGCCCCCGCGGCGAGTGCGTAAGGGAAGGATGACGAGCGATGCGTGGTGGGATCGGGCAGCGCGAGGAGGACGCGTTACCGGACGACGGAGCGCGTGCGCTCGTCGGCGCGCAACAGCACCACCGAGCGGCCCGCCACCGGGTAGGCGCCGCGCTCGGCCGGGGCGACCGGCTGGTGCTCGATGCCGGTGTCGAACACGCGCGTCCAGGCCAGCCCGCTGCTCAGTTTGGGCAGCTTGAACGGCCGGGGTGCCTCGTCGGCGTTCATCAGCACCAGCAGCGTGTCGTCGACGATCGGCTCGCCGCGCGCGTCGATCTCGTCCATCGCGATGCCGCTCAGCAGCACGCCCAGCGCCTTCACGTGCGGCGCCGACCACATCGCGTCGGTCATCTCGACGCCCGACGGGTCGAACCACGCCAGGTCCTTCACGCCCGCGCCGCGCAGCGGCCGGCCCTGGAAGTAGCGCTGGCGCCGCAGCACCGGGTGCTTCTGCCGCAGCGCGATCAGCATCCGCGTGAACTCGAGGAAGTCCTTGTCCTCCTCGGTCAGCTCCCAGTGGAACCAGCTCAGGTCGTTGTCCTGGCAGTAGGCGTTGTTGTTGCCCTTCTGCGTGCGGCCCATCTCGTCGCCGCCGCCGATCATCGGCACGCCCTGCGACAACAACAGCGTCGCCATGAAGTTGCGCCGCTGCTGCAGGCGCGCCTGCCGGATCACCGGATCGGCCGTCGCGCCCTCGACGCCGAAGTTCATGCCGAGGTTGTTCGACTCGCCGTCGCGGTTCTGCTCGCCGTTGGCGTCGTTGCGCTTGCGTTCGTAGCTGACCAGGTCG
>NZ_JBIINP010000213.1:0-6447 GCF_044337415.1 Luteitalea sp.
CGCGCCGCATGCGCATCACGAGCGACTCGATGTCGAACGGGTCGCGGCCGATGATGTGCCGCGACGCCGCCTGCGCGTAGGCCTCGAGTGCGTGCGGGTGGTTCGGGATGCGCGACTCGCCCAGCCCGGTGAGGCCCTCGTCGGTGTTGACGCGGCAGATGGTGAAGTTGCGCCACTCGGTGCCGACGAGGAACGTCTCGATGTGCGTGACCTTCATCAGCGCCTCTCCGCGGGGATGCCCGGCGCCTTCGGGTCGCCGACGGGCGACATGATCGGCGCTGACGCCCCGCCGACCAGCCGTTCGAGCAGCGCGAGTCCGAGCTCCGCGCGACGCACGCGCTCACGCGCCATGTTGCTCGCGACCGTCTCGAGGTGCAGTCCCGACGGGTAGATGTCCGGGGCATTGCGCAGCCCGAACTTCACGTAGACCGGCGCCACCGACTCGATCAGCTGGGGAATCTCGTAGTGCCGGACGAACCCGCCGAAGCCGTCGGGGACCTCCACGTACACGTCGAGCGGGATGTCGGTGTGCTGCCGGATGGCCGCCAGGTGCGCCAGCGACAGGTCGGTCGGCACGTTGATCGTCGTGGCGCCCTCGTCGGCGAGCACGGCGACGGCCAGCGGGTTGGCCGCCGCGAGTTGCACGCTGATCTTGATCACGAGGTCGCTCGGCAGGTGCCCGGCCTGCTTGGCGAGATCGATGATCCGCAGCAGGCCCATGTCGGCAATCAGCACGCTCCGCACCCCGAGCGCCGTGGCCCGAATCACATCGTCGAGCGCATACCGCACCTGGTCCTGGCCACGGAGCTGCGCGCCGAGCGTGCGGCCTGCCGCCGACACGATGGTGGCGCCGGTGTCCCATGCGGCGCGCGGGCCGACGAAGAGCGACAGCTCCATGCGCTCGGCGCGACACATGTCGCACATCTCGAGAATCTCGGCGTCGGTGAGCAGCATGATGCCCGAGCCCTGCGACACGCGATGGATCGGGACGCGACGCGTCCTGGCCTCCTCGAGCACGGCGGCGAGCACGCGTGGGCCCTCGACGCTCGGGATCTCGACGCGGTACTGCCCGCCGTCGGGGAAGCGATGCGGCGAGGTCGGCAGATCGTGGGCGTCGGTGGTGGGCAGGTCGAGCGCCCGCAGCAGGCGGGCAGCGGCGGATTCGGGCACAGGCATGGATCAGGCTCGTGGATCGAGAAGGACCTTGATGGCCGGTTCGGTGCGGGCGTCGAGCATCGCGAGCGCAGCCTCGACGTCGCGCAGCGGCAGGCGATGCGTGACGAGCGGCGACGGATCGATGCGCCCCTCGTCGATGAGGCGCACCGCGCGGCCGAAGACGGCCGAGGGATACGCGAACACGGCCTCGAGGCGCGCGTCGCGGAAGACCAGGGGATCGAAGTTGCACGGCGTGGTGCGATCGGACCCGGCGATGCCGAGCACCGTGAGTCGACCGCCACGTGCGAGGACGTCGGCAGCGGCGACCTGCGCCAGCGGATGGCCCGCCGCCTCGATGACGACGTCTGCCCCGCCACCGATCATGTCGCGGATGCTGCGCGCGAGCTCGGATGCAGGGGCGCACACCGTGTGCGTGGCGCCGACGCGCCGTGCCACGTCGAGCGTCGTGTCGCGGACGTCGGCGACCACGAGCTGCGCCGGCGCGCACGCGGCCGCGCACGCAGCAGCGAGCAAGCCGATCGGACCGGCGCCGATGACCACGACGCGGTCCTCGCTGGTGATGGCGCTGCGCTCGACGGCGTGCAACGCGCATGCGGTCGGCTCGGCGAGGGCGCCGAGCGCCGTGTCCACGCGCTGCAGCGGATGACAGAGGTCGGCGCGCGCCGCCACGTACTCGCGATACCCCCCGTCGCGGGTGAAGCCGTATTCGTCGTAGTTGGCGCAGAGATGGGTACGACCGGCGCGGCACGGCGCGCACTGCCCGCAGAAGTGATGGCCTTCGACCACCACGCGCGTCCCCGTCGGCAGGTGCGGATGCGCGGCGGAGGTCTCCGCAACGACACCCGCCCACTCGTGGCCAGGCACCACCGGATACCGCGTGAAGGCGGCATCGCGCGTGCCCTTCACGAGCTCGAGGTCGGACCCGCAGATGCCGACGGCCTCGACCCGCACCAGGACCTCACCGGGACCGGGCGTGGGCACCGGGTCGTCAACGAGGCCGGCCGATCCGGGCCGCTCCACGCGATAGGCGCGCATGGAGCGGCATTATGTCGCACCGCAGGACGTCGCGCCCCGCCCGCGCGGCTCGGTCAGTGCGAAGACACGGTGCTCGGCGGTCCGAACAACTGCAGGTTCTGGATCGACCAGGGCGGCGCCGCGTCGGGCGAGGCCGTCTGCGTGATGCGCAGGAACCGCGCGGACACCGCCGGGAACGTGATGACCGTCGTGAGGCCACGCCCGCTGCCTTCCGCAATGGCAGGGCTCCAGGTGGCGCCATCGGCCGACGTCTGGACGACGTACTGCCGGGGGTAGCCGACGATGGTGACCGGCTGGCCGGTGACGTCGGGCTGAGGAGGGGCTGCCGCACGGGTGGCCCCACCGGCCACGCCTGGCGACGGGGCCGCCGGTGAACCGGCCCCCGCCGGTCCGGGCTGCGAGGGCGGAGGCCGCACGATCGCGGACGAGTCGAACTGCAGTTCGCTGACCAGCGTCGGCTCTGACAGGTCGACCTGGAACCACATGCCGGCCGCCTGCGGCACCAGCGACGTCCAGGCGCCGACGGCTGCGGTGAGGGCGCGTGCCGCCGTCTCGGACTCGTGACTCGCCGCCGCCACCCACGTCGGCTTCGGGGCAATCAGCTGTGGCACGACCGCTCGCAGTTCCTCGACCGTCCAGTTGCCCTGGCGTCCGCGGCTGGCGGCACGCACCCGTGCGACGTCGGCCGCGCTGATGAAGGCGGCGCGGTTGCCGAAGCTGTTGCGCACGAACGACGCGACATTGGCTATCCACTCGTCGCTCTGGTCGCCCATCGGCGCCATCACGCCGCCGGGGAACGTGGTGCCCTCGATCGGGCCGGTGAGCCCGTGCAGCAACGTGCGGATGGCGTAGTCCCGATGGCCGAGCAGGCGTGGCGATCCCGCGAGTGGCGGCGCCATCCGCGTACCGGCGGGCGCCCCCGCCAACGGCGCGCCCTTGCCGTCGGGGCCATGGCAGGCGTAGCAGAGCTCGTCGTAGACGGCCTCACCACGCTGCAGCGCCTCGCGCTGCGTGGCGGTGACGACACGGGACGTGAAGCCGGGCGGCACCGGCGGCCTGAGGATCTGGTCGCCGATCTCGCGCACGCCTCGGGTCGGGCGGGTCGCCTGCGCGGTCTTGACGATCGCGGCGAGGTCGGCCACCTTCCAGAGCTTCAGCGTGAGCATCGCCTGGATGACCACCGAGGTGTCCGGATCCTGGGTGAGCGCCCGCACGTCGGCGACGAAGGAAGTGTCGCCGGCGGTGAACAGCGACTCGCTGGCCCGCATCGCCTGGATGCGCATCTGCGGACTCGTGTCCTTCAACAACTCGCGCACGAGGTCGGGCTCGAGCGCGCCGAGGCCCTCGAGCGTCCACACCGCGTGGAAGCGCGCCACGAGCGCCGGCGCGGTCCGCGCTTTCTCCACCAGCGCCGGCACGACGCTGCGGTCCTGCCGCAGCACGAGCAGGCGCTGGGCCGTGTCTCGCCACCACCCGTTCTGGTGGTCGAGGTGTCCGACGAGGGCATCGACGCCCTCGGCAAGCATCCGCGGCCGCGTGAGGTCGGGCTGGTGGTCGTCGTGCACGAGCCGCCAGATGCGCCCGCGCCGCACGACCTTGTCGAACTGGTACTGCTCGATCTTCTTGCGCAGGTACGTGCCCGACTTCGTCCAGTTCGATTCCTGGATGATGCCGTGGTACATGTCCGCGACGAACACGGTCCCGTCGGGAGCGGTGGCGAGGTTCACGGGCCGGAACAACGGGTCGGTGCTGAGGACGAACTCCGAGCCCGGGTACGCATTGCGCAGTTGCGTGAGCCCGTCGGTGACGCTGATCTTCGCGCGGCGGATCAGGCGCCCGACAGGCTCTGCAAACAGCAGGTCGCCGCGCAGGTCATCCGGCATGCGATGGCCACGCACGATATCGGGGCCGCACGTCGCCGTGAAGTGGTTCAGCGTACCGATGGGGGTCCGCACGCGGGGCATGCCGCCCTGCACGTCCGCGTAGCCCAGGGCCACCGGCCATACCTCCTCGAAGCCGGGCTCGAACTGATCGCGCACCGAGAACGAGCCGTAGTGGATGGGCACCTGGAAGTTCATGGGGCCGCGCTCGCCGCCCGCGTCCACGAACCACATCTTTCCGGCATCGTCCTGCGTGAGCCCCCACTGGCCGCCGTTGCGACCGGTGGTCTCCTTGCGGATGCCCGACGGCGTCCAGCGGATGCGGAAGGCGTTGTAGGTGCTGTAGATCCAGTTGTCGAGGCCCCACACGAAGCCGCTCTGCTGGTGCTCGAGATTGCCGCGGCGGCCGACGCCGCTGTAGAAGAGCGTCTTGCGATCCGCGACGCCGTCGCCGTCGGTGTCGCGGTACTCGTACATGTCGTCGCTGTCGGTCTCCATCGTGACGATGCTGCCGTCGAGCGGGAGGATGAACCTGGGCAGCACGAGCTTGTCGATGAAGACCGTGTGGCGGTCGTAGGTACCGTCGCCCTTCGTGCTCTCGTGGAGGCTGATGCGGCTGACGGGCGCGTGCTGGTTCGTGCCATCCGCATCGGGCATGTAGCCGCGCATCTCCGCGACGTACAGGCGACCGTTGCCGTCGAAGGCGACCGCCACCGGGTTCTCGACCACCGGTTCGGCCAGCACGAGTTCCATGCGGTACCCGGGGGGCAGGATGAAGCGGCGTGCCTGCTCCGTCGGGCTCAACGCCTGCACCGGGGGCTTCGGCGAGAAGTCGGCGCCCGCATCCGGGTCGCGGCGCCCTCGGGGCGCCTGCGCGGTGAGCGTCAGGGTCGTCAGCAGCCCGAGGGCGGCGACGACCACCACGGCGACACCGCGGCGCGAGGCCTGCGGGGTCGGCCCCTTGAGTAACGACTGTTGCATGTGCCGCTATGGTAGCGCGCCGCACGCCCGGACCGAGCCCCGACCGAGCCCAGGCCTGCCCCCTCAGCGTGAGGCGTGCGCGGCGGGGCCGTCGTAGATCTTCTCGCCGGCGCGGATGGCCACCTTCAGCACGTTCTGCGACGGCGGCGTCGGGCACGTGGTGTACGGGTTGTAGGCGCAAGGCGGGTTGTAGGCGCGGTTGAAGTCGATCACGTAGCGGCCGTCTCCCGTGGGCTCGGCGTACACGTAGCGCGTGCCGTACGTCTCGCGCCCGAACGCCGCATCGCGGAAGATGACTTGCAGCCGCCCCTTGGCGGCCGTGAAGACCAGCACCCGCACCTTCCGACCGTCCCACGTGAATTCGAGTTGGCCGGGCGCCTGGTACGGCTCGGGGTCACCGAGGATGTTGCGCACCTCCACGGTCTTCGGCTCCTCGTACGGCTTGAGGGTCGCGACCACGCGCGCCGCCTCGGAGGTGGGGAACCACTTCGGCCCCTGGAACCCGATCCGGATCGGCGACTCGGGGTCGCGCACCCGCATCGCCAGTCGGGGGCCGCTCTCGTGGAGGTGGAACTCCACCTTGCCGACGCGCACCTTGTCGGGCGGCGTCGATGACTGGCCGGGCGCGCCACGCTCCGCCTTCTTCAGCACTGCCTCCGCGGGCGCGGGTTCGCCGTTCAGCTGCGCCTGGACGCCGGACTCGAGCCGCAACGTCGCGACACCGCCGGCGACCACGAGCGTGCCCACCTTCTCGGGGGCATGGCCGGCCGGCAACGGGATGTCGCTGCCCGGCGCGCTCCCGATCACGTACGTGCCGTCGGGGAGAAACGTGAGTCCGGCGACGCTGAGCCAGCCGTAGTCCTCGCGCAGGGTCTGTTCGTACTGCTGACGCCAGTCCTGCACGTCGGGCGGGTTGCCCGGAGGGAAGGCGCCAGCGGCGTCCTGGGCCAGCGACGGCGACGCGAGGAGCACGGCCGCGAGTGCGGCGATGGACAACGGACGGAACAGCGTCATGGAGCGATACCGTGGGCGCCCCCGGAAGAACCGGGCCTGGCGCCGGAACTCGCACGGCCTGGCCGGCGAGAATGTGAGCAACGCCTCACCGGCGAGGGCCGGCGGGGCAGCAGTGGGGACAGGCGGGAATCAACAACAACAACAGGCGCAGCGCCGGGCGGCGCTGGCGGCACTCATCGACGGCACGCGGAGCGAAGGCGTCGAGGTCATGAGTGGAAGGTAACGCGGGCCCCTGCGTCGGGCAAGGGCTATGACGCACCTGCGCCACAGCCGCGCCTGCGAGAGAATGTCATGTGCCTGCGTTGCTCGGCGACCTCCTCCCCACCCGGCGTGATGCCTCCGGCGACGACCTGCTGGGCCG
>NZ_JBIINP010000073.1:0-19319 GCF_044337415.1 Luteitalea sp.
CCCAGCCCCCAGCCCCCATTTACGCCGTGTTCAGTACAGCAAGCACGCCGACCGCAGCGCGTTGAACGAGCTGGCGTCGAGTCGGCACGCGACGCTGACCTCCATCGGCGTGGCACCGGCATCGACGGCGGTCCGGAGCACGTTGGAGCCCGCGAGGATGTCGATCGGCATCTTCTCGTATTCGTACTCGTAGGGCGGCGGCCGCCACGGCAGCCGACGATCGGGCAGGGCGTCACGGAACTCGCACAGCAACGCGATCGCGGCATCGACCGAACGGAAGCGCTCGCGGTCGGTGACGTGCAACTGGCACCCGCCGCACGTGATGCGCGCGTGCTTCTGGAACGTCGGCTCGAAGTACGAGGGACGGAAGTGCACGCCGGGCAGGCCGTGCGCGTTCAGGCGTGCCGCCAGGCGCTCGGCATCGACGCCCGGGTGGCCGACCAGCTCGAACGGCCGGGTCGTGCCGCGGCCCTCGGACAGGAGCGTGCCCTCGAAGAGCACCATGCCCGGATAGACGATCGCCGTGTCGAGGGTCGGCATGTTCGGCGACGGCATCACCCACGGCACACCGGTCGCGTCCCACCACTGTCCGCGGTCCCAGCCCTCCATCGTCACCAGCTCGAGCTGCGCCCCGAGGCCGAACTGCTCGTTGAACAGCTTCGCGAGCTCGGCGATCGTGAGGCCGTGGCGTAGCGCGATGGGGAAGAGCCCGACGAACGACTCGTAGCCGGGCACGAGCATCGGTCCCTCCACCACACGACCGCCGATCGGGTTGGGCCGATCGCACACGAAGGCGGGGATGCCCTTGCGGGCGGCCGCCTTCAGGCAGTTGGCCATCGTGTAGATGAAGGTGTAGACGCGGGTGCCGACGTCCTGCAGGTCGATCACCAGCGCGTCGAGCCCGTCGAGCATCTCGTCGGTGGGCTCACGCGTTTCGCTGTACAGCGAGTAGACCGGCACGCGTCGCGTAGCATCCTCGGCGTGCGGTGTCTCGATCATGTTGTCCTGCAGCGTCGAGTGGAACCCGTGCTGCGGGCCGAAGATCGCGCCGAGCGTGACGCCCGGTGCCGCGCTCACCTGCTCCACCGCATGCACGAATCGGCCGTCCACCGAGGACGGATTGGCAACGAGGCCCACGCGAAGGCCGTCGAGGCGTCCGGAGGCGAGCAGGCGGGTCAGGCCGAGCGTCACAGGCACGGGGAGATTCTAGTCAAGGGACAAGGGACACGCACGCAAGTCACCAGGGAGACCAGGAACGAGGGACAAGGAACGGCAGGGACCAGTGACGAGAAGGGCAGGGCGGGACTGCATGCCGGCAACAGGGCTGCGTCTCGGGCTCCGCCGACGGGAACCCTGTCCAGGGTCCCTTGCCGTCCCCGGGCCCTGGTCCCTGCCCCGTCTCTGGGCCCTGCCCCGTCTCCGGTCCCTGGCCGTCCCCGTCCCTGGTCCCTGCCCCGTCCCCGGTCCCTTGCCGTTCTCGTCCCTTGTCCCTGCCCTTGCCTGGTGACTTGCGTACTCGTCCCTTGTCACTTGTCCTTCCGGCCGGCACGAACGTCATCCCTGCCCTGTCCCCGGTCCCTGGCCGTCCCCGTCCCTGGTCCCTGCCCTGTCCCCGGTCCCTTGCCGTTCTCGTCCCTGGTCCCTGCCCTTGCCTGGTGACTTGCGTACTCGTCCCTTGTCACTTGTCCTTCCCGGCCGGCACGAACGTCACTGGTGCCGACGAGGTGATGAACGGGCGGACGTCGCCGTAGACGTTGCTCAGGTCCATCGGCTTCTCGCCCTGGGGGCGCGAGAGGAAGTACTCGACCAGCGGGTGGTCGTCGGTGGTGACCGGGCCGTCGCCGACCAGCGCCCGCGCGTCGTCCGGGCTGCCCACGAACTGCCTCAGCAGCTTGTCCTCGCCGTCGAGGTTGAAGCCCTCGAGCACCTTGCGGAGCACCGGGTCCTCGAGCTTGCGGCGGTAGGCGTCGAGGTCGACCTTCAGGCGCCCCTTCATGCCGATCATCAGGCTGCCGTCGCCCCACAGCGTCATCTCGGGGAACACCTGGCGGAACGTGCGCAGGATCAGCGCGTACTCGGTGGCCGTGTCGCCGCCGTTCCACTGCAGCACGATCCCGTCGTCTTTCAGCGCGCGCTTGACCAGCTCGAAGTACTGCACCGAGTACACGTTGGCCGCGCCGGCGTGGCGCGGCAGGATCACGTCGGCCGTGATGATGTCGTACTGCTTCGGCGGGCTCAGCAGCAGGAAATTGCGGCCGTCGTCCACGCGCAGGTGCACGTTGGGCTTCGAGAGCACGTCGCGGTTGGCCGTGCGGAAGAACTTCGCGCCCCTCACCACGGTGTCCGAGAGTTCCACGACGTCGACCTGGACGTTCGGGAACATCGCGATCGCGCCCGGCGTGGTGCCGGCGCCGAGGCCGACGACGAGCGCGCGCGTGGGATGGGGGTGCAGCGCCGTCGGCAGGAAACCGATGCGGCTGTGGCCGAAGATCGTCGACCGCATGTCGTTGGACTGGTGCATGCCGTCGAGGTACATGATGCGCATGCGGTCCTGCACGCGTGCACCGGTGCGACGCTCGTGGATGGCCACGCTCGTCTGCACGCCTTCCTCGCGCCAGATGCGGCGCTCGTTGCGGTGGAAGTTCGTGAGCGCCACCTCGAAGGGATCGACCTCGAACACCGCCAGCGCGGCGAACGCCGCCAGGGCCGTGGCGGTCATCACGGTGGCCGCGCGCCGGTGCGTCTTCCAGAGCGGCACCACGAGGAGCAGCGCGCCCGCCAGGGTGACACTCGCGAGCGCGAGCAGCGTGCCCGTGGCGCCGAGCGTGGGGATCAGCACGAAGCCGGCGCCGGCGGCGCCCGCGATCGCCCCGCACACGTTCACGGAATAGAAGATGCCGGCCAGCTTGGCCGCGCGGCCGTCGTCGGTGGCCGTGCCGGCCCACACGCGCAGGCCGATCGGGAACGCCATCCCGAGCAGCAGCGCCGTGGGCAGGATGGCCAGCAGGCTGGCGACGAGCAGCGGCGAGAGGTACGCGAGGACCGGCGAGTCGGTGAGCGTGCGCCGCAGCCAGTTCATCGAATAGACCGTGAGGCCCAGGCCCTGGAACGACGACAGCGCGAGCACCGCGATGCCGAGCTCGAGCCCGGCCAGCCACGCGAGCAGGTTGCGGCCGCGCTTGAGGATCGGCGACGCAAGGTAGCTGCCGAGGGCGATGCCCGACAGCACCGTCCCCAGCATCAGCGTGAACGAGTAGGTGGTGGGCCGCAGGAAGATGACGAGCACGCGGAACCACAGCACCTCGAGCGCGAGCGACACCGCGCCCGACAGCCCGAACACCAGCAACACCGCACGGCGCGTGAACGCCGAGGCTTCGACCCCGGGCGCGTCGACAGCGACGCCTGCCTGAGGAGAGACGCCATCGGCCGCCGGTGAGGACGCTCGATTCCCGACTCCCGGCTCCCGATTCCCGTGAGCGGCATCCGTCCTCGTGCTGGCGATGATGGCGGCGATGCCGATCAGCGCATTCAGCGTGGCAGCGAGCCTGAAGGCCGCCTGCAGGCCGATGCCGGGAATGAGCACGAAGCCGGCCAGCAGCGCGCCGGCGATGGCGCCGGTCGTGTTGATGCCGTAGAGCAGGCCGATGCGCTGGCCGACGTCGCGATTGCCGGCCAGGGCCGACTTGAGCACGAGTGGCAGCGTCGCCCCCATGAGCACGGTGGGCAGCAGCAGGACCGAGAACGACAGCAGGAAGCGCACGAGCGTCAACTGGCCGAGATTGCCCGCGAGCGATGGATACCAGCCCATGTACAGCCGGGTCACGGCGTCGAGCGCCCAGGGCGTGAGCAGGGCCGTGATGCCGACGAGCAGCTCGGCGATGCCGAACAGGCGCAGCGGCTGCTTCGTGCGCTCGGCGACGTAGCCGGCAATCAGGCTGCCGATGGCCAGGCCGCTCATGAAGCTGGCGAGCACCGTGCTGGCGGCGTACACCGTGACGCCGAACACGAGCGCCAGCAGCCGCAGCCACAGGGTCTGGTAGATGAGGGCGCAGAACCCGGAGAGGAAGAACAGCGTCAGCAGGAGCGGCAGGAGCCAGCGTGCCGTAGTGCGGCCCCCTGCCTGCGGGCCCTCGTTACCGTCGAGCATCCGGAAATGCTAGCAGGCAGCGTACCCGGGGAGGTAGGGCCGGGTGTCCCACCCGGCCGCTATCGACGACGGCGCGGTCGGAGACCGCGCCCTACCATGGTGGTCAGACCGTGATCGTGCCTTCGAGGTAGCAGACGGCCTTGCCGGTCATCCGGACCCGTTCGCCGTCGATGGTGCAGCGCAGGGCGCCACCCCGCTTCGACACCTGCCGCGCCTCGAGCGTCGTCCTGGCCAACCGGTCGGCCCAGTAGGGCACCAGCGTGCAGTGCGCCGACCCCGTCACCGGGTCCTCGAGGACGCCCGCTGCGGGCGCGAAGAAGCGGGACACGAAGTCGGCCCCCGGCGACAAGGCCGGATCGGCAGGCGCCGTGGCGATCATCCCGAACACGCCAAGGGCCTTCACCTTGGCCATGTCCGGGGCGAGCGCCCGGACCTCCGCCTCGGTCTCGAACACGGCCATGCAGTCGCGGGCCAGCCAGAGCTCGTTGGGCTCCCCACCGAGCGCCACGGCCACCTGTCGGTCGCGCGGGAGCGGGCGCGGGCGCCGCACCGGGAAGTCGAGCGTGTAGGCCTCGCCGTCGCGCGACACGACGAGAGGGCCGCTCCGGGTCTCGAAGGTCACGGCGGGGGCGCTCTGGCCGAGATGCTCGAACAGCACCGAGGCCGCCGCGAGCGTCGCGTGTCCGCAGAGGTCGACCTCGACCTCGGGGGTGAACCAGCGCAACTGGTACTCGGCGGGGCCGGTCGGCACGAAGAAGGCCGTCTCCGCCAGGTTGTTCTCGGCGGCGATCCCCTGCATCGTCGCGTCGGGCAACCACGACTCGAGTGGGACGACGGCGGCCGGGTTGCCCCGGAACACCTCGGCCGTGAAGGCATCGACCTGATAGATCGGCAGGCGCATCAGATGATCACCCGCCAGCCGCGCGGGTCGGGATCGAGGCCGTACTGGATGCGCGTGATCGCGTCGTAGAGGCGGTTGGCGATCGGCCCGGGGTTCCCGCCGTTGATCACCATGTCGCCCTCGTCGCTGGCGAGCGTGCCGACCACCGAGACGACCGCGGCCGTCCCGACGCCGAACACCTCCTGCAGCCTGCCGCTGGCGTGGGCCTCGCGCACCTCGGTGATCGACACCAGGCGCTCTTCCACGGGCAGGCCGAAGTCGCGGGCCATCGTCAGCACCGTCTCGCGCGTGATGCCCGGGAGGATGCTGCCGCCGAGCGGGGGCGTGACGAGCGTGCCGTCGATGACCAGGCACAGGTTCATCGTGCCGACCTCCTCGACGTACTCGTGGCCGATCGCGTCGAGCCACAGCACCTGGTCGCAGCCGCGCGCGCGGGCTTCCTCGGCCACCTGCAGGCTGGCGACGTAGTTGGCGGCGGCCTTGGCGGCGCCGATCCCGCCCTTCACGGCGCGGACGCGCTCCTTCTCCACCCAGATGCGCACCGGCTTCAGCCCGCCGGCGTAGTAGGCGCCCACCGGACCCGTGATGACGAAGAACGTGTAGGTCTTCGAGGCGCGGACGCCGAGGAACGGCTCGGTGGCGATGATCGTCGGGCGGATGTAGAGGGCCGTGCCCGGCGCCGACGGCACCCAGTCGGCATCGACGTTCACGAGCTGGGCGATGCCCTGCACGAAGAGCTGCTCGTCGATGGCCGGGATCGACAGGCGCCCGGCGCCGGTGGCCATGCGGTGCGCGTTGCGATCGGGGCGGAACAGCGCAATCCGCCCGTCGGCCTGCCGGTACGCCTTCAGGCCCTCGAACATGGCCTGGCCGTAGTGCAGCACCGAGGCGGCCGGGTCGAGCGCAAGGGCGCCGTACGGCACGATGCGGGCGTCGAGCCAGCCCTGGCCCTCCACGTAGTCGACCACGAGCATGTGGTCGGCGAAGTGCTTGCCGAACCCGAGGGCGTCTTCCGCGGGGCGGGGACGGGGCGACGAGGTCCGGGTGACCGGGATCACGGGGGCAGACGCGCTGACGGACATGGGGTGGGGCCTCCTCGGCGTCGCATCCCGCCTCACGGCAGGGCGGGGCGTCGTCGGATTGGCCGATTGTAGCTTGCCGGGCACCGAGGAGCGGCGTAGTGTTGTCGTTTGCCGTGCGCCCGAACGTCCTCCCCGGGTGTACACCGAACCTCGTGACGACCACACCACTCCGGTCCTGGCTTCTCGCGGACCTCGAACCGGACGCCGCCGCCGGCCACGCCCCGGTCCACACCGCCTCCTGGTGGAAGGTGATGTGCCTGACCGGGGTCGACTATTTCTCGACGCTCGGCTACCAGCCCGGCATCGCCTTCCTGGCGGCCGGCGTGCTGTCGCCACTGGCGACGCTGGTGCTGATCGCGCTGACGCTCTTCGGCGCCCTGCCCGTGTACCACCGGATCGCGGCCCTGAGCCCCCACGGCCAGGGGAGCGTGGCGCTGCTCGAACAATTGCTGCCGCGCTGGCGGGGCAAGGCGCTTGTCCTCATCCTGCTCGGGTTTGCCGCGACCGACTTCGTGATCACGATCACGCTGTCGGCCGCCGACGCCACCGAGCACATCATCCACAACCCGTTCGCGCCGCACTGGCTCGACTACCCGGTGTGGCTCACGCTGCTCCTGCTTGCCCTCCTGGGCGCCGTGTTCCTGAAGGGCTTCCGCGAGGCGATCGGCCTGGCCGTCGTCATCGTGATCGGCTACCTGGCGTGCAACGTGGTGGTGCTGGCGGTCGAACTGTGGTCGATCCTGCACCATCCCGAGTACTTCGCGAACTGGCGCACGGCGCTGGTCGCCTCGCACGGCAACCCCGTGATGATGGTGGCCGTGGCACTGTTCCTGTTCCCGAAGCTGGCCCTCGGCCTGTCGGGGTTCGAGACCGGCGTGGCCGTGATGCCGCTCGTGAAGGGCGATCCCGGCGACACCGAGGCACAGCCGACCGGGCGCATTCGCGGCACGGGCCACCTGCTGACCAGCGCGGCCATCATCATGAGCGTCCTGCTCCTGGCCAGCAGCCTGGCGACGACGCTCAACATCCCGGCGTCGGCGTTCGAAGAGGGCGGGGAGGCGCGCGGCCGCGCCCTGGCCTACCTCGCACACCGTGACCTCGGCGTCGTGTTCGGGACGGTCTACGACATCCTCACGATCGCCATTCTCTGGTTCGCCGGCGCATCGGCCATGGCGGGACTGCTGACGCTGATCCCCAAGTACCTGCCGCGGTACGGCATGGCGCCGGACTGGGTGCGCGCCACGCGGCCCCTGGTGCTCATCATCCTCGCCGTGACGTGCGCGGTCACGGTGATCTTCCAGGCCGATGTCGAGGCGCAGGGCGGCGCGTACGCCACCGGCGTGCTCGTGCTGATGACGTCTGCCGCGCTGGCCACGGCCATCCACGCGCGACGCACGGGAGGCCTCACGTGGGCCTTCGGCGCCATCACGCTGGTCTTTGCCTACACCACGGTCGTCAACGTCATCGAGCGCCCCGACGGCCTCAAGATCGCCAGCTTCTTCATCGCCTCGATCATCGGCACGTCGCTGCTGTCGCGGGTGCTGCGCAGCACCGAACTGCGCATCAAGCACGTGAGGTTCGACGAGTCGGCGGGCGCGTGGCTGGCCTCGCTCACCGCGCCCACGGTGCGCGTGATCGCCAACCGTCCGGACAAGGGCGTGGAGTCCGAGTACGCCGCCAAGTGGCGCGAGGCGCGCAGCAGCCACCACATCGAGAGCCTCAACAACGTGTTGTTCCTCGAGGTGCAGCCGGGCGACGCCTCCGAGTTCGTCGACGACGTGCTCGAGGTAGCCGGCGTGCAGATCGGGCCCTATCGCGTGCTGCGCTGCAAGAGCCCGGCCGTGCCCAACGCGATCGCCGCACTGTTGCTGCACGTGCGCGACGCCACGGGCCGCGTCCCGCACGCCTACTTCGGCTGGACGGAAGGCAACCCGATCGCCTACCTGTTGAAGTTCATGGCGTTCGGCGAGGGCGACACCGCCCCGGTCACGCGCGAGGTGCTGCGCCAGATCGAGCCCGATCCGCAGTGGCGCCCCCGGATCCACCTGGGCTGAGTCTCGCGTCTGGCCACTCGACACGGAGCGTCGCCCGAGGTCGACGCCTCCGACCCCGTACCCGGTACCCCGTACCCCGTACCCCGTACCCTGTACCCGGTACCCGGTACCCGTGTGCCGACCCTACGTCGCCAGCGGCGGCCCCTTGGGCACCACGACGCGCGTGCGCTGTGCCGGGTACACGTGTTTCTTCGCCGTGAAGGTCGCGGTGAGGTACTCGCCCATGTGAATCGAGCCGGCCAGGGCATCGCCAGACACCGTGCCCGAGAAGGTGAACGTCACCGAACTGCCAAGCGTCCGCTCGACGCTGCGCAGCGTCACGGTGGTGCCCTCGATCGTGCCCACGACGTCGCGCGTCGAGAACTCGCCCTTGTGGGTGCCTCGCAGCCAGTTGCCGTCCTGCTCGAGCGCCAGCGTGTGCTGGCCCTTGCTGCTGGGGAACGCGATGTCGACGTCCCAGCGCCCGGCGACGGTGGTCGCTGGCGCGGGCATCGCCGTCGAGCGCGGCTCTCGCCTGGTCGTCAGCACGGCGTGGATGCGGTCGGCGACGATCCGGGCGTCGCCCGGCTGCATCATCCACGCGGTCACCGAGATCGATGTGACCGTCGGGTCGGCCTGGCGACCCCGGCCGCCGGCGCCGACGGCGATGCGTGGCTTCGTGCTCGCCAGGTGCTCGGCGACGTCCTCGCCCGTGATGTGCAGCGCGGCCGGATCCCACGAGATGGTGAGGGCCGGGCTGCGGTTCGAGAGCCCCGTCGGCAACTGCACGGACGTCTTCACGCCCGCGACGGTGGACACGCGGGCGGCCACGGCGTCGAGCCACGACAGCCAGGTCTTCCAGTCGGCGTCGTGATCGCGCGTCACCCAGGCCTCGACGGCCGCCAGCATGCCGAGCGTTTCCTCGCGCCCGACCTTGTTGTCGCGGCCCGGACCGTGGTGCGGGGCGCTGGCCTGCCACGCCGACAGGAGCAGGTCCTTGCGCCCGAGCAGCAGGCCCGCGCACTGCGGCCCGCACAGCGCCTTGCCGCCGCTGTAGGCGACGATGGTGGCGCCCTGCTGGAGGTGCACGTTGGGGACCGTGAGGATCTCGGCGGCCGCGTCGATGAGGATGGGGATGTTCCTCGGCCGCGCCATGCGGGCGATGTTCTCGAGCGAGAGCGGCCCGGAGGAGGACTCCTCGCCGGCGTTGAGGTAGATCATCGCGGTGCGCGGACCGAGCGCCCGCTCGAACTCCTCCGCCGTGTCCACCGTGATCATCGTCACGCCGATGTTGCGAATCGCGGCATCGTAGACGTTGCGCGAGTAGCGCGGGCTCACCACCTCGGTCTTGTCGAAGCCGGTGAGATCGGGGATGCGCACCAGGCGCTCCGGGTTTCCGCCCGTGACGCAGGCTGCAGTGACATGCTTGAGCCCAGCAGCGCAGCCCGCCGACACCATGCCCCACTCGGCGCCGGTCAGCTCGGCGAACCGCTGGCCGACCGCCATGGCCAGCTCGTCGATCTGCACGAAGTGCTTGCTGGCGGCATCCATCGCGGCTCGCACTTCAGGGCGCTCGATGGATCCGCCGATGATCGTGAACGTCCCGCGGCAGTTGATCACCGGCTCGACGCCGATCGACTGGTAGATGTCCGGTCCCGGCTTCAGCGGGCCTGCTGCGGCCGCGCCGGCCGCGTGCACACCGACACCTCCGACGAGCGCCGGCACGGCAAAGGCGTGCCCCATCTGCAGCAGTTCGCGTCGCGTGACGCCATCGTCTCTGGTGTCGGTCATGGTTTCTGCCTCACGGCGATCAGGGAAATCTGCTCCAGGCCGGGATAAGTGTCCTGGTCACGCGGCGTGCGGTCCACCGGCGCCACTTGCGCGATGGTGGTGCGGGCCGGGGGACTCGTCGGAAAGTATTGCGCGTACACCCGATTCATCCGGGCGAAGTCGTTCATGTCGTCGAGGTAGACGTTGGTGGCGACCACGTCCGCGAGCGCGAGGTCCGCTTCCTCGAGGCCGTCGAGCAGGTTCCGCATCGTCTGCCGCACCTGCGCCTCCACGGTGCCCACCCAGATGCCCTGCAGTCCGCCTGGCCCGACGGCTGGCCCGGGCGTGAACGGTCCCTTGGCGGAACAGTAGTACGTGTCGTCGGCCAGCACGCACGGACTGGCCGTCGCGCTCGGCTTCATGTTCCTCGGCCTGAAGGCGCGGCGCAACGACAGGTCGACGATCGCCACCCCCGTGAACGCGATCGTGTTGCCGCCCGGCAGGCTCGTCACGTTGATGGTGGCACGCGCTGGCGTGTTGCCGAACTCGAAGTGCCGCGCGTAGATGTCGTTCATGCGCCGCGAGGCCGCGCCCGTCAGGTACGGGTTGACGAACACGACATGGCGGAAGTCCATGCCGGCTGCGGCGAGCACCCGTCGCATGTTGTCGAGCGCGAGTTGCACTTGCGCATCGGGATCGGCAGGAATCGCGCCCGTGGCGGCGTCGGCACCCAGGGCGCTCGACAGGAACAGGCGATTGCCGGCCAGCACGGCGGGCGACGACGACTGCGGCCGATGGCCGGGCGGAGCGATTGGCCGCCGCCGCGCGAGGTCACGGAACGCGACCGCGTTGATCTCGACCGCGATGTCGGTCGGCAGCCGATGCACCCCCAGCACCGCTCGCGCGGGAGGCGCGTCCGGGAAGAACTCCTGCCAGGCGCGGTCCATCACCTCGTACTGCGCCATGTCTGTCAGGTAGACCTGGCAGTACGCGACATGGGCGAGCGTGAGACCTGCGGCGTCCACCACGGCCTTCACGTTCCGCAGCGTCTGGCGGACCTGGCCATCGAAGGTGTCGGGAAGGCGCCCTGCGGCGTCGCGCCCGCCCTGCCCGGACACGTAGAGGAAGTCGCCAGCGAGGATGCCCGGGCTGTACGGGCCGATCACCGTGACACCTGGCGGCGTGATCACGCGCGAGGCCGCTGCCGACGGCATCGCCTCTGGCACGAGGAGCAGGCCAGCGACGAGTCCGATGAGCGGCGCGACACGTGTCATGGCACCTCGGTGGTTGGTGGGCTCACGGGACGATCACTGACCGTCGGACAAGTCCGACGGCTACGACGTCAGGATACGGTCAGGCGTGAGGCGTGGCGCCAGGGCGTACGCGGCCGACGCTCGCATCCCAGGATCCGCCCGGGTTGACGCCGAGGGCCTGGAGTCGCGCGGGAATCGGCGCGGTGACGTCGAGCACCTCGCCCGTCATCGGGTGGGGCATCACGAGTCGCCATGCGTGCAGCGCCTGCCCGTCGAGCGCATCCACCTGGGCCTTGGTCATCGGAGGAAGCTTCGCCTCGGCCTTCGGGCTGCGGTAGATCGGGTCGCCCGCGATCGGCCAGCCGGCGGCCAGCAGGTGCGCGCGAATCTGGTGGAGGCGTCCGGTGCCCAGCGTGCACTCGAGCAGCGCGAGGCCGTCGGGCATCGGCCACGTCGATCGCAGCCGCTGCACGTACGTGATCGACGGCCAGCCCTCGTCCACCACGCCCACCTGCGGCGGGCGCTCCGCGATCTTCCCGAGCGGGTAGGTGATGGTCGCGTCTTCGGGCGGCCTGCCGATCACCACGGCCAGGTAGGTCTTCGAGGCGTGATCGGTGGACAGCAGGCGCGCCGCCCGCGCATGGACACTGCGCGACTTGGCCACCAGCAACACGCCCGACGTGTCGCGGTCGAGGCGGTGCACCAGCCCGGGGCGTGCCGTGGCGTCTTCCCAGCCACGGGCCTTGTGGAGCAGGGCGTTGAACAGCGTGCCCGACTGCAGTCGCCCGGTGGGGTGCGCCACCATGCCGGCGGGCTTGTTGACGACGACGAGCCACTCGTCTTCGTAGAGCACCGGGACGTCGAGGGCCTCGGCCGCGTGCACCTTGCGGACGCGCGGCGTCGGCAGCGTGACGACGACCTCATCGCCCTGACGGAGCGACGAGGACGCCCTGCGTCCTTCGCGGCCGTTCACCGAGATGAGTCCGGCATCGAGCCAGCGCTGCACGCGGGTACGCGACAGGCCCGGCTCGTCCGCGAGATGGCGCATCACGGCCTGGTCGAGGCGCAGGCGCTCGTCGCCGCGGTCGGCGACGAACTGCCGCTCGACCACCGGCGCGGTACTCCTCGCGGTGCTTCCCGACTCGGGACCCGTGCCCCTCGACATCCCTTCATTGTCACCCCAAATGCCGCATCGAGGTAGGGCGCGGTGTCCCACCGCGCCGCCGTTGGCTAGCGGCGGCGTGGCTGGCCCTGAGCGCAGTCGAAGGGGACACGCCGCCCTGCCTCCGTCACCCGACGAGTTCTCCCCAGCCCGGCCGGTACACGGCGCGGCGGATGAGCGCATTGGCCTCGTCGGAGTTGGTGAAGCGCGCCTGGGCCGCATCCCACAGCAGCCGCTTGTACGGCACGCGTAACGCGATGCCGGCGAGTGCGACGGCCTCGGCCAGCGGGCCGACGGCCTCGAAGCTGCCCTTCGACGCCTTGCCCTGTCTGATCGCGCCGACCCATTCATCGTCCGGACTCGTCGCGTCGAACTGCGGGACGATGACGGAGCCGGCGAAGGCTTGTTGCCGCTTCTTCGGCAGGAGCCGCGGCGCGTTCGCCCTGAAGTCGCACAGGATCATGCCGCCGTCGCCCACGATCAGCATGCCCTCGTCGGCGAAGTCCTCGCCGTCCTCGAGCAGGGCATCGGGCGTCGCCGGCTTCATGCCGCCGTCGTACCAGTAGGTGTCGACGGCAGGTCGCTTCGCCGTGGCTGGATGCCGCCACCGGATGGTGCTCGACTTCGGGAAGGCGACCTGCGACACGTGTCCACCACGGCTTACGCGTGCGTCGGTGACCCACGCGTCGTTGTTGGGGCGGGCCTCCACCCACTCCGGCACGCCGAGGCCGAGGATGCGGTACGGCTGCCAGAGACTGTAGTGGCCCATGTCGCCGAGGCACCCGGTGCCGTAGGCATACCAGCCTCGATACACCGAGAACGTGTACGCGGGGTGATACGGACGGTCCGGCTCAGGCCCCTGCCACAGCGTCCAGTTGAAGCCGTCGGGCACGGCCGGTCCCGACGCATGGTACGCCTGCATGCCCTGCGGCCAGAACGGCCGGTTGGTCCAGTTGTGCACCTCGCGCACGGTGCCGATGGCGCCGGCCGCGATCCACGCGGCCAGGGTGTGCCGGTCGGGCCTGTTGCTGTAGGCCAGCAGGTGCGACGGCGCGGTGCTCTCGCGCGCCGCCAGCAGCGTGCGGTGCACCTCGTGCAGCATGGCAGCGACCGGCTTGTGCGAGATGGCGGCCTTGTTCTTCCGCAGCGCTGCGATGTTGATCGGGCCGTGCTGGTGATCGGGCGTGATGTTGACGATGCCCTGGATGTCGGACTCGCGATCGAGCATCTCGCGGAAGTCCTCGTAGGCCCGGATGCCGGTGGCCGGCCGTCCCTGCTTGCGGTACCACGTCTCCATCACCGACTTCGCGACCTCGCGGCCGGCCCGCGTGGCCCGGTCGCCCTCGCCCCACGTCGGGTCGTCGAGGAACTTGCGCACGGTAGCGCGCGTGCCGAACGGGCTCCAGTCCACGTAGTCGTCGCTGTTGCGGTTCGGATCGACGACCGCGACGAACTGGATGTCTGGCCGGCGCACCAGGTTGGTGTTCACCTGCCGCAGCGCCTGTGTGCCGCAGCCGACCTGCGCGAGCACCACCATGTCGCTCGGCGCGATGTGCCCACGGCCGCCGAGGACACGGCGGGGGACGATGGTGAAGGCTGACGCGGCCGCGACGCGGCCAAGGAAGTCACGACGACCGTACGTGGTCATGGCTGGACTCCGACGCTGGAGACTGGATGGTGACGCGCGAAGTATGCCAGAGAACCGGGTGCCGGGTACGGGGTACCGGGTACGGTTCAGCGGGCACCGGGCGCCGGCCCGCGGGCACCGCGCACCGAACGCCGAACGCCGAACTCGGGCTTGTCCGCCGTAGCCGCGGCGAAGGTGGAACGTAGCCGTCGCGCTTGCGCGACGGTCGGGCCACGTCAGGAGAAACAGGAGGCGACCGGCGTTGGCGCCCGTCAGCCGTCGAGGCGGTCGACGGCGAGCTCGATCAGCGTGAACGTCGACCACACCAGCGCGAGCGTCATCAGCAGGTCGCTGGGCCAGTGGGCGCCCATGCGGACGCGGGCCCAGGCACCGAGGAGCACGAGGACCCACGCCACGATCGAGATGGCCAGGCCGGCGTCGCGCTGGCGCGTGCGGAAGGCGTAGATGGCCAGCGGCATCCACGCGCTGAACCAGGTGGTGGCGAAGGTGGACGGGAACGAGAAGCCGCTTGCCGGCCGCACGACCTCCACGAACTCCGCCGTCGGCCGCGCGCGATGCACGACCTCCTTCAGCGGCTCGCCGCCGTACCACCACAGCAACATCAGCACCGCCGTGGCGACGAGTCCCTTGAGGCGTCCGCGCCAGGTGGCCAGCAGCAGGCCGGTGCCGAGCACGCCGTACACCACGGGCTTGCCGGCCAGCGACGTGAGCCACGCGGCGAAGCCCGCCGGCAGCGGCAGCCGCTGGATGAACCGTGCGACCTCGGGGTCGTACGGCCAGCGCGGCACGAACATCGCCAGCGGGAGGACGATCGCGATCAGGACGAGCGGGAGCAGCCAGCGGGAGCGGGTCGAGGCCTTCGGCACGGCAGGATTCTAGCGGACGTCATGCCTCATGCCTCATGAATCATTGCGCATGGAAGGTGCGCGGATCGTTCCGGCATTCAAGACTCGCCGATGTGCGCCTGGCGGCGCACGGCGAGTTCTCGGCATCGCAGCATCGCGGAATTGACTGCGGCGCGCACCGAAGGCCGCGCCGTCACCTGCCCGGCCACTTCCACACCGGTTGGTCCTGCCAGGGGACGTTGGCCACCACGGTCTCGCCGTGGCGCTTCTCGAGGGCGACGAGATGGCAGTCGGGCTCGGAGGCGAGCGCCTCGATCAAGCGCGGCGCGTGCGACACGACGATCACCTGCGCGGCGCGCGAGGCCGTGGCGATGAGGCGGGCGAGCGCGGGCAGCAGGTCGGGGTGCAGGCTCGTCTCGGGCTCGTTCAGCACAAGCAACTCGGGCGGCCGCGGCGTCAGCAGCGCGGCCGCGAGCAGCAGGTAGCGCAGCGTGCCGTCCGAGAGTTCCGCGGCGCGCAGGGGCCGCAAGAGGCCGTGCTGGCGGAGCGTGAGTTCGAAGGTGCCCTCCGACTCGGCGATCTCCACCCGCGAGCCGGGAAAGGCGTCCTCCACCGCGCCGTGCAGTGCCTCGGCATCCCCGAGCTCGTCGATCGTCTGCCACGCCGCCGCGAGCGACGCGCCCTCATCGTCGAGCACCGGCGTGTGCGTGCCGACCTGCGGACGACGGGCCGGGGCGTCGCGGTCGGTGCGCAGGTGGTCGTAGAAGCGCCAGCCGCGCATCTGCTCGCGAATCAGCAGTGCCTCGGGCGCGCGGAGCGGGTCGGCGCAATGCGTGAGCATCGTGTCGAAGCTGGCCAGGTCCTGCAGCAGCACATCCAGTTCGCCCTCGGGCGTGCGGCCCTGCACCAGGTTGGCGCGCCTGTCGAGCAGCACGGAGGAGAGCCGGAACGTCGAGCCGGTCCAGATCACCTCGCGCTTGATCTCCGGGTCGCGGAAGAACGCCGTCTTGCGCGGCGCCGGCAGGCCGAGGTCCACCGCGTAGGAGAACGTGTCGCCCGCGAAACCCAGGCGCAGACTCACCACCTGCTTGCGCCCCGTGCCCTGCACCGGGTGGTCGCCGGCACGGACCGCGCGGGAGGGCTGCTCGGGGCCCGCCCACAGCGTTGACGACAGCCCGCCCTCGCGCGCGAGCGCCGGCACCAACTGGCCCTGAGCGGCGTCGGCCAACAAGCGCAGGGCGCGGTAGATGTTCGACTTGCCGCTGCCGTTCGGCCCGGTGATCAGCGTGAGGGGCTGCAGCCCGAGCACGAGTTCCCGCAGCGATCGATAGTCGGCGACGGCGAGGGTGTGGATCACGGCCCGACGCCCCTCAAGGCTTCACGGGCGACGCCCCGCGCGAGATCCGGGCGACGAAGATCTGCCGCGTGCCGTCACCGGCGTCGAGGCCAGGGAAGAGGAACGCATCGCTCGACCGGTTCCAGGCCGGCGATCCGTCGATGCGGAGGTCGCCCGAGGTGAACCGGCCCCGCGTCATCTCCGGCGTCCGCGCCCATGTCCCGTCAGCGAGACGCAGCACCGTATAGCCGTTGCTGCCGCTCAGGCTGTGACCATTGACGAACCATTCGGCGTCCGGCGACAGCGCGATGTCGCCACCCGGCTGAGGGAAGACGCCGGGCCCGCCAATGGTCGCCACCACCTGCCGCGTCGTGACGTCGTAGACCACCTGGCGCCCTTCCTTGACGCCGACCATCCGGGTCCCGTCGCGCCACTCGGGATGCCCGCCGAGATGCTCGTGCATCGTCAGTCCCGTCCCGTCGGGCCTGATGGTGCACGGGATGTCGATGCGCTGCTTCGGGTCGTCGAACACCGCCCGCACGTAGAAGTAGATGTGACTGTCGTCGCGGCTCCACAGCGTGTGATTGATGAACAGGGCCTTGTCGGCCACGTCGGGTCGTGCCGGCCGGATCAGCGCCGCCAACTGCGCGTAGGACACCAGCAGCCGTCGCGTGCCGTCGACCGCGTCCACCAGGTGGATGCCGTCGTCTTCAGGGTGGAGCACACCCGCGGTGTAGTCGTGCGCGCCCGGGTAGCCCGTCACTCGTCGCAGTCGCGCCAGCCTGGCGTAGTTGATCGCCAGGTAGCGCCCGCCACGCTGGGCGACGCCGCTGTTGGCCACAGGCGTGTCGGCGAACCTGAACTCGCGGACCCGGCGGCGCTCCGGCACGTCGTAGAGGACGGTAAAGACCTTGCCGGACGCCAGGTCGCGGTCGTTGAAGAAGAACCGCGTGGCCGGCGAGGTCGGATCCCAGTAGAACATCGTGCCTTGCTGGGGATTCCATCCACGGGACTCGGTCAGCGGCACGACGCGGTTGCCCTCGGTCGTGTCGATCACGGTCACGTCCGCCGCATCGGTGGGCTCGGGCATGCGGTCCTGGAAGGCGGTTCGCAGGGCCAGCACGTAGCGACCATCCCCGCTCCACGGGATCGTGCGCGCCTGCCCGATGTAGCCGAAGAAGTGGTGTCGAGGTCCGCGCGTGAGTTGTGACACGGCCACGTGCCAGTCCACCGACGTCGATTGCAGGGCCAGGCCCATGCCTGCGAGGAGTGCCAGTGCCATCGAACGCATGTGCGGATCCTAGTCGCAATGAACCCTGAACGATCCAGCCAGGCACCGACGAAGGTGTCGCGGGTGCTGCCGAGAGACCTCGGCCTGGCAGAAGCGGCGGCGGCTGGGCCATCATGAGGCGCCAATCACCCCATTCGGGAGGAACCACAGGCATGGCGGGACGCGTGTTCGACCTGGTGACCCACCAGGTGGTCGACGACTCGTTGCTCGGGCGCGAACTCGCGCCACCGCTGCGGCGGTTGCTGGCCTTCGGTATCGACGTGGCCCTCATTGTCGTCCCGACCATCGTTGCCGCCGTCCTGTGGTCGGCCCTCGCGCTGCGGGTGAGTGACAGGCCCGCCTACGACGCCCTGCGAGCGATCGTCGACGGTCGCGTGCGCACGGAGGCGCAGTCGCTCGACGCGATGACGGCCCTGCTCCCCAAGCTGATGGACATCGGCGCGCAGGGGCTGCCGCTCGAGGCGATTGCCGCGGTCCATGCCGGCCGGCCGCGAGAAGGGGCCGCCTACCTGACGGACGCCAACATCGAGCTGTCGCTCGGACCTGGCGAGGACCAGCGTGCCCTGAAGCCAGGATACGTGCGGGTGCCCGTGGCGAAGTTCGTGCCCGAAGTCGCGCGCGCGGCCGCGCTGTTCGGCGTGCCGGCGCTCTACTTCACGCTGCTCGGACTGACGTCGTGGGGCAGCCTCGGCAAGCGCCTGCTCGGCCTCGAGGTCCGCCGCATCGATGGGCAGCCGATGACGCTCGGCACGGCGTTCGAACGCTTCGGCGGCTACGCCTCGGTGCCGGGCACGCTCTTCACGGGGCTCGCCGACCTCTGGCGCGATCCCAACCGCCGGCTCGCACATGATCGCGGCACCGGTACCGTCGTCCTCAGGCGACGGGTGCCGTGACGGGAGTCGGGAGTCGGGCTGTTGCCCCGTAAGCCGTACGCCCGTGGGCCGGGCTGGGACAGCCGGCCCTACCTTCCTGAGCCTCGAGCCCTGAGCCCTGAGTCTCTCGCGTCAGTCGTGCGCGGCGAAGAAGCGCAGGGTGTCCTCGAGATGCCTCTCCCAGTAGGCCCACGTGTGGGCGCCGGGGAACTCCTCGTAGGTGTGCGCGATGCCGCGTGCTTCGAGATCCCGGTGCAGCGCGCGGTTCTCCTCGATCAACTGGTCGTCCACGCCGCAGTCGAACCGTAGTGGTGGAAGGCGGTCTCCGGCGCGGATGATGGCGTCGAGCACGGACGCGTCCTCGGGTGGTGCGCCGATCGACGCGACGTCCTCCTCGATGAACTGCACCATCTGCGAGATGTGCGTGATCGAGGAATGACCGGACACCGCGCGGAAGGCGTTGGGGGACGCCGCACCGAGCCGGAGCGCCCCGAAGCCGCCCATCGAGAGACCGGCGATGAACCGCGGGACATCGTGTCGCAATCCCGGTATGGCCTCGCGCGTCGCCAGGGGCACCTCGTGGACGATCCAGCGCGCCGCGTCGAAGCCGTCGGCGTGACGCACGTACCCGGAACCATCCCCGCGCAGGCCGTCGGACGGCATCGCGAGCGCGAACGCCGGAATGGCGTCGTCGGCGATCAGCCGCGCGGCCGTGCGATGGGCGCCGCCCTGCAGCGCCCAGGCCCAGTGACTGCCGTACACGCCGTGCAGGAGGATCACGAGACCTGCGGGCTCGTCCACGCCTGGCGGACACCACACGGTGACGTCGCCGCGCCCACGCAGGGCCGGACTCTTCACGGTGACGTGGCGCAGGCCGTCGTGCTCGAAGCGCGGGTCGGACACGCAGACGGTGCGGAAGTCAGTCATTGGTCACGCCTCGTGGGTCATTGGTCATGCCTCATGCCTCATGCCTCATGCC
>NZ_JBIINP010000365.1:0-2951 GCF_044337415.1 Luteitalea sp.
AAGGGCGAAGTCGGTGACCGTCGGACAACTCGCCACGCGCCGCAGGCGCACAGAGGCGAGTCTTGAAGTCCGACGGCTACAGACGGGAGGATGACGCCAGACGACCGGAGAGCCGATGGGCGCGCCGTCCGCCGTCCGCCGTCCGCGGCCCGCTCACTGCCGACTGCCGACTGCCGACTGCCGACTGCCGTCCTCAAAAAAGAATCACGCCCTTCGCATTGCGGCCGGTGAGCATGTCGTCGATGGCCTCGCCGAGTTGGTCGAGCGCGTAGGTGCGCGTGACGAGCGCGTCGAGCTGCAGGGCGCCGCTCGCGTAGAGCTCGAAGATGCGCGGAAAGTCGCGCGACGGCACGCATCCGCCATAGAGCGGCGTCACGTAGCGCTTGTTCCACATGAACCACGGCATCGGCACGGTGACCGGATCGTTGATTCCGCTCACCTGCAGGGCCTGCCCGCCGTCGCACACGAGTCGTAGCGGCGCGAACGCGAGCGCCGGCACGCTGGTCGCCTCGAACGCATGATCGGCGCCGCGCCCGTCGGTGTGTTGCCGCACGGCGGACGCCATCGCCTCGAACGACGTGTCGTCGCGGCCGGCCAGCACGGTGTGGGTGGCGCCGAACGCGCGGGCACGCACCAACGCGTCTGCGTTCGCGTCGATGGCGATGATCGTCGTCGCGCCCGCCACGCGCGCGCCCTGGATCACGTTGAGGCCCACGCCGCCGCAGCCGAGCACGGCGACGCTCTCGCCGGGTTGCACGCGCGCGACATTGACCGCCGACCCGAAGCCCGTCATCACGCCGCAGCCGGTGATCGCCGCCACGGGAAACGGCACGGACGCGGGAATGGGCGTCACCGCCTCCTTGCGCACGAGCGCGAGTCCCGAGAGCGTGCCGATGTTGAAGGACCTGTCGATGGCGCGTCCGCGCCACTGCGTGCCGGCGGCATGCGCGTGCCCGCGCGACGGCGCCATCACGTGCGCCGGCTTGCTCACCTCGCACAGCACGGTGTCGCCGCGCTGGCACTGCGCGCACGACCCGCACGGGATGCACCAGTTGAGGACCACGACGTCGCCAGGCCGCACGTGCGTGACGCCTGAGCCGACCTCGCGCACCACGCCCGCGCCCTCGTGTCCCATCACGAGCGGCCGCTTCCACGACAGCGACGCGTGATCGGTGTGGCAGATACCGGCAGCGCGGATCTCCACGAGGACCTCGTCGGCCAGCGGGCTGCTCACGTCGATCTCGTCGATCACGAACGCGCCCGCCCCGTCCGCGATGGCTGCCTGTGTGCGCATCATTGCGGGAAAGAGTAGCCGATGGCTCGGTTCACCAGGCTCTGTGAGCCCTGAGCCCTGCGCCCAGCGCCGTGAGCCCCCAGCCCCAAGCCCCCAGCCCCAGCCCCAACCCCGACCCCACCGCCAGTGTGCAGGCGTCGACGAGCGCGAGGCGCCTTACGCCTTCGCGCGGGCCGTGACCAGCCCGCGCGTGAAGGCCAGGTTCCTGCGCATGTCGTCCTCGAGCATCTTCGTCGGGCTGCTGGTCTCGAGCACGGCCCACCGGGCGAAGCCGATGTCGGCAAGCGCGTCGATCACGCCGGGGAAGTCGATGGTGCCCTCGCCCATGAAGTGCGGGTTGTCCTTGAGATGCACTTCACAGATGCGGTCGCGACCGAGCCAGCGCAGTTCCTCGATCACCGTGTGGCCGTTGACCGTGGAGTTGCCGACGTCGTAGTAGGTGAGCACGGCCGGCGACTTCGCGCGGTCCATGATGCGGACGTTGTCGCGGGCCGAGATCGTGTCCTCGAGGCCGAGAATCACGCCGGCCTTCTGGGCGTCGGGGGCGAGTTCACGCAGGATGTCACCCACGCGGTCCATCTCGTCGGGCGTCTTCAGCGCGCCGTCGCCGAAGAAGGGCAGCAGCATCACCTCGACGCCGATGGCCTTGGTGAGTGCGATGCCCTCGGCCACCCGCTTCGGCCCGAGCGCGTCCGACTTGAGGTAGTTGGTGTGCAGGATGTTCAGGCACGTCGACGTGATGGGCAGCGCATGCTCGCGCGACTGCGCGACGTACTGCTTCACGAGGTCGTCGGTGATCGGCGCGCGTCCGGCACCGCGTCCGCTCGCGAGGCTCACCTGCACGCCGTCGAACCCGAGACGCTTGGCCAGCGCGAACGAGGCCGGGTTGGCTTCGCTGCGCAGGTTCCAGTCGGTGACGCCGACGCGGAACTTCGGGAGCTGCGCAACGCGAGCGGCTGCAGTGAGGGGCCGAGCCGCCGACACGAGTCCGGCCGCGCCGAGGGCGAGGAATGCACGACGTGATTGGGGCACGGCAAGAGCATTGCACAACGACCGGGTGCCGGGTACGGGGTATCGGGTACGACTGGACGGGAAGAACGCCGAACGCCCTTCGACTTCGCTCAGGGCAAGCCGAACGACCGACGACGGATGGCCGCCTGCCGGCCAAGGCCTGCAGCGACACAGGGAACGGGGTGGGTACGCGGGGCGCACGCAGTCTGAGCCCTGAGCCTTGAGCCCTGAGCCGGTAGAATCCCCGGATGCTGCTGGCGCTCATGCTGACGACGCAGATTGCGGGGACACCGACGATGGAACTGGCCCAGGCCGAGAAGCTGGCGGCGCTCGCGCTGGCGTGCGTCCACCAGGAGTACCCGAACAAGATCGCGCACACGCTGGCCTCCGATGCCGACGCGAAGGTGCCGCGCGACCTCACGCCGGTGTTCTACGGCTGCTTCGACTGGCACTCGTCGGTGCACGGCCACTGGTTGCTGGCGAGGGTGGCGCGGCTGTATCCGGGGTCGGCGTTGGCCACGAAGGCCGAGGCGGCGCTGGCGAAGAACTTCACGGCCGAGCGGGTGGCCGGTGAGCTGGCGTACCTGCGTGCGCCAGGACGCCAGGAGTTCGAGCGGCCGTACGGCCTGGCGTGGCTGCTGCAGCT
>NZ_JBIINP010000062.1:0-22263 GCF_044337415.1 Luteitalea sp.
AGCGTCTTCCAGTAGAAGCGCGCGGGAACCTGGGCCGAGGCCGGGAGCGCGGCGAAGGCGCCCAGCGCGAGCGCCGACGCCAGCGCGATCCGGACGATCCCGGGCCGTGTCCTCGACGGGTTCTGGTGGCTCATGACGTCAGCGTCTTCGCGAATGTTCGGCATGGCTCGGCGCTCACTTCTTCGGGTCCGCGAGCATGTTCGCGGGCGGGACGTACTGGCGCTTCAGGTTGAGCGGCGGGTAGCCGGCCTGGACCGGGACGCGCTGCGGGAGCACCTTCTCGAGGGTCTCGTGAGGCGAGCGGTTGGGCAGGACCACGTTGCTGGTCCGGACGTAGTCGTCCCAGAGCGCCACCATCGCCTTCAGCTTGTCGGGGTGATCCGCCGCGAGGTCCTTCAGTTCACCGGAATCCGCCGCGAGATCGAAGAGCTCCCAGTCGCCCTTTCCGAAGGGCCTCCACTCCCAGCGCAGCTTCCAGCTCCCCTGCCGGACGGCGCGGTTGCCGAACACCTCCCACGCGAGGTAGTCCTGGTCGGTGCGCACCGACTCGGCCGCCCCAGCCAGGACCGGTCCCCACGACTTGCCCATCAGCGGCAGCGATGCCTGTCCGCCCCGGGTCTTCGGGTAGGTCGCGCCGGCGATCTCGAGGAGCGTGGGCATGATGTCGGTCACGTGCATGAGTCCGCGGTTCACGCTGCCTGCGGGACGCTTGACGACCGGTCCGCTGACGATGAGCGCGTTGCGGATCCCGCCCTCGCCCATCCAGGCCTTGTACTGGCTGAAGGGCGTCATGGAGACCTGCGCCCAGGCGGGCCCGTAGGCGAGCCAGGAGCCCGGGTCGCCCCACGCGTTGGGGTTGTTCTGCGACCAGTGCATGGCGGCGAAGAGGTAGTCGCGTGAGCCGGGCGAGCCGGCGATCATGTCGTAGAGGTCGTTGCCCTCGGCGCCGTTGTCGCCGAACACGATGAAGATCGTGTTGTCGTACTCGCCGATCTTCTTGAGGTGGTCGATGAGCCGTCCGACGTGGTGGTCCAGGTTCTCGACGAGACCGGCGTAGATCTCCATCTTCTTGCCCATGACCGCGCGAGCGGCCGGGGCCAGCAGGGTGGAATCGGGCACGAACCACATCCGTTCGGCAAGCTGCGTCCCCGGGGGGACGATGCCCATCTCGATCTGCCGCTTCAGCCGCTCCTGACGCAGGGCGTCCCAGCCCTTGTCGTATTCGCCGATGTGGCGGTTGCGCCACTCCTTGGGCAGGTGGTACGGCTCGTGCGGCGCCTGGTGGGCGACGTACGCGAAGAACGGCTTGCCGTCGCCGCGGCCGGCGTCGATCCAGGAGATCAGCTTGTCGGTGTAGGTCCTGGTCGCGTAGAAGTTCTTCGGCAGGCGCCTGAGGTAACGCCCGTCCTCGGTGTAGAGCGACTTGGGGTTGGCAGCCGAGAAGTTCCAGTCGTCCCAGTAACTACCCATCCCGTCGAGCAACGTGAAGTCGCGCTCGAAGCCGCGCGCGGCCGGGATCTGCGTCGGCTCCTTCCCCAGGTGCCACTTGCCGACCATGTAGGTGTGGTAGCCGGCGTCCTTCAGGAGCTGCGGCAGCGTGGCGACGCGGTCGTTGAGGTTGCCCTCGTAGCCGTCCACGCCCATCTGGTTCGGCGCCGTGAACTCGCTCATGTTGCCGAGGCCGTTGAGGTGCGTGTCCACGCCCGAGAGGAGCATCGACCGGGTGGGCGAACAGCTGGCGTGCGTGTAGAAGTTCGTGAACCTCACGCCGCCCTTGGCCAGGGCATCGAGGTTCGGCGTCCGGATCTCGCTGCCGAACGAACCCATGTCGGAGTAGCCCATGTCGTCGCCGAGGATCACGACGATGTTCGGGCGCTTGACCGGTCCCTGGGCGAACAGGGACGTGCCCGAGAGCACGCACACGCCCGCCGCCAGGGCCATCGTGGCAAGGAGTCGTCCCCAGACACGCGCCCGCTTCGCGGCGGTCGGCGCAGGCGTGGGCCACGGCGCAGTCACCGGCCCGGTTGCATCTCGCTTCATCGGAACTCTCCCTCTCTCCGTTCCCACTCGTCAGTCCTCCGGCGCGCGGCGGCGAAGGCCGCACTGCCCGCTGTCGTCACGCGTCGTGCTTGCTCGCCTGGACCGCGCGCTGCGTGGCGACGTACTCGATGCCGTGCGTTTCGGTGATGCACCGGAAGGACACCTCAGGTGCCTCCGTGGCCATCTCCAGCAACTCCAGCAGGCGGCCGAAGCGTTCACCGCTCAGGTGTGGCCGCAGCGACTCGGCGTCGTCCCACTCCTCCACGTAGTCGACGCGGAGAGGTTCGTCCATCCGGAGGTACACCTGCGCGAACTGGCACCCTGCCAACTGCTGGGTCGGCCGCATGACGACGCGATGCAGGGTGCGCACGATGTCGGCCAGGCGCTCCGGTGCTGCGACGAGCCTCACCGTGAGTTGCACCACGCCAGTGGAGACATCAACATCCGCGCCATCGGCGTCGCCTCTGGCGCTGTGCAGGTAAATGGTTGCGGGATATGGGACTTGCCGGAGGCGGGCGGGCTGCGAGGCCGCACGACGCCCCCCGAACCCGTCTGATTTTCGGAGCAACTACGAGAACTCCTCCGACGTGTCCTGCGGCCCCGCTGCGCCGCGCCGGCCTGGCGCGCCGAGCGCCGGGGCGTCAGAACACCCGCTTCACGCGGAAGTCGATGATGTTGTCGCTCGTCTCGAAGCCGTCCTCGATGGTGTTGCGCGAGCGCGTCCACATGTAGAGGAACTCGTACCGCCAGGAGGCGGTGCGCCGGTACCCGAAGCCAGCACGGACGCGGTGCCTGTTGGCGAAGCGCTCGTCCGGTTCGTCGATCGGGACGAACCACTCCCAGTCCGAGAGCGCATACAGCACACGATCACCCGCCAGGGTCGGCCCGTTCAGGGGGAGGAGGACCTCGATGCGGTTGCGGAAGCGCCACGACGAATCGGTGCCACTGCCAGCGCCGCCGTAGAAGAGGTTCCTCGACTCGACGCGCATCAGGTCGCGCACCACGAGTCGGCGGTTCGGCGACATCTCGCGCTTCCTGACGACGGCGTCCACGTAGCGTGACAGGAAATGGAAGCGGATACCGACGCGTGGAGAGACTTCGAACGAGTGCACCTCGTCGGTCTGCCTCGTGTAGCCCACCGTCGCCTCGCCCACGAGGTCGAACCACCCGGTGGGCGAATACTCCACGTTCGGCGTGAGATCGACGTTGCGCCAGCCGGGCTCGCCCTCGGGCTTCTTCACGAGCACCTTCGGCTCGACGTCCAGCTCGTACACCAGGCGGGCGCTCTTCGCCCAGTCGAACGTGAGGTTGCTCCACAGTTGCACGTCGGTCTGCGCGGTCGCCGCGGCCGGACCGATCAGGAGCCACGCCAACGCGAGCACACCCGCCACCCGTCCTGCCCCATGTCCGACGCCTTGTCCCACCGACACCATCCTTGAAGGGGCCCGCCTGGACGGGCCCTGTCGGTGAGACTCAACATTCGCGCCAACCCGCACGTGCCGGAGGGGAATGCCGCCAACCTGCTGATTCTGCTGGGGCCGCGGCGGCTCGCCCCCGTAGCGTCAGGGCGCGCAACCCGGAGAGCGTGCCTCCGAGTTCGGAGCTTTCACGACAGCGCATCCGAGACGTCGTGCGCGTCTGGTCAGGAGTCGGACGGCAAGGTGCCAGGCCTGGTGAGGCCGAGCTTCCTGATGCGGGACTCGAGCGTCGTCGGCTTCAGCCCGAGGCGTGCCGCAGCGCCGTACGGTCCGCGGATCCGCCAGCTGGTCTCGTGCAGCACCCGCTCGATCTCTGCCTGCCCCGCGGTGCTCGGGGGCGGCAGGCGATCGATGCCGATCGCCTGGGGCACGTCGATGGACAGGATCGGCCCCGACGCCAGGATCATCGCGCGCTCGACCGCATTGCGCAGTTCGCGCACGTTGCCGGGCCAGGTGTAACCCATGAGCGCATCCAGGCTGCGCGCGTCGATCTCGTCGACCCGCTTGCCCATCGACTGCGTCAACTCCTCGACGAACGTGCGGACGAGGGCGGGAATGTCGTCGCGCCGCTCCCGCAGCGGCGGCACGTGGATCGGGAAGACGTTGAGGCGATAGTAGAGGTCTTCGCGGAAGCGCCCGTCGCGCACGGCCGCCGCGAGGTCCCGGTGCGTGGCCGCGATGATCCGGACGTCGATCGGGATGGGCCTCGGGCTGCCGAGCCGCTCGATGGTGTGATTCTCGAGGACGCGCAGGAGCTTGACCTGGACCTCGAGGGGCAGTTCCCCGATCTCGTCGAGGAACAGCGTGGATCCATGCGCGAGCTCGAAGCGCCCGATCTGCCGCGACAACGCCCCGGTGTAGGCGCCCTTCTCGCGCCCGAACAACTCGCTCTCCATCAACGGCGTCGGGATTGCCGAGCAGTTGACGACGATCATGAGCCGGTTGCGGCGACGGCTGCGCTCGTGGATGTGATTGGCGAAGCGCTCCTTGCCCGTGCCGGTCTCGCCGAGGATCAGGGCCGTCGAGTCGGTGACCGCCACCTGCTCGGCCAACTGCAGCGGCCGGCGGATGGCCGGGCTTCGCCCGACGATGTGCCCGGGCGTCAGGCGGCGCTTGACCTCCTCGCGCAGCGTGAAGTTCTCCTTGGCGAGTTCCTCGCTGTGGCGTCGCAGGTCTTCCTCGTGACGCTTCCGGCTGGTCACATCCTCGAGCGCGCCGATCAACCGGACGACCGGGCTGTCCTCGAGACGCACGCGACACGTCGAGTGCCGCAACCAGATCTCGCCGCGCTGAGGGTGATCGTAGCGGTACTCCATGACCAGGTGCTCGGCCTGGCCAGTGCGGAGCAGCCGACTGGCCTCCTCCAGCTTCGGCCGGTCCTCGTCGTGGATGCGGGCCAGCCACAGCGCCCGCACATCCTCCGATGGCTCCGAGACCACCCCGAGCAGGTCACGACAGCGGGCATCCAGAAAGGAGGCTCCCGACGAGTCCCACTCCGAGAACCCCAGGTTCGCGGCCACGGCGGCCATCTGCACGCGCGTCTCGTACTCTCGTGCCAGACGGTCCGCCGCCATGCGCTGCGTCTCGTCGATCGAGGCACCGAACAGCAGGTGCTCCCCGTGCACGCGAGCCGTCACGTGCACCCAGCGCGTCGTCCCGTCCGGCAACACGATGCGATGGCGATCGTCGAACTCGCCATCGGTCGACACCACGACGGCGAGCCTGGCCACCACCGCGTCGCGGTCGGCGGGGTGCAGTGTGGCGACGAACCTGTCGCGCGTCACCGGTTCGTCGGGGGGCAGTCCGTAGATTCGACGAACTTCCCCGGTGACCCAGGCCTCGTTGGTGGAGAGGTCGAGCGTCCACAAGCCACACGAGGCCGCAGCGGGCACGCTCGCAGGCGTGACACTCGCGAATTCAAGCTCATCTGCACTGGGAGTGTGTGAGCGCACGACTCTCGGAGTATAGGCCGATGCGCGCGCGACGATCGCAAGGTGAATCGATATTGAACAGCAGGAACTTCCGGCCCGGTCGGCCGATGGCGCACGTCATCCAGCGCGGCCGTGCGCGCAGGCCACGCGATGCACGCTCGTGCAATCCACGGGGCTGACGCACGACCGGCGAACAGCGCTGGAGAAACTAGCCGCCGAGCACGAAGGCGTCGGGGATCTCGTGACGCTCGCCCGACGGGAACGTCACCACCGTCAGGTCGCCCTTACGCGTCGTCGTCGGCACCTCGGCGGCATCGGTGGCCGTGACCGCCCCCTTCTCGAACAGCAGATGACGCTTGCCAGCGGTGCCGAGCGACACGATCACCGTGGCTGCGCTCCCGGCGCGGCGAATCACCGCCGCCTCGCACGTCGTCGGCTTCGTGTCCACGTAGGGCATCGGCACACAGGGCGTCGAGGCCGTGGCGTGGGCCTGCGTGCCGGCGACCTTGGCATCCACGGCGCCCGACAACGGCGCCAGCGGCGCGCCTGTCACGCCGATCGTGAGCGCGTACGACGTGGCGGCGCCGCGCCGCGCCGCGGCCCTGATCAGGTACACGCGCACCTTGTAGTCGCCGTCGGCGGGCAGCCGGCCCTTGTACGACGGCGTCCCGTCCGCCACGTACATTGCGACGTCCGCGCTCCCGGGCGGCAGCACGTTGAACGACGTCATCTTGTTGGTTGGCGCCAGTGTGACGGTGATCGTCTGGCCGGCCGCGGCCTTGACCAGGTAGTCGATGGTGTCGTCGCCCTTGAGCTGCCCCTTGATGGCGGCCGAGGACGCCCCTGCCGCGAACGCGACGCGTTCGGTCCGTGGCGGCGGCGGCTGCGCCGTCACGATCGAGGCTGCGAAGACGACACCGAGCAGGGCGAGGACGCAGGAGGGACGGGTCAGCGGCATGTCCAAACTGTATCGTGGCGACGAGGCGAGGGATAGCCGCTTTCCGCCACACCACTGCAGGGGCGAGACCGCGACTTACTTGATCGGCCGGCGCGTGCGGGACGTGCCGCGGACGTCCTTCGGGCCGAAGACCGCGACGGCCACCCCCGTGCCCCCGAGCAGCAGCACGCCGCCGAACCAGATGAGCACAGGGGCGAGGAACTCGATCCGGCGGTCCACGCGAGCGCGCATCGGCTGCGACGCGTCGTAGCGCACAGGCACGGTGTCGCCGACGTTGTACGGCGGACGCCCGTAGCTGCTGACGCTCCGGAAGCGGATGCGATCGCCCGACGGCGTCTTGAACGAGACGACCAGGTGGAATCGCGCGCGCATCTCGCCCGGCGTCGACTTGGGGGCAGACGTAATCGGGAGTGTCGTCGACGGCACTTCACGGCGAGCCAACTCGTGGCCCACCACCTCGCCGGTCCCTCGCGCCGCCTGCAGCAGGAAGAAGCGGTCCGTCTCCGTGAGCCGCCAGCCCACGGCGAACAGCGCGATCGCCACCAGCACCAGCACCGTCCCCACCGCGCTCCGGCCAGCCGCCATCAGGGCAGCATAGCAAGGTCACGCGCGGCGGGCTCTGGTTCCCGGTCCATGCGGCACGACCCATGCAAGACCCGGAGGCGAACGTGCGCGACCAGGAATCGGCCGAGACTCATTTTCTGCAGTGATTCCGGACGACACGCGCCCGGGCACGGTCTGGACCGGCCCCGAGCGCACTGGTCGTGTACTACGACACTGTGTTCAAATTTTGAACACAGATGGACTGCCTTGGATACAGCCGGCCTTGCCGGCCCGGGAGCCCAGCATGACCGCACGCGATACCCTGCCGGCCGCCCGCATCCTGCACGTCGACGACCAGCCCGAGACCCACGAGTGGCTGAAGCTGGCCCTCGAGCGCAAGCAGTACGAGGTGACGGTGGCCACCGACGCCCAGTCGGCGCTGGCCTCCTTCTCGACGCACCGACCCGATGTGGTGCTCCTCGACCACGAGTTGCCCGACCAGAGCGGCCTCGAGGTCCTGCGACAGCTCAAGAACGCAGACCCGATGGTCGAGGTGATCATGCTGACCGGGCACGGCAGCGTCTCGCTCGCCGTGGAAGCCATGCGGGAAGGGGCGTTCAACTTCGTCGAGAAGCCGGTGGAGTTCGCGGTCCTCGACGCGCTGCTCGACAAGGCGCTCGCCCACCGGCAACTGCATGCCGAGGCGACGCGCCTGCGGCTGAACGTGGAGCGGCGCGATGGCCTGGGACGCCTGGTCGGCACGTCGCCGTCGATGCGGCGCCTGTTCGATCTCATCCAGCTCGTCGCGCCGACCGACGCGTCGGTGCTCATCCGGGGGGAGAACGGCACGGGCAAGGAGTTGGTTGCCGACGCCGTCCACGAGCGCAGCCCGAGGGCCACCGGGCCGATCATCAAGATCAACTGCGGCGCCATTCCCGGCGAGCTGTTCGAGTCGGAACTCTTCGGGCACAGGCGCGGCGCCTTCACCGGCGCGCTCGCCGACAAGCGCGGCCTCATCGAGTCGGCCGACCGGGGCACGCTGCTGCTCGACGAGATCGGCGAGATGCCGGCCAACGCGCAGGTCAAGCTGCTGCGCGTGCTGCAGGAGAAGCAGGTCCGCCGTCTCGGCGACACGCGCATGTCGACGCCGGACTTCCGCCTCATCTGCGCCACCAACTCGCGGCTCGAGACGTTGATGACCGAGAACCGCTTCCGCGAGGACCTCTACTTCCGCATCAACACGGTGGTGCTCGACATCCCGCCGCTGCGCGAGCGCCGCGAGGACATCCCCGTACTGGCGCAGCTGTTCCTGCAACGCTTCGCGGAAAAGTACGAGCGCGAAGTCGTGCGGTATCACCCCTCGGTCGTGCAGCGCCTGATGAAGCACGTCTGGCGCGGCAACGTGCGTGAGCTCGAGCACGTGGTCGAGCACGCCGTCATCGTGGCGACCGGCCGGGAGATCCAGCTTCGCCACCTGCCGGAGTCGTTCAGGTCAGGAACGAGTGTCGACGACACCAGCCCGCTCTGCACGCTCGAGGACGTCGAGCGCGCCGCCATCGTCCGCACGCTGGCCTACACGCGGGGCAACAAGCGGGCGGCGGCCGACATCCTCGGCGTGTACCGCCCGACCCTCTACGCCAAGATGCGCAAGTACGGGTTGATGGCGCCCCAGGAGGAGGCGGCCACCGCATGACTCACGCCAGAACCGGCCTGGGGCTCGACGAGTCCTGTCGACTGACGCTCGACCACGTCGGCGCGCTGGTGCGCGTGTGGACGTCTGCCAGCGGCGTCGCATACGTCAATCGCCAGTGGCGCGACCTCACCGGCAGCGCCGTCGAGGCCAACACCGGTGATGGGTGGCTGCAGTTCGTCCATGCCGACGACCGGGCGGCCCTGGCCACGCCCTCGCCGGCTGGCATCATCCGCAGCTATCGCCTCGTCACGCCCGACGGCGCGCCCGTGACGATCCTCGAGTCCTGCGCGGCCTGGATGGGCGAGGACGGCACGGTGCTCGGCCTGATCCACACCGGCACCTTCCAGGCCCCCAGCCAGCCCAGTGCCACGAGCATGGCGAAGTGGGCCCACGACCTCCGCGGGCCGCTGAACGCGATCCTCGGATGGTCAGACCTGCTGAGCACAGGGGATGCTGCCGCCGACGTCCTCGAGCGCGGGCTCAAGGCGATCGCCAGCAATGCCCGTCAGCAAGCCCTGATCATCAAGCGCATGACGGAGTGACGGCCGACGCGCGCGGTGCCGCTGCGCAGCGCCGGGTGCCGGCGACGGTGGTGCGCGGTGTCTGGCGCGCATGCACGGGCGCGCCGCCGGGCTAGCGGCGATACGGCACGGCTTCGGCGCGGGCAGCGAAGTCGCGCAGGGCGTCGAGCATCGCCGCACGCGGCGTGTCGGGATCGGCCATGCGGTCGACGGCCTGCAGCGGGTCGCGACCGAGATCGAACAGTTCGAACGGCGCATCGGGCCGCTGCTGCACGAGGGTCCACGAGCCACGTCGCAGCGCGTACACCGCCCGTCCGCCGAGACGCGGGCCTTCCCTGATGCTGAAGACGAGGTCGCGCGGCTCCCATGGCCGCCCCTCGAGCAACGGCCGCAGATCACGCCCATCGGGACGGACGAGCGCGGCCCCCGTGGCCGCCGCGATGGTCGGCGCCAGGTCCATCGACTGCACCGCGACCGGCTCGGTGCGCCCGGCGAATGCGCCGCCGGGCCAGCGCACGATCGTGGGGACGCGGATGCCGCCCTCGTACAGCGTCGGCTTGCCACCGCGCAGGCCGAGGTTGGTCGCCCCCGCCGGCACTTCCCCGCCGTTGTCGCTCGTGAACACCACCAGTGTGTCGTCGAGCATGCGCTTGCGCTCCAGCGCCGCCATCACGTCGCCGATGCCGGCGTCCATCTGCTCGACGAGGGCGAGGAGCCTGGCCCGTTTTTCGTCGAGGCCGGGCTGGCGTGCGCGTACCGCCGCCAACGCGTCGGCCGTCGGCTGCACCGGCACATGCGGGGCGTTGTAGGCGAGGTAGAGGAAGAGCGGCGTCCGCGGGTCGTGTGCGTCCACGACGTCGATGGCCCACCGCGTGAAGATGTCGGTCGCGTGCCCGGGCGGATCGACCGTGGCACGCCCGTCGCGCATGTAGTTGATGCCGTGGCGCCGATGGGTCAGGTATTCGTCCATCATGTCGCCGAGGAACCCGCGAAAGATCGCGAACCCGCGGTCGAGCGGATGGTCCCCGCCCTCGAGTCCCAGGTGCCACTTGCCCACCGCCACCGTGCGGTAGCCGACGGCCCGCAACGCGTCAGGGAGCAGCGTCACGTCGCGGCGCAGCGCGCCCCACGAGTTGGCCGGGTCGGTGCGAATCACGCCGGGCACGCCGGCCATCGGCGGGTGCTGGCCCGTGAGGAGCGCGGCGCGTGTGGGCGAGCAGACCGGCGCGTTGGCATAGGCGCTCGTGAAGCGAACGCCCTCGCGCCCGAGGCGGTCGATCGCCGGGGTGCGGACATCGGTCGCGCCGTAGGTCGACACCTCGCCGATGCCGAGGTCGTCGGCCACGATCAGCAGCACGTGGGGCCTTGCCACCGTCGCCGTGCGCCCGGGTTGCGCGCTCGGCGCGCCCATGGCCAGACCGACGACGGCGAGGATCAGCCCGAGCCGCATGCAGATGGTTCGTCCCACGGCCCGGCAGGCTATCATGCGGCGTCCATGCCACGCGTGCTGGTGCTCTTTGCGCACCCGGCCTTCGAGAAGTCCCGGGTGAACCGGCGCCTGGTCGGCGCCATCGCCGACCTCGACGGCGTGACGGTGCACGACCTGTACGAGGCCTACCCCGACTTCCGCATCGACGTCGCCGCCGAGCAGGCACGCCTGGTCGACCACGACGCGATCGTGCTCCAGCACCCGTTCTATTGGTACAGCGCGCCGGCGCTCCTGAAGGAGTACCTCGACCTGGTGCTCGAGCACGGCTTCGCCTACGGCTCGCAGGGGCACGCCCTCGACGGCAAGGTGCTGATGAATGCCACGACCACCGGCGGTGCCGAGGTGGCGTACCAGGTCGGCGGCAGGAACCGCTTCACGATGCGGCAACTGCTCGCCCCGTTCGACCAGACTGCGTTCCTCTGTCGGATGACGTACCTGGCGCCTTTCGTGGTGCATGGCGCCCTCCGCCTCGACGGCCACGGCGAACTCGACGCTGCGGAGCGTCAGTACCGGGCCCTGCTGGTGGCGCTCCGCGACGGCACGCTCGATCTCGGACGGGCGACCGAGGGATCCCGCATCAACGACCTGGTCGAGGACGCGTGATGCACGACAGCGTCCTCGCCCAGGCCTTCGTCTACCTCGCCGCGGCCGTCGCGGCCGTCCCGCTCGCCAAGCGCCTCGGCATGGGCGCGGTGCTCGGCTACCTCCTCGCGGGGATCGCGATCGGGCCGTTCGGATTGCACCTCGTCCCAGAGGGCAGCGACGGGGTGCTCCACGTCGCCGAGTTCGGCGTGGTCATGATGCTGTTCCTGATCGGCCTCGAGTTGCGGCCGACCGCGCTCTGGCGCATGCGGGGAGCGGTGGTCGGCCTCGGGGGCGCACAGATGGCCGGGACGGCCGCGCTCGTGTGTGCCGCCGGCATGGCGTTGGGCAGCCCCTGGCGGGTGGCACTGGCCGTGGGGGTGATCGTGGCGATGTCGTCGACGGCCATCGTGCTCCAGAGCCTGGCCGAGACCGGTCGCCTGCGGACAGAGGCCGGGCAACGCATCTTCGCGATCCTGCTGTCGCAGGACATCGCCGTGATCCCGATCCTGGCGGCGCTGCCGTTGCTCGCCACGGCACCGGCGGTGGTGGCCACCGACCATCACGGCGTCGCCGCACTGCCTGGGTGGCAGCAGGCGCTCGTCGTCCTCGGCGCCGTGGCCGCCATCGTCGGCGGCGGCCGCTACCTGCTGCGGCCCGTGTTCCGTGCGATCGCGCGCACGGGCTTGCGCGAGATCTTCACCGCGACGGCGCTGTTGCTGGTGGTGGGCATCGCGCTGCTGATGCAGGCGGTGGGTCTCAGCCCGGCGCTCGGCACCTTCCTGGCGGGCGTCGTGCTCGCCGACAGCGAGTATCGCCACGAACTCGAGGGCGACATCGAGCCGTTCAAGGGCCTGCTGCTGGGGCTCTTCTTCATCTCGGTGGGCGCCGGGATCGATTTCCGACTCGTGACGGACGCGCCGCTCTCGCTCGGCGGGCTCGTCCTCGGCCTCATGGCGATCAAGGCCCTGGTGCTGGCGGTGGTGGCGCGACGTGCCGGCAGCGCAACGGGTGACGCGTTGTTCATCGCCGCCGCGCTCTGCCAGGTCGGCGAGTTCGCGTTCGTGCTGATCGGACTGGCCCGGGGCGCGGGGGTGCTGCCAGAGATCGATGCGAGCCGCCTGGTCGCGGCCGTGGCCCTGTCGATGCTCGCCACGCCGCTCCTCCTGCTCGTGCACGCGCGCGTCGTCGAACCGCGCCTGGCGACGGCCACTCCAGCCCGGGAGGCCGACGACATCCACGACGAGGACGCGCCCGTGATCGTGGCAGGGTTCGGGCGAGTCGGCAGTACGCTCGGACGCCTGCTCCGCGCCAGCGGGGTCGGCACCACCGTGCTCGACCTCGACGGCGACCGCATCGAGGTGCTGCGACGGCTCGGTCTCGAGGCCTACTACGGCGACGCCACCCGGCTGGAACTTCTGCAGGCGGCTGGCGCCGCCCGGGCACAGGTACTCGTGGTCGCCGTCGACGACTTCGCGGTGACCGAACGCCTGGTCGAAGTCGCGAAGCGGCACTTCCCGCATCTCCGGCTGATCGTCCGCGTCCCCGACCGGCCCGAGGCCTACACCCTGCTCAAGGACGGCGTCACCGACGTGCACCGCGAGACCGTCGGCACCGCCTGCGACATGGGCTACGCCGCCTTGCGGGCGCTCGGGCATCGGGCGTTCCAGGCACGACGGGCGGTACAGGCGTTTCGCGAGCACGACGAGCAAGGGGTCCGCGCCCTGGCCGACAAGTGGGGCGACGAGGGCTCGTACCTCTCGGCCGCGCGCGCCCGGATTGCCGAGTCGGCGCTCCTGCTAGCGTCCCTCGACTTCGTGGACCGACACTTCGATCTCGCGTGGGACAACTCGGCGTTGCGCGACGAGGCCCTCGGCCGCTCGTCGCCGCCCGCTCCAGCGCCCCGGCCGGCGCCCATCGACGCCAACGAGGAGTGACCGATGCTCGACATGCTGCTGATGCTCACGATGCTGGGCGCGCCGTAGGCGAAGGACGCCCCGAGGCCGCAAGTGCCAGAGGGCTGGCAGGTCCGGGTCGACGGCGGCGATCACGGCAAGGCCGACGCCAGCGCGGTGTCGTTCGTGACCATGCCTCCCGGCTGGCACGTGACCACCGGCCCGGCCGCCATCCTCTACCGGCCAGCAGGCAAGGCCAGCACGAGGTACACGCTGCACACGGAGATCTTCCAGTTCGACCCGGGCACGCGCCGTGAGGGCTACGGCGTCCTCATCGGCGGGACGGACCTCGAGACGCCCCGCCAGGCCTATACGTACTTCCTCATCCGGCGATCGGGCGAGTTCCTGATCAAGCGCCGCAACGGCAGCGCGACCACTACGGTGAAGGACTGGTCGCCGAGCACCGCGATCGTGAAGTTCGACGACCGGAAGGCCGGGCAGCAGTCGGTGAAGAACGTGCTCGAGGTCACGGTGGCTGCCGATACGACGACGTTCCTGGTCAACGGGACCGAGGTCGCGCGCGTGCCCAGCAAGGACATCGACACCAACGGCATCGTGGGCCTGCGCATCAACCACGAACTCAACCTGCACGTGAGCGCGCTCGACGTGCGTTGAGGCCAGCCCCACGCGGGGCGCGCGGTATCATCGGACGATGGCCGTGCGCCCGCCGTTCCCCTATCGCCTCGCCGCGATCGACATCGACGACACGCTCGTCGGCCCCGACAAGCAGGTCAGCCAGGCCAACAAGGACGCCATCGCCCGCCTCCAGGCTGCAGGCTGCCGCGTGGTGCTCGCGTCCGGGCGCGAGCACCACAGCATGGCCATCTACCAGCAGCGTCTCGGCCTCGACGACTACGTGGTGTCGAGCCAGGGGGCGCTGGTGATCCACCCCGCGTCCGGGCACCAGCTCTGGCGTCGTGCGGTGGCTCCCCCCATGGCGGCCCGCCTGCTGGCGCGTGGGCGTGCCGAGGGCTTCGACGTGCTGTTGGCCACCGACGAGGGCTTCGTCGCCGCGCCGTCGAGCCCGTGGGTGGTCCACAACTTCGCCGAGCGCGACGGCACGCTTCGCGTCGAACCGCGCGACCTCGACGCAGAGGTGCAGCAGGCGCCCCTGAAGGTGCTGTGGTTCGGCGAGACCGACGCCGTGCACGCCTGGGCGGTGACGATGACGGCCGAACTCGGCGCCGAGGCCGAGGTCGTGATCACGACGCGGCACCTGCTGGAGTTCAACGCGCCTGACGCGACGAAGGCGACTGGCGTGGCCGCCGTGGCCCGTCACTACGACATCGCCCGCGAGCACGTCATCACGTTCGGCGACAGCCACAACGACGTGCCGATGCTTCGCTGGGCGGGCCTGGGCGTGGCGATGCCGCATGCGCTGCCCGAGGCGCATGCGGCCGCGGACCTCATCGCGCCCGAGGCCGACCCCGAGCACGCCCTCGCCGTCGCCATCGATCTGCTGCTGGCGGGCGATCACCTGTCAACGCCGCGGGCGTAGATCGAGTCGCGCACGCGGCCTTCCTTGCGTGGCCGGAGTGGTTGCCGCGCTGGCACCAGGCAGTGCCGTCGAGCGCCCCCTCGAGTTTCGGTACCATGGCCAACACCGTCTGGCGGACGGCGACGCCTGACGCGTTGCAGGCGCCGCGGCGGCGAGGCACTCCGCTCATGCATCACGCTCGTCCCCAATCGCTGGTCGGTGCGCTCCTGGCCGTGGCGCTGCACGCCCTGTCCGGATGTGGCGCCGGTCCCGGCGACAGCGCACGTCCTGCCGCCACGGCCACCGCTCCGGCTGCGGAGTCAGCGGCCACGCCGGCCGCGGGCCCGCTCACCACGGCCATCGAGGCCGCACAGGTCGGCAGCGCCACCATCAGCGGGCTGTTCGCCACCCCGGTGACCCTGCAGGACGGCAGCTACGAAGGCGATGCGGCGACGTCCAGCGGCGCCGCCAGCCAACTCGCCGTGCTGATGACGCCCCTCGTGAGGCTCGGCGAGCTCGATGCGCATCCCGGCTCGGACGCGGCGGCCGTCGTGGCGACCAACGAGGGCCGCAGCGCCGAACGCATCTCGCTGGCCATCGTCGGCCTGGTGGAGGGCAAGCCCGTCAGCCTCGCCACTGCAACCGTCGGCGATCGGGTCCGCGTCAGGGACCTGCGCGTGTCAGGGCGTGACGTGGTGCTCGATGTGGTGGAGACGGCGCCTGGCGAGTCGAGTGGCGGTGGCACCCAACTGGCCCGCCGCGTGTATCGGCTCGAGGGAAGCGCGCTGACGCAGGTGTCGTCCGAGATCACCGGGCCGCTCTCGCTCGGGGCCACGACGGCCGGCGGGGCGTGGACCGCCGTCGCCATCGACGGCGCCGCCGTCGAGCCCAACGTGACCGCACCGACGCTGGCCTTCGCCGACGGACAGTTCAGCGGCACCACGGGCTGTCAGCCCTACACCCTGCCGGTCACCGAACCGACCCCGGGAACCGTGTCGATGGGCGCGCTGGCGGCAGCGCGCCGGTCGTGTCCCGGAGCACAGGGAGCGGTGGACCGGCGCTTCCGCGCCGCGCTCCCGAAGGCGACCGGTTACACGTTCCTCGCAGGCCGCCTGGTCCTCTCGGGCCTCGACGGCGACCAGATGCGCAGCGTGACCCTGACGCGGCAGCCCTGAGGGGCCCGCGCCCACGAGCCGCAGCGGGAGCGGCGGCTGCGTGGGCGCGTCGGATCTACTTCAGGTACTTGCTCGCCATCCCCATCAGGTCGTCCATCACGTTGCCGTCCTTGTTGGAGTCGAGCATCGGGCTGAGCATGTCGAGCAACCCGCCGCCGGCGCCGGCCGACGCGACCTGCGGCTGGCCCGGGGCCGCTGCGGCCCCACCCGAGAACGCGCCCTTGGCCATGGCGCCCATCACCAGCGTGGCGACCATCGGCAACAGCGCCTTGAGCACCTCGGGACCGAGGCCGGTCTGCGCGGCAGCGCGGGCGGCCACCTCGCGGCTCACGTCCTTGCTCCCGAAGATCTGCCCGAGGATGCTGTTGCCATCGTCGGCGGCACCCGCCAGGTGCGACGGATCGTCGACGTACTTGGCCGCCGAGCCCCCGGTGAGCATGCCCAGCAGTCCATCCAGGCCCTGCGGCGACGCCGACGCGTTCCGCTGGAATCCTGCGGCCACCATGGGCAGCAGCGCATTGACTGCCGACTGTGTCTGCGACGGGTCGAGCCCGAGTTGGCGGCCGATCTGGTCGATCGCCGCGCCGTTCTGTCCGCCAAGCAATTGTTCGAGCAAGCTCATGTCCGGTCTCCTCGCGGCCATCTCCCGCAGCACGCGGCGTGGGCCTGTAATGGATCGTACAGACGCGCGAGAGGCCCCGGGCGTGCCCGAGCCACGTGCCTTGGGCCAGTTGCGCGGCCGTGGCGCCGGATGTTACTCCCTCGGAGCCGTCAGCCGATCACGAACAAGCCGACGACGAAAATGCCGATGAGGGCGATGGCCAGGGCCAGCCAGGCCAGCGCTATCGCCCGTTCCTCGTGTGGCTTGGGCTCACTGATGCCGATGGTCATGTGCAGGAGCCGGACGAGGCGCACGAGCGGAGCGAGCATCGGATGCTTGAGTATCACGAACGCGGCGCAGTGACGACTGGCGAGGGGACCAACACGATGCAACGGACGACGATGACGACAACGATGGTGATGGCCGGGGCGCTGGCCGGGGCGACGCTGCTGGGGGCATGCGCGGCGCGCCAGGCGCCCGCCAGCGGCGGCGTGGCCGCCCCCATCACGGTGGACGCGGTGGCCGGCGCCACCATCCGCGGCGCGTTCGACACCCCCATCACCCTGAAGGACGGGCGCTACGAAGGCCCGCCGTTCGTGCCAGGTGGCGCCTCCCGACCGACGGCGACCCTCCTCGCCTCGCTGACCACCCTCGGCGAACTCGACGACGTGCCGGGCGCCGACGCCGCCGCCGTGGTGGCCAGCAACGAGGGCGGCAGCGGAGAGAACATCCTGCTGACCGTCGTCGGGATGCGCGGCGGCAAGGCCACCAGCGTCGGGTCGGCGCTCGTCGGCGACCGGACGAAGATCCGCGACCTGCGGATCTCGGGACGCGACATCGTGCTCGACGTCGTGGAGATCGGGCCCAGGGATGCGGCCTGCTGTGCCACGCAACTGGCCACCAAGACCTACCGCATGCAGGGCGGCGCGCTCCGCATGATCGGGTCTGCAACGACGGGCACGGTGTCGGTGGCGTCCACGATCGGCGGCCGCACATGGACGGCGGTGGAGATCGACGGCACGCCCGTGCCTGCCGGGTCCCCTGCCCCAACGCTCACGTACGAGGGCGGCCGCATCTCCGGGACGTCGGGCTGCAACCAGTACACCGGCGCGCTCACCGAAGCCGAGCCGGGAACGGTCACGGTCGGCCCCATCGCGGGCACGCGTCGCCTGTGCGCCGAGGAGGCCGCGAACACCACCGAGGTGCGATACCTGAAGGCCTTGCAGGGCGTGACGCGCTACACGTTCCTCGCCGGGCGGCTCCACCTCTCCGGCGGAACCGCAGACGCCACGCACACGATTCTGTTCGCGAAGAACTGACGGGAGCCCGTCCCGAACGGCGCCAAGCTGGAGTTGGACGCCGACGGCACCGGGATCCGGGGGCCGGGGGGTAGCGGTCGACTTCAGGATGACCGCCACCGTTCGGCGTTAAGCGTTAAGCGTTAAAGAGCGTAGGGCTTCCTGAACTTGCGCGACAGGAACCGGTTGGCGTCGTCGTCGCCGACGAACCGCTCGCGCGCATCGTCCCACTGCAACCGGCGCCCCGTGCGGTAGGCGATGTTGGAGAGCAGGCCCAGCTTCGTGAGCCGGTGCCCGTAGCGCACGTTGCACGTGGTCTCGAGGTTCCGCGCCTTGATGCCGTCGATGAACTCGCGCAGATGACCGGGCGAGTCCGGAATCGAGGGCGTCGGTCGCGGGAAGTCCTCCACCAGTTTCCCCTTGGCCCACACCTCGTGCTTGCCGTAGTTGGTGACCAGGGTCGCCTCGCTGCCCTCGAACACGCAGCCGATGCCCCCCATGTGCGTGAAGCCGGCCGGCGGCGCCGGTCGCAGGCTGAACGACAGCAGGAGTTCGGGATACTCCAGCATCGCCTCGAGCGTGTCGGGCGTCTCCGTGACGTCGTTCACGACGTAGCGCCCGCCCATGGCCGACACGCTGCGCGGCGCCTTCAGGTCGAGCGCCCATACGGCCACGTCGACGATGTGGCACCAGAAGTCGATGAAGGTGCCGCCGGAGTAGTCCCAGAAGTTGCGGAACGTCCGGTGCGATCGCAGCGGGTGGTACTCCCGCTTGGGTGCCGGACCGAGCCAGAAGTCGTAGTCGAGTTCGGCGGGCCGCGTCGCAGGCTCGCCGTTGGTCAATCCCTGATCCCAGGTCTTCCAGCACTGCACGCGATGAATGCGGCCGAGGGCGCCGGACCGCACCAGTTCCACGACGTTCCGGTAGTTCCGCCCGGTGTTGTGGATGTGGTTGCCCATCTGCGTCACGCGCTGGTGCCTGGTCGAGGCCTCGGCCATGGCGCGGCCCTCGGCGACGCTGTAGGCCAGCGGCTTCTCGACGAAGACGTCCTTGCCCGCCTCCATCGCCCGCACGGCGGTGATCGCGTGCCAGTGGTCGGGGGTCTGGATGGCGACCGCGTCGATGTCCTTGCGGGTCAGCAGGCGCCGGAAGTCGCCCTCCCCCGGCGGCGCGTAGCCGAGCGCGGACTGCACCAGGCTGATGGCCGCATCCCGATGACGGCCATCCACGTCGCAGATCGCCGCGATCCGCACGTCGGGATGCGTGATGAACTCCTTCAGCCGCCCCGTGCCCATGCCGCCCACGCCGATCAGCGCCAGACGCACCTGGTCGCTCGGCGCGGCAGGCTGCGCGAACGCCGGCCGATGGATGACGGTGGCGAGGCCGGCGGCCGCGCCCAGGAACACGCGGCGCGAGACGCCGCCCTGCAGCTCTGACACGAGTAGACTCCGACTTACTTCTTCAGCTCGGCATAGATGGCCGAGACGTTGGCCTGGCCCCGCCCCAACTGGAAGTCCTTGAACTGCTCCGGGAGCTTGAGGCCGGCGAAGGCCTCCTCCGGCGTCTTGCCGTCCTTCATCGCCTGCTGCACGGCGGCGAGGAAGGCGGCATTGAACTCGCCGAACTCGACGAAGCGGCTCCACGGCATCACGTCGGCATGGCCCGGAATGACCGTATCGACGCCGGTGATGCCGGCAGCCGCCTTCCTGAGCGTCTCGGGGTACGCCACGCCCGTGCCGCCGTTGCGCGTGTCGATGAGCGGCGTGGCGAGGCCGGCAAACAGGTCGCCGGTGTGCGCCACGCGCAGCGCCGGGAACACCACGATCGTGTCGCCGTTGGTGTGGCCGGGGCCGAAGTACCGCAACTCGATGCGCTCGTCGCCGGCGCCGAGCGTCAGCCGGTCGGCGTAGGTCCGGTCGGGCAGGAACTGCGCCTTGTCGCCCGCGAAGGCCGGCATCTTCTCCATGTTGGCCTTGGTGTTGGCGTGCGCCACCACCTCGACCGACGCCGGGAAGTACTCGTTGCTGCCGGTGTGATCGCCATGCGTGTGCGTGTTGATGATCATCGTCACCGGCTTGTCGGTGACCGACCGCACCTGCTGCATGATGCGCTCGCCCCAGTTGGCGAGCTTGGTGTCGACCAGCACCACGCCGGCCTTGGTGATGAACGCCGCCGTGTTGCCACCGCCGCCCTTCACGACATACAGGGTGTCCTTGACCTTCAGGATCTCGGCTACCTGCGGCGGCCCGCCCGCGGGCTGGCGTGCCGCGATACCTGCGGCCCCGACCGCTACGAGGATGCCGATGAGGATGAACCGTCGCATGTCGCTGCTCCTTGTGTACGCGCCATCGCGGCCGGGTGGGACACCCGGCCCTACCTGCGCGTGTCTGACGGCCGGACACCCGGCCCCACCTGCGTGTGCCTCACAGCCAGACCGCCGGCCTTCCCTGGGTCACGAGAACCAGGTGCGCTCGAGGAACCACCACGCGCCCGCCAGCAGCACCACCGCCGAGCCGACGAGCACGAGTCGCTCGGCGGCCCGCGGCGCACGACGCCGCAACGCCGCCAGCGCGGAGGCCACCACCACCACGATGGCGGCCTGGCCGATCTCGACGCCCAGGTTGAACGCGAACAACGATACTCCAAGGGCGCCGGCAGGCAACCCCTGATCGCGCAGCACGCTGGCGAACCCGAAGCCGTGCACCAACCCGAAGACGAGCGCCACCCACAGCCGCACGTCGCGGTCGCGTCGCCCGACGAAGAGCGTGTCGGCGCCGACGAACACGATGCTGAGCGCGATCAGCGGCTCGACCACGCGTGCCGGCGGGTCGACGATGTTCAGGCTCGCCAGGGCGAGCGTGATGCTGTGGCCGACGGTGAAGGCCGTGACGATGGCCAGCAACCGCCGCAGCGTGCCGCCGGGCAACAGCAGGCCGATGATGAACAGGATGTGATCCGGGCCAATCGCGATGTGATGCACGCCCGAGGCGACGAAGCGCTTCAGCACCGCCCAACGGCCCTGCCGCGTGCCCGTGAAGTATTCGGTGCGATACCGCTCGCGGTCGAGCACCTCCTGCCAGCGCACCTCGCCACCCTCGTACACCGTGACGAAGGTCTGGTGATTGGCCTCGCCCGGAAACAGCCGGGCGCCGATGCCCAGCACGCCTGGCGCTCGCGTGAGCCGCGCGTGCCAGGCGATGGCGACCGCGTCCTGGCCGGGCACCGGTTGCACGCCATCGATCTCCCACGTGATCGGCGCCCCATCGCTTTCGATCGCCGTGCGCGTGGTCATCAGCGTCACGATGGCGTCGAGGTGACGCGCGACCATCGCCGGATCGGCAAGCACCTGCGGCGCGGGCAGGCCGATCTCGCGGGCGACGTCGATGTCGTGGAGCACCAGGCTGCCCTCGAGGCGTGCCGGGGTGACCTTGATGTCGAGATAGCTGAACGGCGCCGGGTGGGCACGCAGGCTACCGGCGCCAACAAGCGTGGCCAGGAGCACGAGCCCGCCCAGGCGCGCCCACCACGCCCCCCGCCACCCCGCTCGAGAGCGCGTCACCGCGGAAGACCGAGACCGCGCCGGATCGCGCGCTCGACCGGCGAGTAGTCGCCGTCGGCGCGCTCGAGTTGCAGCGGCGAGGAGGGATGCAGGGGCGGTTGCGCCAGGAAGCGCGGCCGGCTGCCGTGATGCGCCTGGGCGGCGTGGACGAGGAACGGATGGCAGAGGAACACGTCGCCTGCGCGGCCGGTCGCATACGCCAGGGGGCGCGCCAGCGTCGGCGCCGGGAAGCGCTCGGCCAGTTCCAGGAACGAGAGTCCCGCGTCTCCGGCCGGCTCCAGCAGGCGCGGCATGTCGAGGTGCGAGCCAACCAGGATGCGCGTGGGCGCGTCGTCCGGCCCCGTGTCCGAGAGCAGGAACAGCATCAGCAGGGCGCGACCGCGCGAGTCCAGGGTGCAGCGCATCGAACCGTCGGCCGCGTAGAAGCCGGCATCGACGTGCCAGCCGGCATCACCGGGGTCCTCGGTCGAGGGAAAGCGTATGGGAAAGGTGCCCAGGCTCTCGCGCGGCGCCCATCGGCCCCGTCCGACGAGCGCGTCGAAGGCGTCGTGGAGCACCGGCGTGTTGACGGCGGCGCGGAATGGCCCGCCGGCCTGATCCCCGAGCCGGATGACGGGGCGGGTCCACGTGCTCCGGTCGCGGGGGTCGCACCCCGTCTGTTGCCACAGAGCTGCGCGGCATTCGGCAGCCACCGACGCCGGAAACGCTCGCCGAACCACGACGAAGCCGTCGTCTTCGAAGCGGGCCATGTCGAGAGCGGTCGGCACCGCCGCATTGTGCCGCAGACCTGCTTCTGCACGCGCACTCGACTGGTCGAATATATACGTACACTAATACGTATACTTGGCATGCATTCACACGAGCGGACGAACAATCAGTGCGCCACTCAGAACGAATGTGCTGCGGGGGCGCGCACCTGATCCGCCCGGGACACCGGGGCGAGAGTGAACGACATTGGCGGCA
>NZ_JBIINP010000020.1:0-49015 GCF_044337415.1 Luteitalea sp.
ACAGGAACGGGTGGTCGTAGACGAACTCGCCCGGCTTGCTGTAGTCGCCGTAGCGCTCAGTCTCGGCGCGCATCGGGCGGATCATCTGCGAGTGGCAGCCGACGCAGCCCTCGCGAATGTACAGGTCTCGGCCCTCGAGTTCGAGCGGCGTGTAGGGGTGCACGGTGGCGATCGTCGGGATGTTGGCCCGGATCAGCGCCGTGGGGATGTACTCCACTGCGCCGCCGATGATCACCGCCACCAGAGAGAGCACCGCAAACTGGGTCGGGCGTCCTTCCAGGGCACGATGCCACGCGGCGCCGGCCTTCTCGGGATCAGCCGACAGCGGAGCGGCCTTGGCTTCCTCGCCGGGCTGGAACACGCCCGACTTCGCGGTCTTGTACAGGTTGAAGAGCGCGAGCAGCGCGCCAACGAGGAAGATCGTGCCGCCGCCGATGCGCAGCCAGTACATCGGCAGGATGCGGACGACGGTCTCGAGGAAGTTGCCGTAGCGCAGGGCGCCGTCGGCCGTGAACTCCTTCCACATCAGCGCCTGCGTGATGCCCGCGATGTAGAGCGGGATCGCGTAGAACAGCACGCCGAGCGTCGCCAGCCAGAAGTGCGTGTTGGCCAGTTTCACCGAGTAGAGCGTCGTGCCGTAGATGCGCGGCACGATGTAATAGAGCATCGCGAACGAGAGGCCGCCGTTCCAGCCGAGCGCCCCCACGTGCACGTGGCCGATGACGTAGTCGGTGTAGTGGGTGATGGCGTTGACGTTCTTGAGCGACATCATCGGCCCCTCGAACGTCGACATGCCGTAGGCGGTGACGCCGACGACCAGGAACTTCAGCACCGGATCCTCGCGCACGCGATCCCAGGCGCCGCGCAGCGTCAGCAGGCCGTTCACCATGCCGCCCCACGAGGGTGCGATGAGCATGAAGGAGAAGACCGTGCCGAGCGTCTGGGCCCAGTCGGGCAGCGCCGTGTACAGCAGGTGGTGCGGGCCCGCCCAGATGTAGATGAAGATCAGCGCCCAGAAGTGGACGATCGACAGCCGGTACGAGAAGATCGGGCGGTTGGCGGCCTTCGGGATGAAGTAGTACATGATCCCGAGGAACGGCGTGGTCAGGAAGAACGCGACCGCGTTGTGCCCGTACCACCACTGCACCAGCGCGTCCTGCACCCCGGCGTAGAACGAGTAGCTCTTGAGGAACGACACCGGCAACTCGAACGAGTTGACCACGTGCAGCAGTGCCACGGTGATGAACGTGGACAGGTAGAACCACACCGCCACGTACATGTGCCGCTCGCGCCGCTTGTAGACGGTGCCGAGCATGTTGATGCCGAACACCACCCACACCAGCGTGATGGCGATGTCGATCGGCCACTCGAGCTCGGCGTACTCCTTGCTCGTCGTGAAGCCGAACGGCAGGGTGAGCGCCGCCGACACGATGATCAGCTGCCAGCCCCAGAAGTGGATCGTGGAGAGCAGGTCGCTGAACATGCGCGCCTTGCACAGGCGCTGCAGCGAGTAGTACACGCCCACGAAGATCGCGTTGCCCGCGAAGGCGAAGATCACCGCGTTGGTGTGCAGCGGCCGCAAGCGGCCGTACGACAGCTGCGGGATGAAGTTCAGGAACTCCGGCATCACGAGCTTCAGGGCGACGATCAGCCCCACGAGGAAGCCGACCACGCCCCAGATCGAGGTCGCGATGATGAAGTTCCTGACGATCGCGTTGTCGTACGCGAAGGTCTCGACGGCAGCGCCGCTCGGCGCGTTGGGCCCGGCACCGGGCGACTGATTCACATCATGCATGGATTGGAACCCTTCACTTCGGTTGAGGGGCGGACCGGCCTGGCTCGTCGAGGATCACCCTGACAGCCGGCGTGGTGGTGTCGTCGAACTGCCCTGACCGCACGGCCCAGACGAAGGCGGCCAGGAAGCCGCCGGCGACCACGGCGCCGGCAGCGATGAGGAAGAAGATCACGTTCATCGCGCTGCCCCTCCCGGGGCCCTGAACCGCATCAGACCCACGCCCACCCCCACGACGGTCATGGAGCTGACCGGCATCAGGATGGCCGTGGCGAGCGGGGTAAGCCGGCCGGTGAGCGCGAGCCACAGGCCGAACACGTTGTAGAGCACCGATACCCAGAAACTGAGGAGAATCGCCAGCCGCGCCCGTCGGGCGTAGGCCAGCACCTCGGGCAGGAGCGCCAGTCGGTCGCCGCGGATCACGGCGTCGCACGCCGGAACCAGGCAGGCCGTCTCGTCGCTCACGGCCATGCCGACGTCGGCCGCCGCCAACGCGCCCGCGTCGTTGAGGCCATCGCCCACCATCAGCACGTGCCGCCCGGCCGCCTGCCGTTCCCGCACGGCCGCCAGCTTGTCGTCCGGGGCCTGCCGGTACCGCATGCGATCGCCGAACACGACGCGCCACCGCGCCGCCTCGCCGTCGTGATCGCCCGACAGCAGCCACGTCTCGTACGAACGGGCCAGGCGCGCGGCAACCGAGGTCATGCCAGAACGCTCGGGCGTCTCGTGCGTGAGCCAGCCGACGCGACCATCCACGACCACCCACGTCCGCCCCGGCTCGGTGCCGGCCTCGGTCCCCACCCCGGTCCCGGCGACGCGTGACACGAACGAGGCGGCGCCGAGCGCCACCCGCGCGCCATCCACCGTGCCCTCGATGCCCTCGCCGACGCGCTCGAGCACGTCGTGCACCGTGCCCTCGACAGGGGCGCGTCCCGCCAGGGCGCGGCTGACCGGGTGGACCGACTCGGCCGCGAGCCGCCGCACGCGCGCCCAGTCCACCGCATCGAGCCCGTGCAGGTCGACCGACGCCGCAGCCTCGGCCGTCGTGAGCGTGCCCGTCTTGTCGAAGGCCACCGTGTCGATGCGACTCAGGTCGAGCGCCACGGCGCCCTGCTTCAGGTACACGCCGGCCTCGCCCAGCTTGCCGAGGGCCGTGCCGAGCGTGATCGGCGCGGCGAGCGTGAGGGCGCAGGGACACGCGATGATGAGCACCGCCGTCGCGACCTGGGCGGCCATGCGGGCATCGGGCCACCAGGCCCAGAACCCGATCGCGGCCAGCGCCACGGCGCCAATCGTGAACCAGTGCCCGAAGCGGGCCGACACGTCGGTGAGCCAGTGCGCGTCGCGCGCCGCAAACACCGGGTTGTTCCACAACTCCGCCAGCCGGCTGTGCGACACGCGGCGAAGCACGCGCAGGTGCAGCGCCTCGCCGACCACGCGCCCGCCCGCACCGATGGTGTCACCGGCATGCACCGCCACCGGCTCCTGCTCGCCCGTGACGAACGCCAGGTCGATGCGCCCGCGCGCGTCGAGCAGGCACGCATCGGCGGGCACGACCTCCTGCGGTCGCAGGACGATCTCGTCGCCGGGCGCGAGTTCCTCGATCCGTCGCATGGTCATCGTGCCGTCCGTGACCACTCGCACCGACAGGGGCAGGAACGACTTGACCGTGCGATCGAACGCGATCCGGTCGAACGCCACCTGCTGGAAGAGCCGGCCGATCAACAGGAAGAAGACCAGCCCGGCAAACGAGTCCAGGAAACCTTCCCCGCTGCCGGTGACGATGTCGTGGAGGCTGCGGCCGAACAGCACCGAGAGGCCCATGGCCACCGGCACGTCGAGCGTGATCGCCCGCATGCGCAGGCTGTGCCAGGCCGAGCGGAAGAAGTCCGACGCGCTGTACAGCAGCACCGGGATCGCGAACAGCACGTTCAGCGTGTCGAACAGCCGCTGGAAGGCCGGCTCGAGCGGCGCGCCGTTGGCGTAGCGCGGGATGCTGAACAGCATCATGTTGCCGACCGCGAAACCGGCGATCCCGAGCTTCAGCAGCAGGTCGCGGCGGGCGGCAGGCATCCGGCCGGCGGCGCGCTCGGCGTCGATCACGGGCTCGTAGCCGAGCGAGGCCAGGCGCTCGGCCACCGCGCGCAGCGTCGTGTGCCCCGGCCGGAACGCCACACGCACCGTACGGCGCATCAGGTCGGCCTCGCTGCGGCCGACCCCCTCGTCGAAGCGCCACAACTGCTCGAGCAACCAGAGACACGAGGCGCAATGCAGCGACGGGACCGAGAAGGTGGCGTGCGCCCACGTGCCGTCGTCGGCGTCGATGAAGCGCTGGGCGATGAGCGGGTCGTCGAGCGGGGCAAAGCGTGCCGCATCGCGCGACGTCGCCGCCCGCTGCGACAGGCCGGCGCCCGTATCGCAGGCGTAGAACTGCGTCAGGCCGTGCGTCTGCAACAGGGTGAACACCGACTCGCAGCCGGTGCAGCAGAACGTCCCGGCCGGGGTCCGCACGCCGGCGTCGGCGCACGTGTCTCCGCAGTGGCGGCAGAGCACGGGCGCCTCGGGCAGGGCTCCGGTGCAGTCGAGGGTGGTGGAAGACGCAGTCGTCACGCAGGGAACCCACGCGGGAGGGCGCGGGTACGACTGCAGGAGGCAACATCCGGGCCAGACGTGACAACGCGATTGCAGGCGACCTTACGCACGGAGTTGCCGGCAGGGCGCCGCAAGCCCGGCATTATTCCCCACCGACTGCCGAAAATTCGGCGGATCGATTGCGCTGGAGCGTCACCACCCTTCGATAGTCCCTGCCGGTGGTCAGCGTGCGACGGTCCCATGCACCCGCGCCAGCCCGATCCCGGAAAGCGCCGACGCGCTACAGTGGTCCAGCAGCCGCCCGTTCGAGGGCGGCAGGGAGTCGCTCATGCCAGGCCTCAAGCTGGACCCCCGCGGCCTCATCACCTCGTGCCCATCGTGCGGTGCGGCCAACCGCCTCCCCTTCGCGCACCTCGGCCAGCCCACCCGGTGCGGCAAGTGCCACACCGACCTCGGCCCGCCGGCCAAGCCGGTCGACGTCCCCTCGGCCGCCCTCTTCGATGCCCTCGTCTCGTCGTCGGCGCTGCCGGTGCTCGTGGACTTCTGGGCCGAGTGGTGCGGGCCGTGCCGGATGGTCGCGCCGCAGGTGGCGATGGTGGCGCAGCGCAATGCGGGGCGCCTCGTGGTGGCCAAGGTGGACACGGACGCGTTGCAGGACCTCTCGGGTCGGCTCGGCATCCGGTCGATCCCCACGCTGGCCGTGTTCGACCGGGGCGACCTCGTGAGCCGCACCGCCGGCGCGATGTCGGCCGAGCAGATCGAGGCGTTCGTCAGGGGCGCGGTCGCCGACGGCGACTGAGGCGCACGACCGGTCAGGGCTGCGAGAGGGCCCTGGCCAGTTCGAGCATCTTCTCGCGCGGCACCTTGTAGGTGATCCTTCGCACCACGCCGGCGGCCCGCTTGATGACGAGGTAGAACGCAGCGTCGCCAGCCGAGGTGGTCGCGGCCTTGATGCCGATGGCCGGGCCGACGGCGCGGTTGGACACCGCTACTTCGGGGGACCGAGCGGGCTCGGGGTGCACCCCTCCCGCTCCATGGTGTAACTGCCGCCCGTGAGCTTCCAGCCGTCGGCAGCCTTCACCAGTTCGAAGCTGTCGATGCCGCAGTGGCTGAACGCACCGTTCAGCCAGAAATCGTAGGGAGTCCACACCGTGGCGATGCCCTTGTGCACCCGCACCTGCGGTGTCCACATCCGCTCGAGCATCTTGCGGCCGCACTTGCCGAAACTCGTCGCGAACTCGTCGAGCGTCACGCTGCGCATGGGCGTGTCGGCGCCGACGCTGACCCGATAGAGCCGGCCCTCCGGCACCGTGATCGCGCGAATGGCAGCCTCGTCGCAGGACGCCATCGCGTCGAACAGCTTCTGGATCGTCGCCACGACCTCTCGCTCGTCGGGCGAGGGTGCCTGGGCGCGGGCAGGCAGCGACACGGCGAGGACGCCGACCCCGATCAGGGCCAGGCGCCCGAGGCGCAGGAGCAGGCTGGACATCGTGCGGAGATTGTACGTTGTGAGCGGCCGGCTGGCGGTCGTCACCGCGGAGACGGTGGACGCGAAGGCCGGGTTGGAAAGGTAGGGCGCGGCGGGACACCGCGCCCTACCCGTGTCATCCCGCTACTGCAACTTCGTCGCGAGCGCGTTGGTGCCGGCGGCCCAGTTCACCCCGCCCGCATCGGAGTACATGGCCCGTTCGACCACGATCTGCGCCGGCGTGCCGCCGATGCTCTCGATCAGCATGCCGAACCGCTTGCCGCGCGTCTCCGGGAAGAACTCGTCGGCCGCGGGCGCGATGTTGAACCGTGCGCTGGCGCCAATCGCGTACTCGCGGGTCACTGCCGGCGTGCCGTCCTCGAAGAGCACCGTGGCCCTGATGGTGCCGGCAAACGGCGAGGTATTCGCGATCAGCACGTAGGTGTCGGTATCGCGCGGTCCTCCGCTCTCCCCTTCGGCCATGGCCCAGCGCGTGCCGGTGGTCGTCTCGCCCGGGCTGTTGTGTGCTTCCTGCCAGGTCGCCGACGTCGGGCCCGGCCACCACATCGAGCGCTCGACGATGATCGGGACGCCGTTGGTCGAGCGGACGCGCGTGGACACGGCCACGTCGGCCAGTCCGGGCTCCTGGTCCACCCAGATGTTGAAGCGGCTGTTGCCGGGCACCGTGTACGACCGGGTGATCACCTGTCCGGTGGTCAGCAGGTAGTCGGCTTCGATGGTCGCCGGCGTGGGGTTCGGGTTGGCGATCAGGATGAACAGGTCGAAGTAGCTGCCCGTGGAGCCCTCCGCGAGGAACCACTGCGTGGCCGGCGCGGTCACGCCGGCGCTCTCGTGGCCGGCCCCGAGCGCCCGTCCCGGCTGGTCGAGGTACATGGCCCGCTCGGCGATGATGGGCACGCCATTGGTCGACTCGATGATGGCCGAGAGCTCCGCGTTGGCCAGGGCCGCGAGCGCGGGGTCGGTCACGCCCTCGTTGTCGACCCAGATGTTGAAGCGGCTCTGTGCCGCCACGGTGTAGGTCTTGGTCAGCGGCGCGCCCGTCCCGAGCAGGTACGTCACCCGCAGCTGCGCGGGTGTCGCGTTGGGGTTCTGCACCAGGTAGAACAGGTTGAAGGGCCCGAACGTCGCACCCTCGGCGAAGTACCAGCGGGTGGCGGTCCGCGTGAGGATCCCCCGTTCCGCGTGGCTGCCGTAGCCGTTGCCATCCCAGCTCATGGTCCTGTCGGCCACCACCTGGACGTCGGCCTCGACCAGGGTCGAGAACTCGGCGCCTTCGAGGCCCGCCAGCGTCTCCACATCGATGGTCGAGCGGCTGAACGGCGGGATCACGCGATAGTCGCTGATCGTGGTGCCGTCGCCCTTCTGGAACCGTGTGAGCACCAGGGCCTGCGTGCCCGTCGGGTTCGCGATCGCGAGGCGCGTGTCGAAGAAGCCGCCCGTCGCGCCCTCGGCCAGGAAGGTGATCACGAAGCCGCGCGGGTGCGTGCCTTCGGCCTGCTCCTGCGCGTTGGTCTTGCCGTCGCCGTCCGGGTCGCCCGCGGCGCCCTCGCCCGGGCTGTTGTTGAGCCCGTTGAGTCCGAACTTCTGCTCGAACCCGTTGCTGAGACCATCGCCATCAGCGTCTCCCGCCGCGTTGGTCAGCGTCGGCGCGCCGTTGCCGACGTTGCCCGTGTTGTTGCCGGGGTTCGGATCGGTCGAGCCGTTGTGGGCGACAGTGGCGGTGTTGGTCCAGACCTGTCCCGGACCGACACCGGCCGCGACCGTCGTCGCGATGGTGATGGTCGCCGAGGCACCCGACGCGAGCGACGGGATCGTGATCGTGCGGTTGTTGCCCGATCCGCTGCACACGCCGCCCGCCGTCGAGGCGCACGACACGAAGACCACTTCGGCCGGCAGGTTGTCGGTGACCACCACGTTGCGCACCGTGTCGCCGGTGGCGTTGTTCACCACCAGGGTGTAGGTCATCGACTCGCCGGGCAGCACGGTGACCTGGGGGTACGGCTTGTCGACGGACTTGGTGAGGGTCAGGTCCGCCTGCAGGCCGATGCGCTGCAGCGTCGCATCGGCATCGCCGCCGCCGTAGCTGGCCTGGAAGGGCGTCACGACCGCCAGGCGGTCGGTGCCCCCGGACGAGGACCCGCCCACCCACACCTCGTCACTGCCGGTCACGGCCACGCCGACGGGCCCGCCCCGACCGCCGCGGCCGCCGATCGGCGACGACATCAGCAGTGCCGTGCCTGCGGCGTTCAACTGCACGATCATCTGGTGCTGGCCGTTGCCCGATCGCGTGTTCTGGACCGGATTGACGACCGGGAAGTCCTGCGCGGCATTGGGCGTGGGCGACAGCGACCCGCTGTTGACGCCGACCCAGGGCTGGTTCTGCGAGTCCAGCGCGATGTCGTAGCCCGTGTCGGTGTAGAACCCGTTGATGCGCGCCGCGAACACGAGGCTGGCGGCGCTCGACACGGCCGGGTTGAACTTCGCGACGACCACGTCGGTGCCGCTCGGCGCGACCGACCCTGGCACGGTGACCGCCTGCGGGAACGTCGCGCTCGAGGAACTGGTCGATCCGGCGACATACACGTTGTCGCTGGCATCGAGCGCCATGGACGCGACGGTCTCCTCGCCGGTGCCTCCGAAGTAGGTGCCGTAGGTCGCCTGGGCGGCGCCGGTCAGCGCAAGATTGAGCCGGAGGACGAATCCGTCGCGGCTCCCCGAGTTGCTCGACGGCAAGGCCGGCGTCAGCCCACCGGGAAACAGGTTCGTGCTGCGGGTGTCTCCGACGACATAGACCACGTTCGGCGTGGTGCGCGACACCCGCACGTCGGTCGAGTCCTGCGCCTCGCTCGAGGATCCGCCGATGTAGGTGCCGTAGGTCAGCTGGCCGGCGGCGCTGAACCGCAGCAGGAACGCCTCCGTGTTCTGGAGCGTCGTGTCGAAGGCATCACCGGTCAGCGTGAAGCCCCCGACGGACGGGTCGGCGGTGGTCGTCGACGACGTCTCGCCGACGATGTAGGCGTTGCCGGCGGCATCGACGTCGATCCCGTGCGGTTGATCGTTAGCGCGCCCGCCGAAGTAGGTGCCGTAGAGCAGGGCGCCCGTCGACGAGAGCTTCACGTAGAAGCCGTCGGCGACGTTGCTGGGCCGCGGATCGCTGTTGTAGGTCGTGTCGAAGGCCCCCGTCGTCGTCGGGAAGTCGCCCGACTGCGTCGTGCCCGTCACATGGATGTTGCCCGCCGTGTCGAGGGCAAGGCCCCCCTCGTAGTTGTAGGCGTCGAACAACTCGTAGTCGCTGCCACCCAGCAGCGTCGAGAACAGCAGCGTGGTGCCAGACGGATTGAACTTCGTGACGAACACGTCGAAGTCGAACGCACCGTTGCGCGTCCGCTTCACGGCACCGTCGGTCGTCGGGAAGTCGACCAGGACCGCGGCGTCCTGCACGAAGCCGAAGAGGACGAGGTTGCCTGCGCCATCGATGGCGATGTCGAGGATGCCTTCCTCGCTCTGTCCGCCGAGCCAGGAGGCGTACGCGACCACCGGGTCGATGACCAGGGCGCGTGCACGGTCGTACTCGCCGACCTCGAACCGCACCCGCGTGCCCTCGAGCACGAAGCGGCTCGACACCTCGCGGCGCTGCCCGTCGACCACCTGGTAGGTGTAGGGCGCCGCCTGCTCGAGGACCCGACCTCCCGCGGCCATCTGCAACTGCCCGTCGTCTCCGAGCGACACACGCTCGGCGCCCTCGACCCGGAAGGCGACCTGCGCGGGATCGGCCCCGGGGGCGACGATGAAGTCGTACTGCAAGCGCTGCTGGTTGCCGTAGTAGACGACGTCGACGCCATCGAACACGTTGGCGTACCGCACACGCGCGTGGGTCGTGGCGCCCACCTGCCACGCGGCGGGGTCGTTGCCACGGTAGTAGGACGTCGTCCCCGGCAGCGTGTCGAGCGGCTCGGCCACGAGGCCGGTCCTGGCGCCCTCGAGCGCGAAGCGGAAGGTGCCAGAGACGCGGTCGCGGTCGGTCAGCACGACGGTCGCGCTGCCCGACGACAGGCCCACGCGGTAGCCGGCGCCGGTGGCCACGAAGTCGAGGTCCTGGCCGGCCTGCCCGATGTTCCGCTCGAAGTGGAGCGGCACGCCGGCGATGCGATCCAGGGCGCGCGACCTTTCGCCCGGCGAGAGCCGGCGCACGGCGCCCTGGTCGGTCGGCAGCGATGCCGGGGGAGCCGTGGCGCCGACGTCGCCCGCGCGGGGCGTCTGCCACCACGTCGGCACCGTGATGGCCAGCGCGAGGCTGAGGAGCGCGTGCGCGAGGAACGATCGACGAACGAAGGCGACTGACGCCACATGACCTCCTGAAGGGACCGCGGTTGCCGGATTGAGCCGTGGAGAGGTGGCTGCCAGCACGGGAAACGTGACAGGCCTTCGCCCTCCAGCCATCGGCGGACTCCGCCCTGGGGGACCGGGCCGGCCGAGCCCCTCCCTCCGGGCGTCGTCGGGACAGCAGCCCTTCCACGCGCCCTTGCGGCACTTCGGCATCGCGGCATCGCGGCATTGCACGAGGCGGCGCCCCGCCGCCTCGCGGATATACTTCGCCGCACTCGATGAGCAGCGCGCCCCCCACCCCGCATCCCGGCCAGACGCACGGCCTCGTGCGCCAGTTCGGCCTCCTGCAGGCCACGGCGCTGAACATGTCGAACATGATCGGGATCGGGCCGTTCATCACGATCCCGCTCCTGATGACGGCGCTGGGCGGGCCGCAGGCACTGCTCGGGTGGCTGGTGGCGCTGGTCATCGTGATTGCCGACGGGCTCATCTGGAGCGAACTCGGCGCGGCGATGCCGGGGTCCGGCGGCACCTACCAGTACCTGCGCGAAGGCTTCGGGCGCGAGAAGCTGGGCCGCCTGATGGCGTTCCTGTTCATCTGGCAGTTCATCCTGTCGGGGCCGCTCGAGATCGCCTCGGGCTACATCGGCTTCGCGCAGTACGCGCGCTACTTCTGGCCGGAGATGCCTCGCACCTGGGTGGTGGCGCTGGCGATGGCCGTCGGCGTGGTCAACATCGCGCTGCTGTACCGACGCATCGACTCGGTGGGCCGGCTCACGGTCACGTTGTGGGTGGGCACGCTGCTGACGACCCTGGCCGTGATCGTGAGCGGGGCGCTGTTCTTCCAGTCGTCGGTGGCCTTCGACTTCCCGCCCGGGGCCTTCAACTTCTCGATCGGGTTCCTGCTCGGCCTGGGCGGCGCGGCCCGCGTCGGCATCTACGACTACCTCGGCTACTACAACATCTGCTACATCGGCGACGAGGTGCGCGAGCCGGGCTACGTGATCCCGCGGTCGATCATCTTCAGCGTCTTCGCCGTCGCGCTGATCTACATCGCGATCAACCTGTCGATCATCGGCGTCGTCTCGTGGCGCGAGTTCGTGCCGGCCTCGGCCAACCCGAAGTCGGACTTCATCGTGTCGGTGTTCATGGAGCGGCTGTACGGCACCTCCGTCGCGAGCGTGTTCACGCTGCTGGTGCTCTGGACGGCGTTCGGCTCGGTGTTCGCGCTGCTGCTCGGCTATTCGCGCATCCCGTATGCGGCAGCGCTCGACGGCACGTTCTTCCCGGTGTTCGGGCGCCTGCACCCGACGCAGCACTTCCCGCACGTGGCACTGCTCACCGTCGGCGTGCTCGCGATGATCGGCAGCACGCTCAGCCTCGGCATCGTCATCGATGCCCTGGTGACGATGCGCATCCTCGTGCAGTTCATCGGACAGATGGCCGCGCTCGTGCTGCTGCGCCGCCAGCAGCCGGACCTGCCCCGCCCGTTCCGCGTGTGGCTCTATCCCGTGCCGCTGGTCGTCGCGCTCTTCGGCTGGCTCTTCCTGTTCGCGACGACCGACCCGTTCGTCATCCTGTTCGGCCTCGCGCTGCTGGCTGCGGGTGGCGTGGCGTTCCTGGTCTGGTCGAAGCAGACGCGGCGCTGGCCCTTCGCCGTCGCGTAGGCCTGGGCCGGGCTGGGACAGCCGGCCCTACCTTTTGTCCTTTGTCCTTTGTCCTTTGTCCTTTGTCCTTTCGTCCTTGCCCCTTAGGCATGAGACATGAGGCATGAGGCATGAGGGGCCCCGCCCTGCCCCTTCGGCATTCGGCCTCGCGGCATTCGGCATTACACTGCGGCCATCCCGGAGTTCCGCATGCCAGTCACGCCTCCTCCCGCTCCCGTTCCCGGCCTGCCGGTCCTGGCTGGCCTGTGCTCGATCCCCCAGGCCACCGCGCCCGGCCTGAGCGTGGATGCCACGGTGGCGCGCCTCAAGCGCCTGCACGGCACGGCGCGCGCGGCACACGGCACGCTGGTCTCCCGCCTCACGGCGGAACCGCAGTACGAACTGAAGATGCTGTACAGCCACCACGCGTGGCTGCTGGCCGACCTGGTCGCCGCCATCCGGAGCCGTGTGGGCGAGATGCGCGAGCCGCCGCTGGGCCTCGACGACCCGCTCGATCCGGCGCTGCAGCTCGCGCTGGACGAGGTGCGACATGCGCCCGACGGCACGCATCTCTGCGCCGGGCTCTACACCGTGTTGCTGCCGGCGCTCGACGAGGCCTGCGCCGCCCTGCACGCCGATGCGCACCCGCTTGCGGATGCGCCGACGCGCCACCTGCTGCGGCACGCACGACTCGACCTTGCCGACCTGCTGGCCTCCGGACAACAGGCGGCTGCGGCCCTTGCGGCCGTCGACGCACCTGAGGCGACGTGGCTCGAGGCCCTGCGCACGACCCTGGCGGCCGCGCACGGCCTCGACGGCACGGCCGAGGACGCGCCAGACACGCCAGCGCCCCGCTTCTCGGCCACGCCACGCGCCTTCGACCCCGTGCCGCAGCGCGATGCCCGGTTCCCCGATCCCTACAACATGGCGGTGAACGCGGAGGCCTTCATCTACGACACGTCGTTCCCGCCCGAGCCGAAGCTCCTCATGCTGGCCTACAAGCGCCTGCGCGAGATCGACGTCCCCGAGATGATGGCCAGCATCATCGTCGAGACGCCTGGCAAGCCGTGGGGCTACGTGCGCGACATGACGCGGCAGCTGTGGGACGAGGCGCGCCACGCGATGATGGGCGAGGTGCTGTTTGCCGAGCTCGGCGTCGACTGGCCCGCGCTCGTGAAGGTGAACTTCACGTGGTCGCTCGGGCTCAACACGCAGATCGACGCGCTCGACCGTCACGCGGTGCTGTACTTCATCGAGCAGGGCCTGATGCCCCGCCACGGCAAGCGGTACGAGTGGGAGATCGCGCAAGCCGCGGGCTCGCCACTGGCGGCGACCTTCCAGGACTACGACTGGGCCGACGAGGTGCTGCACGCCCGCATCGGCAAGCAGTGGTACGTGGGGGCGATGCCGAGCCAGCAGGAAGCGCTCCGCGCCGGCGACCGCGCCTGGTCGCGCGTGTTGATGGACTGGGGCGCCTGGAAGCGCGACGGATTCACGAACCACGACAACTGGTGGCCGGCGCTCTACGCCGATGCGTGCCGCCGCCTGGGCTGGACGCACGACCCGCGCGTGGCCGCCTTCGACACGTCTTACGCGGAACAACGCGCCGATCTCAAGTCGGTGAGCCACTCTGGATAGCGACCACCATGCGTGAAGCCCTCGCGGAATTCCTCGGCACGGCCCTCCTCCTCACCTTCGGCCTCGGCGTCGTCGCACAGACGGTCACCAGCGCCAATGCCGCAGGCAGTCCGCTCGCCATCCACCTGTGCTGGGGCCTGGCCGTGATCCTCGCCGTGTATGCCTCGGCCGGCGTGAGCGGCGCGCACCTCAATCCGGCGGTCACCCTGGCGCTCGCCGTGCGACGCGGCTTCCCGTGGAGCAAGGTGCCGGTCTATCTCGTCGCGCAGGTGCTCGGCGCCTTCGTCGGCGCCGCGGTCGTGTACCTCACGTATCGCGAGGCGATTGCCGCCTTCGACGGCGGCGTGCGACAGGTGCTCGGCGCGCAAGGCACGGCCGGCATCTTCGCAACCTACCCTGCGTCGTACACCACCCTCCTCGGCGGCTTCATCGACCAGGTGGTGGGCACGGCCCTGCTCGTGGCGATGGTGTTCGCCATCGGCGACGAGCGCAACGCGCCGCCCGCGGCCTCGCTCGCGCCCGTGTTCGTCGGCCTCACCGTGATGGCCATCGGCATGGGCTTCGGCGTCAACGCCGGCTACGCGATCAACCCGGCGCGCGACTTCGGCCCGCGGCTCTTCACGGCCGTGGCCGGCTGGGGCGGCGGCGTCTTCACGGCCGCCAACGGCTGGTGGTGGGTGCCGATCATCGGGCCGTGCGTCGGCGGCGTGCTCGGCGGCACCGTGTACGACATGTGCATCCGCGCGCATCACCCCGCGGAGACCACCCGCGTCGCCGCTCCGATCCGCCGCGTCGAGTAGCAGCGCCCCTTCGAGACGGTGGGGCCCATTCTCCCGGCGTGGCCCTGACCGCAGGCCGGGCTCGGAGAGCCTGCCCTACCCTGACCAGCCATTCCCGACTCCCGACTCCCGACTCCCGACTCCCGACTCCCGACTCCCGATTCCCGATTCCCGATTCCCGATTCCCGATTCCCGATGTCCTACATCCTCGCGCTCGATCAAGGCACCACGTCCAGCCGCGCCATCGTCTTCGGCAGGGACGGTCGCGTCGTCGCCTCGGCCCAACAGGAGTTCCCGCAGATCTTCCCGGGACCGGCGCTCGTCGAGCACGACCCCGAGGCGATCTGGTCGTCGCAGATCGCCGTGGCGAAGGAGGCGATCGCGAAGGCCGGGCTGACGGCCGCCGACATCGCCGCGATCGGCATCGCCAATCAGCGCGAGACGACGGTGCTGTGGGAGAAGGCCACCGGGACGCCCGTGGCCAACGCCATCGTGTGGCAGAGCCGCGTCAGCGCGGGCATCTGCGATCGCCTGAAGCAGCAGGGTCACGAGGCGGCCATCCGCCAGAAGACCGGCCTGGTCGTCGACGCCTACTTCTCGGGCACCAAGGTCAAGCACCTGCTCGACACGCACGATGGCCTGCGCGCACGGGCGGCCAGGGGCGAGGTGCTGTTCGGCACGATCGAGACGTTCCTGCTGTGGCGCCTGACGGGCGGCGCGGTGCACGTCACCGATGTGAGCAACGCCTCGCGCACGCTGCTGTTCAACATCCACACGCTCGACTGGGACGACGAGCTGCTGGCGATGATGGACGTGCCGAGGGCGATGCTGCCCGCCATCCGGAGCAACAGCGAGGTGTACGGCCACACGGTGCCCGAGATCTTCGGCAGCGCCATCCCGATCGCGGGCGCGGCCGGCGACCAGCAGGCGGCCCTCTTCGGCCAGGCGTGCTTCGAGCCCGGCAGCGCCAAGAACACGTACGGCACCGGCTGCTTCCTGTTGATGAACACCGGCGCCACGCCCAAGCCGTCGAGCCATGGCCTGCTGACCACGGTGGGCTGGCAACGCAACGGCGAGGTCACCTACGCCCTCGAGGGCGCGGTGTTCATCGCCGGCGCCGTGGTGCAGTGGCTGCGCGACGGGCTGAAGCTGATTCCGACCTCGGCCGACGTCGAGCGCCTGATGCTGGAGTCGACCGACGCCGACGGCGTGCTGCTCGTGCCGGCGTTCGTCGGCCTCGGTGCACCGTACTGGGATCAGTACGCGCGCGGCCTGATCATCGGCCTCACCCGCAACACCACCGCGTCGCACCTGGCTCGCGCCGCGGTCGAGTCGATGGCGTACCAGACGCGTGACGTGCTCGACGCCATGCAGCAGGACTCCGGCATCACGCTGTCGAGCCTCAAGGTCGACGGTGGCGCGACGGTGAACACGCACCTGCTCGACTTCCAGGCGGATCTGCTCGGCGTCCCGGTGCGTCGACCGGCCGTTGGCGAGACCACCGCCCTCGGCGCTGCGTACCTGGCCGGCCTCGCCGTCGGCTACTGGAACGACCTCGACGACGTGCGGCGCAACTGGGCGCTCGATCGCGAGTTCGCCCCGAGGATCGACCAGCACGAGCGTGACCGACGGTACAAGCGCTGGACGCGCGCCGTCGCGCGCGCCCGCGACTGGGCCCGCGACGACGCGTAAGGCGATCGCCGTCGTTCGGTCTGGCCGCGCCTGGCGATCGGACGGATGAGGCGTGCTAGCCTGAACGAGCGGCATGCCTGTTGTCCTGTCGGCCTCCCGGGAAGCCGCCCGGCGCCTCGTCGCCGGGTGTGCGCTGACGCTCGCCGCGAGCGTCGGCCTGGGCGACGACGTGCGGAGCGCCCCCGATGCGCGCCTCGGCGCGCGGGTGGTCCGCCTCGACCTGCCGCACCTGGGCACCACCGAGGTGCAGGTGCCCCGTGCCACGCCGACCGGCGTGGTGCTCCTGTTCCATCGCGGCGCGACCACGGCCGAGCGCGCGGCGCTCGCCGAGGCCGTGCCCTGGCATGTGCTGCTCGTGGAGGTGGATGCCGAGCGCCTCGAAGGCACGCGCGCGCTCACCTGCCGCCGGCTCGGCGAGCAGCTCGAGGACATCTCGCGCCGGGCCCAGCGCGATGCGGGCTTGACCGCGTACCTGCGCCCGGTGGTCGTCAGCACGGCGGACGCGCTCCCCATGGCCCGCGCGGCCGTCGCCGCCGTGCCGCTCCAGGCCGTGCCTGCGGCGGTCTCGATCGGGCTGGAGGCCGCCAGCGCGCCGGCGTCCTGCGAGGCGCTCGACAGGCACGGGGAGCCGCCGGCGGCCTGGGCCTTTGCCGACACGCCGCGCAACCTGCGCGCGCCCCTCGAGGCGGCCCTCGCGACGGCGACGCAGGAACCGCCGCACGAGATCACGCCCATCCAGCGCTGGCTGCAGCACTTCGACCTGCCGCTGACGGCCGCCTGGTCGTCGCAGCCGAGGGCGATGCTGGTGCTGGTGTCGTCGGCGCGCGGGTGGCGGCAGCCCGAGGAGGCGCTGGCCCATCGGCTGGCCGACGCCGGCGTCCACGTGGTGGGCATCGATGCGCTGCGGGCGTTCTGGCAGCGCCGGTCACCGCGCGACGTCGCGCTCGAGCTGCAGCGCCTGACCGATGCCCTGGCCAGCGCCGGCCTGCCGGTCTACATCGGCGGGCGGGAGTTCGGCGCCGAGACCATCGCCGTGGCCGGGGATCGGATGGCACCGACGCGACGCATCGCCGGGGTGGTGCTCGTGGACCCCGGGCCGACGGCCTTCTTCGAGGTGGAACCGCCGGCGTTGCCATTGCGGGCGATGAGCCCGTCTGACTGGTCGACGCAGGCCGCCGTGGCCGAGCTCGACAAGCCGACGCTGTGTGTGACGCACGCGGCGGGCGCGGACGCCGGCGGCGTCTGCCGGTCGCTGTCTGCCGACAACGGTACGCGCGTGGTGGATACGGGCGCCGATCCCGAGGCCCTGGCCACGCAGATCGCCACGTTCGTGAAGACCCGCCGCCACTGAGCCGCGGGCACGCAAGGACGTTGGGGCCGGGTTGAGACAACCGGCCCTATCTTCCTCGCAGGAGCCCGACCTTCGAATTTGTCCGACCTTTCACCTTGTCGGACCTTCGGCCTTCCCGCTCTGCCTTCTACTCTTCTACTCTTCCGTTCCTTCAGTCGATGAACGGGAGGGCGCGGCCGCGGGCCTCGTGGGGCACCGCCAGCACCGGTACGGGTGAGGCGCACAGCACGCGATACGCCACGGCGCCGACACGCGCCCCGAGCAGGCCGGGCTCGCCGCGCAGGCCGAGCACGATGAGGTCGACGTCGGCGCGATCGGCCACGCGGGCGATCTGCTCCGCGGCCGGCCCCTCGACCACTTCGAGCGTCGGCCCCGGCGTCCCGCCCAGCGCCTCGGCCAGCCGCTCGAGCGCCGCCTGCGCGCTCTCCGCCTGCCGGGCACGGCTGCCCCCGAGGGCCTCCTCGAACTGCGCGGCGATCGACTGCCGCAGCACCGTCCAGCGACTCGCATCGCCGCCGCCGATCACGTGCAGCAGGCGCAACCGGGCGTGGCTGGCCCGCGCCACGCGATGCGCCAGCCGCGCGTCGGCCTCGGCATGCTCGTGGAAGTCGATCGGGGCGAGCACTTCCTGCATCGCGCCCAGCGTGCGCATGGGGCCGTCGGCGACGGCCGGCGGCACGACGAGCACCGGCCGCGGACTCGTGCGCAGCACGCGCTCGGCCACCGACCCGAACACGAACTTCGCCACGCCGCTCGCCCCCTGCGTGGCCAGCACGACGAGGTCGGCGTCGAGGGCGTCGGCGTGCGCGAGAATCTGGCCCGCGGGATCGCCCACCGGGACGACAAGGTCGTAGCGGGCCGACGCGCCGGCGCCGAGGGTCTCGTCCACGAACTCGGCCAGGACGCCGGTGAGCACGGCCAACGGGTCGGAGCCGGACTGCATCTGCTCGGCCGCCGCCAGCAGCGGATCGGCGACGGTCAGGATCGTGAGGGGTTGCCGGAACGTGGTCGCGATGCGGGACGCGGCCGTGAGTGCGAGGGCGGACGGCGACGAGAAGTCGACCGCGCAGAGGATCGCCATGCGAGGAGCGTCCTCCAATGGCACGAGCGCGTCAAGTAACGGGGTGCCGGGTACCGGGTACCGGGTACCCGCTGCCGGGTACGCGAGCTAGCGTTGGAGGAGGGCGCGTAGTTGCGACCAGCGCCGACGGGCCTGCGCCCCGCGGACGGCGATGCCCAGCGCGCGTGGCTGCCCCACCAGCACCACCAGCCGCTTGCCGCGCGTGACGCCGGTGTAGAGCAGGTGGCGCTGCAGCATCGGGTAGTGCTGTGTCGTCACCGGGATCACGACGGCCGGGTACTCCGAACCCTGTGACTTGTGCACCGTGGTCGCGTAGGCGAGCACGAGGCGATCGAGATCGCCGAAGTCGAACGTCACGGCTCGACCATCGAACTCCACCGTCATCGTCTCGTCGTCGACGGCGATGGCACGGACGACGCCGAGGTCGCCGTTGTAGACCTCCTTGTCGTAGTCGTTCTCGATCTGCATGACCTTGTCGCCAACGGCGAAGCGCTGGCCGTAGCGCTCGATCACCGGCGCGCCGTGGGGGTTCAACAGGCGCTGCAGGTCCTGGTTGAGCGCCTGCGCGCCGAGGCCGCCGCGGTTCATCGGGCAGAGCACCTGTACGTCGCGCACGGGGTCGAGGCCGAACCGCTGCGGGATGCGCTCGGACACGACCTGCAACAGCCGCTGCCTCGCCTGCTCCGGATCGGCCGCCTCCACGAAGAAACAGTCGCCCTGGCCGGCCTGGCTGAAGGCGGGCATCGTGCCGGCGTTGATCGCGTGCGCCGCGATGACGATGCGGCTCTCGGCCGACTGGCGGTGAATCTCCGTCAAGCGCGCCACGGGCACGCGGCCCGATCCGATCACGTCGGCGAGCACCTGGCCCGGGCCGACCGAGGGCAACTGGTCCACGTCGCCCACCAGCAGCAGGCCCATCGTCTCCGGCACGGCCTGCAGCAGGTGCGCCATCAGGACAACGTCCACCATCGACGACTCGTCGACCACCAGCAGGTCGCCCTCGAGCGGGTTGCCGGGCCGGCGGCGGAAGCGCCCATCCTGTGGGTTGATCTCCAGCAGCCGGTGGATCGTCTTCGCCTCGAGCCCCGTGGCCTCGGTCATGCGCTTGGCGGCGCGCCCCGTCGGTGCCGCCAGCAACGGGCGCACGCCCTTGGCCATGAGGATGCCGAGGATGGCGCGCAGCACGGTGGTCTTGCCGACACCCGGCCCTCCCGTGAGCACCAGCAGTCGAGACTCCAGGGCCTGCGTCACCGCGACGCGCTGGCTGGCCGACAGCGCGAGGCCGAGCCGCCCCTCGATCCAGGGCACGGCCCGCTCGGCATCGATGTCGGGCCACGGACGCGGACGCCCCGCGAGCGACTGCAGGCGCGCCGCCACGGTGCGCTCCGACGCGTCGAGCGAGGCCAGGGCGTGCGCCGGGGCGCCGTCGAGGTCCACGGGCACCAGCGAGCCGGCCTCGACCTCGAGCACCAGCGCCTCGTCGATGGAGGGCGGCGTCAGCTCGACCAGCGCGGCCGTGCGGTCGCGGAGTTCCGTGGTCGGCAGCGCGCAATGGCCTTGATCGACCGCCTCGCCGAGCACGTGCTGCAGCGCGGCCCGGCGGCGGCTCATGGCGTCGGCAGGCACGCCGACCTTGCGCGCGATCTGGTCGGCGGTGAGGAACCCGATGCCCCGGATGTCGCGCGCCAGCCGATACGGGTCCTCGGTGAGCACCTGGACCGCCTCGGCGCCGTACGTGCGGTGGATGCGCACGGCACGGCTGGTGCTCACGCCGTGCGTGTGCAGGAAGACCATGATCTCCCGCACGGCCCGCTGGCCCTGCCAGTTGTCGACGATGCGGCGTGCGCGCACGCGCCCGATCCCCGGGATGTCGAGCAGGCGGTCCGGCTCCCGATCGATGACGTCGAACACCCCCGTGCCGAACGCCTCGACGAGTTGCCGCGCCAGGTGCGGACCGACGCCCTTGATCAGGCCGGAGCCGAGGTACCGCTCGATGCCCTCGGGCGAGTCGGGCGGGGAGAGGCGGATCCAGTCGGCCTTGAACTGCTGGCCGTGCGTGCGGTCGTGGACCCACGCGCCCGTCGCATGGATGTGTTCACCCACCGCGACCTGTGCGGCGTGCCCGACCACGGTCGCCGGCTCGCGTCGACCGCGCAGCGCCACGCGGAGCACGCAGAAACCGCCCTCGGGATCGTGGAACGTGATGCGCTCCACCTGGCCCGAGACGTATTCTGCCTTGTCCTGGAGGCCCTCGATCATCGGCGACCGAAGGGGTCCTGTATCATGACTCCGACTCATGCGTGACGAACTCGCTCGTGTTGCCGGGGCGCCCCTGCGTGTCGTGGCCGCACTGTACTTCCTGTCGGGCATCAGCGGCCTCATGTACCAGGTGCTCTGGCTGCGCCTGCTGTCGGTGGTCTTCGGCGTCACCGCCTATGCCGCGAGCACGGTGCTGGCCAGCTTCATGGGCGGGCTGGCGCTCGGGAGCCTCATCGGCGGGCGCCTGGCCGACCGCGCCCGTCGTCCGCTGCGATGGTTTGCCGCAATCGAGGCCGGCATCGGCGTCAGCGCCCTGCTGACCCCGTGGCTGCTCGACGCCGCCCAGGGCCTCTATGCCGGCGTGGCGCGGTCCGTCCCAGACACGACGCTGGCGCTGACGCTCGCGCGACTGGCCTGCTCTGCCGTGATCCTGCTCCTGCCGACGGCACTCATGGGCGCCACGCTGCCCTTCGTCGTGAGGTCGGTGGCCACCCGCGGCGACATGGGCCCGCGCGTCGGCCTGCTGTACGCGGTCAACGCCGGGGGCGCCATCACGGGCGCGATCCTGGCCGGATTCTATCTGATTGGCGGCATCGGCCTGCGCGGCACCTTCCTCGTCGCCGCCAGCCTGAACCTGTTGGTGGCCGTCGGCGCGTGGGGGCTGTCGTCGCGCGCCACGCCGGATGCCGCCACGACCGGCACCGGCGATGCGGCGTTGCCCGGCGTCACCGGGGCCCGCTCCGTGCATGCCCCCGTGTCGGGCCTGACCGCCCGGCTGGTGCTGCTCTTCTTCCTGCTGTCGGGGCTGGCCTCGCTGGCGCTCGAGGTCATCTGGTTCCGGATGCTGGTGCTGATCCTGCCGGCCACGACCTACGCCTTCACCACGATGCTCGCCACCGTGCTGGGCGGCATCTCCGCGGGGAGCGCGATCGCCACGCGGATGCTGCGGCGCGAGCGGGACTGGGTTGCCACGCTCGTACGGCTCAACGTCGGGACGGCCATCGCGGTCCTGGCCTCGCGCCTGATCCTGACGACGACGTATGGGCTCGGCTGGCGCACGTCTGGCACGATCCAGGCGTCGGTGGTCGCCATCCTCCCGAGCGCCCTGCTGATGGGGCTCGCCTTCCCGATTGCGCTCCGCGCCTGGTCGGGCAGCGGCGATCCGGACGACCCGGCCCTGGCACGCCGCATCGGCGTGGCGTACGCCGTGAACATGGCGGGGGCCATCGCCGGTGCCATCCTCGGCGGCTTCGTGCTGCTGCCCCTGCTGGGCAGTCAGGTCAGCCTGGAGCTCATGGCTGCGGTGTACATCGCCAGTGGCCTGATGCTGGCCACCCGCGTCGCCGCGCCGCGCCGGGTCCTGCTGTCGGTGGCCGCGGCCGTCGTGCTGTGCGCCGTGCTGGGCCGGATGCAACAGGACCTGTTCGACGTCACCATCGGTCGCCGCTACCCGCATGGCGAGCGTGTGCTCTGGCGCGAGGAGGGGGTGCAGACGACCGTCTCGGTGAACCGGGCGCCCGGTGGCACGCAGGTCATGTACCTCGACGGCCTGCACCAGGCCAACGACTCGTTCTCGATGGTGCAGGTGCACTCGCAGATCGGCCTGTTCCCGCTGGCGCTGCATCCGTCGCCACGCGAGGTGCTCGTGATCGGCCTGGGCGGTGGGGTGACGGCGGGCGCCGTGAGCCGGCACGGCGGCGTGGACGTCGACGTGGTCGAGCTGTCGGACAGCGTGGTGAAGGGCGCGGCCAGGTTCGCCCATGTCAACAACGACGTGCTCCGCCAGCCCCGGGTGCACATGCGCGTGTCCGACGGCCGCAACTATCTCGCCCTGACCGACCGGCGCTACGACGTGATCACCGCCGACATCATCCAGCCGCAGCACGCGGGCGCCGGCCTCGTGTATTCACGCGAGTACTTCGAGCTCGCGCGCGCCGCGCTCAAGGACGACGGGATCATGCTGCAGTGGATCGGCCATCGCGCGAAGGTCGAGTACGACCTGATCATGCGGACGTTCCTCGAGGTGTTCCCCGACGCCACGCTGTGGAACGGCGGCACGCTGATGGCCGGGACGCGGCGGCCGCTCACGGTGAGCCGCGCCGCCTTCGACCGCAAGCGCGCCGATCCCGCCACCGCCGCGGCGCTCGACAGCGTCGGCCTCGGCACCTACGAGGCGCTGATCGGCCAGTTCAGCGGCGATGCAGCGGCGATGCGGGCCTTCGTCGGCCCGGGCCCGCTGCTCACCGACGATCGCCCGCGCATCGAGTACCACAAGTCGCTGCCGGACCGCAGCCAGATGGTCGATCTCTCGGCGTTCCGAGGCGAAGGACGCCAGCGCGTCGAAGCACCTTAGTCATGTCTCATGAGTCATGACTCATGACTCATGACTCATGCAACAGCAGCAGGCCGGCCACGGGCGTTACACCTCGACGGTGTTGCCGCTGCGGGCGGCCTTGAGGAGTGCGGTCAGGGTCTCGACGTGGTCGAGGCTCTCGTCGAGGGTCACCAGCGGCGGGCGCCCCTCGCGCGCCGCGGCGCGCACGTCGTCGACCTCGCCCTGATAGAGCGCCGGCCCCTCGACGGTGACGATCGTCGTCTCCCGTGCCGTCATCACCTCGATCGTCTCGGACATCTCGGGCTTGAAGGGGTGCCGGACGAGCAGGCGGCCCTCGCTGCCGATGATCTCCATCTCGGTCTTGAACGGCGACTCGAAGCTGCTGTGGACGTGGGCGACCACGTCGTCGGGAAACAGGATCTGGCCGAAGAACGAGAGGTCGATCTTCGCGGGTGACCAGTTGGCAGCGGCCTGCACCGACAGGGGACGCGTGCCGACGATGGTGCGCGCGAAGGAGACGGGATAGCAGCCGACGTCCCAGAGGCTGCCGCCGCCGTACTCGGGATCGAGCCGGGTGTCGCCCGGGCGATCGAGGGCGAACGAGAAGGTGCCGCGCACCCCCTGCAGGCGGCCGATGGTGCCGTCGTGCGCCAGTTCGCGCACCTTGGCCACCAGCGGATGGTGGCGATACATGAAGGCTTCGGTGATCACGACGTCGTGGCCGCGGGCCGCCGACTGCAGCGTGCGCACGCCCGAGCCTTCGAGGGCGATCGGCTTCTCCACGAGGACGTGCTTGCGTGCCTCGGCCGCCTTCACGGCCCACTCGACGTGCAGCGAGTGCGGCAGCGGGATGTACACCGCGTCGATGTCGGGATCGGCCAGCAGTTCCTCGTAGCTGCCGTAGGCGCGCGGGATGCCCTGCACCTCCGCGTACGTCTTCGCACGCGCGAGGCTGCGCGAGGCGATCGCGAGCAACTGGTGGCCGTTGGAGGCGAGCGGCCCGACGAGGGAACGGTTGATGCGGGCGACCCCGAGGATCCCCCAGCGGAACGGCGTGGCAGTGTCGGTCACAGGAAGGATGGTACCCAGAAATGCCGCGATGCTGGGTATGCCGGAATGCCGGGAGGCTGCTCAGCGCTCGACAGGCAAGGCGAAGGACTGAAGGCTGGGCGGGCCGATCCATAATCGCGGCATGGAACGGGTCCCCGGAACACCGGGCGCGCGGCCGACACGGGTGCAGTTGCTGGTCACCTGCCTCGTCGACCACTTCTCCCCCGACACCGCCGAGGCCGTGGTGCGGATCCTCGAGGCTGAGGGCGTGGAGGTGATCGTGCCCGCCGACCAGACATGCTGCGGCCAACCCGCCGCCAACGCCGGGGCGCGCCCCGACGCGGCGGCCATGGCGCGGCATACGATTGCGCTGCTCGAGCGCGATCCCGCGCCGGTCGTGGTGCCTTCCGGGTCCTGCACGGACATGCTGGTCCACCAGGCGCCCGCCCTGCTGGCCGACGATCCCGCGTGGGCGGCCCGCGCCGCGGCGGTCGCCGCGCGCACCTACGAGTTCACGCAGTTCCTCGTCGACGTGCTGGGCGTCTCGCGGCCTTCGCTGGGCAAGGTCGCAGGGGTGCCCGGCCAGGCCGAAGGCGCGCTCGCCTACCATGCGTGTTGCCACGGCCTGCGAGGCATCGGCGTCGACGCGCAGCCGCGCGCGCTGCTCGAGGGGATCGATGGCGCCGCCGTGGTCCCGCTGCCCGAGCACGACACGTGCTGCGGGTTCGGCGGGCTCTTCGCGGTGAAGCTGCCCGACATCTCGGGCGCCATGCTCGACCGCAAGTGCCGCCAGATTGCGGCGTGCGGCGCCGACACGATCGTGGTCACCGACATCAGTTGCGCGATGCACATGCAGGGTGGCCTGGACCGCAAGGGCCAGCCGGTCGCCGTGCGCCATATCGCCGACGTGCTCGCCGGGAGCCGGCGATGAGCCACGTCTCTCCCCTGCCCTTCTACACGCGGGCACGCCAGGCGCTGGCCGACCCGCAGTTGCAGACGGCCCTGGATCGCGCCACGCCGCGCATGGTCACGGCACGCCGTCAGGCCATCGCGACCATCCCCGACGGCGAGGCCGCACGCGATCATGCCCGGCTCGTCCGGGCACACACCATCGCCCACCTCGACCGGTACCTGACGCAGTTCGTCGACGCGGCGCGCGCCAACGGCACGCACGTGCACTTCGCGACCGACGCCGCCGAGGCGACGCGCCTGGTCGTCGACATCGCCCGTCGCCACGAGGCCCGGCGCGTCGTCAAGGGCAAGTCGATGGTCTCGGAGGAGATCGAGCTGAACGCGGCGCTCGAGGCCGCGGGCATGCGCGTCGTCGAGACCGACCTCGGCGAGTACGTGATCCAGCTCGATCACGACGTGCCGTCGCACATCATCGCGCCCATCATCCACAAGACGAAGGAGCAGGTGGCGGCCACCTTCCGCCGTGAGCTCGGCGCCAGCGAGGCCGAGGTGGCCGACATCCCGCAGATGACCGCCTTCGCGCGCCGCATGCTGCGCGCGGAGTTCCTGGCGGCCGACCTCGGCATCAGCGGCGTCAACTTCGCCGTGGCCGACAGCGGCAGCCTCTGCCTCGTCGAGAACGAGGGCAACGGCCGGCTCTCGACCACGGTGCCGCGCGTGCACGTGGCGCTGATGGGCATCGAACGGATCGTGCCCACCGCGGCCGACCTGGCCGTCTCGCTGCGGGTGCTCGCACGCAGTGGCACCGGACAGGCGCTGACGGTCTACACCAACGTGATCACCGGCCCGCGCCGCGAGGGCGACCCCGACGGGCCGTCCGAACTGCACGTGGTGATCGTCGACAACGGGCGCTCGCAGATGCTGCGGACGGAGCTCGAGGAAATCCTCTACTGCATCCGCTGCGGGGCCTGCCTGAACGTGTGCCCGGTGTACCAGGAGATCGGCGGCCACGCCTACGGGAGCGTCTATCCCGGCCCGGTGGGCGCCGTGTACACGCCGGGCGCCTTCGGTCTCGAACCGTGGGCCGACCTGCCGCAGGCCAGCAGCCTGTGCGGCGCCTGCAAGGACGCGTGCCCGGTCCGCATCGACATCCCGCGGATGCTGCTCGCGTTGCGGGCCCGCGCCGAGGAAGGCGGGCACACGCCGCGCTGGGTCGGCGACGGCCTGCGCCTGTTCCGCTTCATGGCCACCCGCCCGCGCCTGTTCCGGATCGCGTCGTCGATCGCCCGGCGCGTCTCGGGATGGGCCGGGCCGCGCGGCTTCGATCGGCTGCCGGGGCCGCTGGCGGGATGGACGCGCCACCGGCACTTCCCGCCCATGGCTGCCGAGACCTTCACCGAGCGCCGACGCCGCCGGACCCGGACATGACACACGATCTCTTCCCGCGCGGCTGGCTCGAGCGCCTCGCCCCGACGCGGGAGGTGCCACATCCGGGCGCCTTCCCCACCGCGCCGTTGCCTGACGGTCCGGACGCCGTCATCGCGCAGTTCACCGCGGCGATCGAGGCGGTGGGCGGGCGCGTGTCGCGCGCGGCGTCGACGGCCGAGGCCGCCGACGTGGTCCTCGGCTACCTCGACGCCCCGGAGTGGCGCACGCACGATCAGCAGGAACCCGGTCCGTTCGTCGCGTGGGATGCCGCGCATCTCCCGCTGCCCGACGTCGCCGGATACGTGGAGGCGCGCGGGGCGCGCAGGCTCGACGCCGGCGTGGGGGCCAGCCAGGCCGATCGCGACGAGGACTACCGCCGCCTCGATGCCGCCATCGTCGGGCTGACGGGCGCGCACGCGGCCCTGGCCGATACGGGGTCGGTCGTGCTGGTCCACGGCGAGGGACGAGGCCGCATCGTCTCCCTCCTGCCTCCGGTGCACGTCGCGCTCGTCGACGTGGCACGCCTGCACGCGACGCTCGGCGCCCTCTGGGCCGCCGAGCCTGACCTGCTGCGACAGGCGGCCAACCTGGTCGTGGTGACCGGGCCCAGCCGCACGGCCGACATCGAGATGACCCTGACACGCGGCGTGCACGGGCCACGCATCGTCCACGTGGTGTTCGTCGGATGAGCAGGCCGGACGAGCGTCGGGAATCGATCATCCGCGGCGTGGGCCTCGCGTGCAGCACGGCGGCGATGGCCGCGCTCGCCTGGCTGTTCGTGCACCAGCCCGAGAGCCTCGAGCAGTTGACCGGCGGCGTGGCCGCGGCCGTGGGCGTGTACGAGATCGATCAGGTCGCCTTCGATCAGGGCCGCGAGTTCTTCCGACAGGACAGGTTCGAGGAAGCGCGCGCCGCGTTCCAGCGGGCCGATCCGGCCACGCGGCACGCGCTGACGCAGTTCTACGTCGCCTACAGCTTCTACCGGCAGGGCTGGGGACGCGTCTACAGCGACGACGCCCTGTTCGCGCAAGGCGTCGCCGCGGTCGACAGGGCGATCGCGCTGGCGCCCGGCGGGGCCGTGCGCGTGGACGATCCGGCGCTCGACATGCACACGACCGACGAGTTGAAGGCCGAACTCGAACAGGGCCTCCGCCGCGACGCCTCCGACTTCAATCCCCTGCGCGTGCTGCGCCAGCGCCGATGACCACGCCCGTCGCGCGCCTCGTCACGCGTGAGGCCCTCCTCCTGCCCCTGTTGCTGACGGCGGTCGCGGCCGGCGGCGGCTTCCGATCGGATGTGCTGACCGGCGCCTGGCGCTTCCTCCCGCCCTCGCCGATGGCGCTGGTGCTGGGTGTGCTGCAGGTCGGCATCCTGATCCGCACCGGCGTGCTGGCGCCGTGGGCGCTGATCGGTCCGCACCGGAGCGGCCTGGCCAACGCCAACGGCGCGATGGTGCTCCTCACGCTGTTGATCGCCTCCGCGCAGGTGTTCACCGCGCTGTCACCGGAACGCGGCCTGCTGCACGTGCTCGCGACGGTGTTCTTCCTGCTCATGCTGGTGAACACGCTCGCGGCGGTGCCGACGCGCGCCCGCGCGATGCAGAGCCTCGGCGTGGTGCTGCTCTCGGCCTTCGTGCTGAAGCACGTGGTGCTGGACGCGCTGTACGCACCGGAAGGCAGCCTGGCGCGCAAGGTGGTGACGACGCTGCTCGAGGGCGTGTCGCTGGGGGCGCTGGGTTACACGGCGCACGGGCCAGCGACGGCCTACGTGGCCTTCGTGGTGATCGCCGCGTACCTGTTCGCGCTGGTGCTGCTGCCGGGCGACATCGACGCCGGCCTGGCGGTCGCGCCCCCGCGGACCAGTCGCGATCGGCGGATCGAGGACGAGACGCCGGCCGTGGCGGCGGTACTGCCGGCGACGCCCTCGAAGCGCTCGCTCACGACGACGAGCCTGACGCCCTCCAGCGACGCACGAGCGGGACGGCCAGATCCGGACGATCGGTAATCACGCCGCGCACGCCCCAGCCGAGCAGGCGCTCCATGGCCACGGGGTCGTCAACGGTCCAGACCGCCACCGGCAGGCCCGCGCGACGGGCCGCACGCACGAACCTGCGCGAGACCACGCGCGTCGGCCCCGACGTCTCCGGCACCTGGAAGGCGCGATAGGCCGTCTCACGCGGTGCCAGGCCCACCCACGAGCGGTAGAGGAACCAGCGGATCTCCTCGCGCGCGGCGCTCGTCGTGACGTCGGCGCCGGTCTCCCGCGCCGCCCGCACGACCGCGTCGGTGAATCCGCCGAAGCACACGCGCGACAGTGCGCCAGCCTCGCGCACGGCGGCCGCCGCGACACGCCCGACCTCGGGATCGGTCCCCTTGAGCTCGATGATGCAGGGGCACGCCGGATAGCGCGCGAGGACCTCGGTGAGGCGCGGGATGCGCGCGCCACGGCCGCGCCACGCGACGCCGTCGAGGTCGAGGAAGTGATGGCCGGCGTCGAGGCCCTGCAGGGCGTCGGCCGTGAGGCGCGACAACGGCCCTGTGCCGCTCGTGGTGCGATCGAGGGTCTCGTCGTGATGCACCATCGGCACACCGTCGCTGGACAGGCGCACGTCGAACTCGAGGCCATCGGCCCCGAGCGCGAGGCCGTGGTCGAAGGCGACGGTGGTGTTCTCGGGCCGGAGCCGCGATCCGCCGCGGTGCGCGAAGACGAGAGGCGCGTCGAGCGACAGGACGGGATGAGGCGCGTCGTGCGGAGCAACCATGCGGGCCGTGTGGGAGTCCTAGGGAGAGGTCGCTGCCGCGTTCGCGCGGCGTCGAGCCATCCCGGCTCGACTGGAATCGACCTGATACTATCGCCCCATGTCCCGACCGACAACGCTGGGTGCACTCAGGCAGGCGATTGCGGCCGGACAGGTCGCGCGTCGTCCGGTACGCACCGAACTCCGCGAGAACCTCCTGGCCCGCCTCAAGGAGGGCGGCCCGATCTTCCCGGGCGTGCTCGGCTACGACGACACGGTCGTGCCCCAGGTGGTCAACGCGATCCTGGCGCGGCACCACTTCATCCTGCTCGGCCTGCGCGGCCAGGCCAAGAGCCGCCTGCTCCGCGCGCTCACCACGCTCCTGGACGAGGCGATTCCGGTGATCCCGGGGTCCGAGATCAACGACGACCCGATCGCGCCCCTCAGCGCCTTCGGTCGGCAGCGCGTGGCCGAGGCGGGCGATGACCTGCCCATCGAATGGCTGTCGCGCGATCGTCGCTACGTCGAGAAGCTCGCGACGCCCGACGTGACCATCGCGGACATGATCGGCGACATCGATCCGATCAAGGCGGCGCGGAGTGGCCTCGCGCTCGGCGACGAGCTGACGATGCACTACGGGCTGCTGCCGCGCGCCAACCGCAGCATCTTCGCCATCAACGAACTGCCCGACCTCGCCGGGCGCATCCAGGTGGGCCTGTTCAACATCCTCCAGGAGGGGGATGTGCAGATCAAGGGCTTCCCCGTGCGCCTGCCGCTCGACATCCTGCTGGTGTTCAGCGCCAATCCCGAGGACTACACGGCGCGCGGCAAGATCATCACGCCGCTCAAGGACCGCATCGGCTCCGAGATCCGCACGCACTATCCGGCGACGCTCGCCGAGGGCGTGGCGATCACGGAGCAGGAAGCGTGGACGGCGCGCGAGATCCCCGGGGGCCACAAGATCGACGTGCCACGGTACGTGCGCGAGGTGGTCGAGGAAGTGGCCTTCCAGGCGCGCAAGGAGCCGAAGGTCGACAAGCGGTCGGGCGTGAGCCAGCGCCTGCCGATCACCGTGCTCGAGCACGTGGTCTCCAATGCCGAGCGTCGTGCCGTGCTCAACGCCGAGGGCATCGCGGTGCCGCGCGTCTCCGACGTGCATGCCGCCCTGCCGGCGATCACGGGCAAGCTCGAACTCGAGTACGAGGGCGAGCTGAAGGGCGCCGACAAGGTCGCCGCCGACATCATCAGGGCTGCGGTGGCCCAGGTGTTCGAGGCGCACCTCGGCTCGGCCAACGTCCGGCAGGTGGTCGAGTGGTTCGACATGGGCGGATCGCTGCAACTCGACGACACGGCCTCGGCCCGCACCCTGCTCGACGCCACGCGCAAGGTGCAGGGGCTCACCGACCTGGTCGAGGAGCTCGGCATTCCGGGCGGCGCGCCGGCCCCGGTGGTGGCCTCCGCCCTCGACTTCATCCTCGAGGGCCTGCACGCCCAGAAGCGCATCAGCCGCAGCGAGTCCGGCAAGTACACCGCCGGTGAGGAACCGGTCAGGCGCGGTGGCAAGGCCGACAAGCGGCGCGAACGCCAGATGCGCGAGGACGATGACGACGACAGCGGGTTCGGCGGCGGGGGCGGGGGGCGGTATTACAACTGATTCTTGTAATGCCGTGATGCTGCGATGCAGCAATGCCGAAGGTCGAAGGTAGAAGGTAGAAGGTAGAAGGTAGAAGGTAGAAGGTCGAAGGTCGAAGGTCGAAGGTCGAAGGCGGCAGCGTACACGCAACTCGTCCGCCGTAGCTCGGCGGCCACAAGCACAGACGGTGGCGAAGGCGGATGAAGTACAAGTACACGAAGTTCATCCCGGACGACCTCGAGGGCATCGACCTCGAGCAGCTGTTGTCGAAGCTGTCCGACCTGCTGCTGTCGAGCGGGTTCGAGAACCCGTACGAGCCCGACCCGAACGCGCATGGCCACACGCGCGACGAGTTGCGCGACGCGATCATGGAGGCCCTGCTCACCAACGGGCTCCTGTCGCCCGAGCAGATGGAGCGGCTCCTCGGTGAACCCGCCGACGGCGACAGTACGTCGGGCCTCGAGCAGTTGCTCGACAAGCTGATCGACCGCATGGGCCAGCAGGGGTACCTCACGCCGCAGCCCGAACAGGGCACGCTGAGCGGGGGCCAGCAGGGCAAGGACCTGCCGCCAGTGAAGTTCGAGGTCACCGACAAGGGGATCGACTTCCTCGGGTACCGCGCGCTACGCGACCTGCTCGGGTCGCTCGGGCGCAGCAGCGCCGGCCGGCACGACACGCGCGACATGGCGACGGGCATCGACGCCGGCGGGGCGATCAAGCCCTACGAGTTCGGCGACACGCTCAACCTCGACCCGGCCGCCACCCTGCTCAGCGCGGTGGGTCGGAACGGGCTGCCACGACCGGGCGAGGGCTTCGATCTCGACTACCAGGACCTGCACGTGACCCAGGGCGAGTACCAGAGCTCCTGCGCCACCGTGGTGATGCTCGACTGCAGCCACAGCATGATCCTCTACGGCGAGGACCGGTTCACGCCCGCCAAGCGCGTCGCCCTGGCCCTGGCCAATCTGATCCGCCACCAGTACCCCGGCGATGCGTTGAATGCCGTGCTGTTCCACGACTCGGCCGAGGAGGTCCCCGTCGAGCAGCTCGCGCGCGTCCGGGTGGGGCCGTACTACACCAACACGCGCGAGGGCCTGCGCCTGGCGCGCCGGATTCTCGAGCGCCAGAAGAAGGACATGCGGCAGATCGTGATGATCACCGACGGCAAGCCGTCGGCGATCACGCGCCCCGACGGGCAGATCTACCGCAATGCCTTCGGCCTCGACCCGTACATCGTGTCGGAGACGTTCGCGGAGGTCGCGGCCTGCCGCAAGGCGGGCATCATGATCAACACGTTCATGCTCGCGCGCGACTACGAGCTGATGGCGTTCGTGCGGCGCGTCGCCCAGATCTGTCACGGCAAGGCGTACTTCACCACGCCGATGACGCTGGGGCAGTACGTGCTGACCGACTACATGAACAACAAGACGCGCACGGTGCATTGAACCTGGTCCCGAGTACCGGGTGCCGGGTGCCGGCTGTCAACGTGGTGCGGTGTGATGACCCTCCCAGACGAGATTCCCCTCTTCCCGCTCTCCAACGTCGTGCTGTTTCCCGACGTGTTCCTGCCGCTCCACATCTTCGAGGAGCGCTACCGCGCCATGACACGCGAGGCCCTCGCCAGTCAGGGCCTGATCGGCATGACGGTGCTGCGCGAGGGCTGGCAGCAGGAGTACGAGGGCACGCCGCCGATCTACGCCACGGGCTGCGCGGGCACGATCGTCCACCACGAGCGACTCGACGATGGACGCTACAACCTGGTGTTGCAGGGCGTGGCGCGCTTCGAGGTGGAGCAGGAGCGCGACGCCGGTACGCCATACCGACTGGCGCGGGTGCGCTGGCACCGCGAGCCCGATGCCGACGGCCATCGCCCGACCGTGACGCGCCTGCGCAGGCAGGTGGAGACGCTGCTGCTGCCGGCCGTGGCCCGCGGCGAGGTGCGCCTGCCGGCCGGCCTGACCGACCAGGCACTCGTGAACGCCGTCTGCCAGGCGCTCGACGTCCCCATCGTCGAGAAGCTGGCGTTGCTGGAGAAGCCCGATGTCGTGACGCGCGGGCAGGCCCTGCTGCCGATCCTCGAACGCCTGCTGATCAGGCTGTCGGGGTCGGGACAGGTACATTAGCCATTCAGAGTTCAAGATTCAGAATGAAGCGCAGCTCGACGCGCCGCCACGCTGCGCGGGAGTCACGATTGCCGACCGGAGCCCAGACCCGCGGGCTGCCGGGAAACGTTCTCGGCAGATGGCGGTGCGGGCCGCGCGCTTCATTCTGAACTCTGAATTCTGAATGACTACGTGCGCTGGATGAGCTGGAGGAACTCCCCGCGGGTGCGGGCGTCGCTGCGGAACGTGCCGAGCATGGCGCTGGTGACCGTCGCCGAGTTCTGCTTCTCCACGCCGCGCATGGCCATGCACAGGTGCGTGCCCTGCATCACCACGGCGACGCCGAGCGGGTCGATGGCCTCGCGGACGCATTCGGCGATCTCGTTGGTCAGGCGTTCCTGCACCTGCAGGCGCCGGCTGAAGACGTCGACCAACCGGGGGATCTTGCTGAGGCCGATGACCTGCGTCCTGGGCATGTAGGCGACGTGGCACTTGCCGAAGAACGGCAGCAGGTGATGCTCGCACAGGCTGTAGAAATCGATATCCCTGACGATCACCATCTCGCTGTAGTCGACGGTGAACAGGGCGCCGTTCAGGATCTGGTCGATGTCGGCGGCATAGCCGCTCGTGAGGAACTTCATCGACTTCTCGACGCGTTCCGGGGTCTTGAGCAATCCCTCCCTGCTAGGATCTTCTCCCAGTTGCTCCAGCAGGGACCGGATGAGAGTCTGCATCACGTCAGTCTACCTTCTTGCGGCCGCCATGGCCCTCTGTGTGGACGCCACCCTCGTGGCGCAGGTTCCGGCGTCGGCCGACGCGCTGTTTGCGCGGCGTGAGGATCCCGTCGCCGCACGGCAGGCGGCCGACCAGTACCAGGCGCAGCACCGTGCCGCACCGCGCGACTTCGTGGCCGCGTGGAAGCTGGCGCGCGCCAGCTACTACCTCGGGACGCAGGGGCCGGCGCCCGAGCGCCGCATGTGGCTGGAGACCGGACTGGCGGCGGCCACCGATGCCGTCTCGTTGAATGAGGTGCGCCCCGAGGGGCACTTCTGGCTGGCGGCCAACATGGGGGCGCTGGCCGAGTCGTACGGCCTGCGGCAGGGACTCAAGTACCGGACACGCATCCGCCAGGCCCTCGAGCGGGTGCTCGGCATCGATCCGGCCTTCATGGAAGGGTCGGCGGACCGCGCACTCGGCCGGTGGTACCACAAGGTGCCGGGACTGTTCGGGGGCAGCGCCGCGAAGGCCGAACAGCACCTGCGCCGCAGCCTGACCTACAACCCGCAGTCGACGGTGAGCCTGTTCTTCCTCGCGGAGTTGTATGCCGACGAGGGGCGCCCGGCGGAGGCGCGACGCCTGCTCCAGCAGGTACTCGAGACGCCGGTGCACAAGGAGTACGCGGCGGAGGACCGCGCCTACAAGGCGCAGGCCCTCGAACGCCTGCGTGGCCTCAGCTCACGACGTTGACCCGCCCGGCTCGGGCTGCCACAACTGCCGGACCTCCTCGATGGCCGAGCGCCGGCGCTGCTCGTGCTCGAGATCGGCTTCGATGAAGCGCAGGCCTTCGAGCACCCAGCGGGCCATGTCGGGGTTCACCAGGCGGTAGTACACGTGCCGGCCTTCGCGTCGCTCGGCCACCAGGCGGTGGGCGCGGAGAATGGCGAGGTTCTGGGACGTCCGGGAGTGGGTGGTGTCGAGCGCCGCCTGCAGGGCGTTGACGTCGCGCTCGCCGTCGCGCAACTCCTCGACGATGCGGATGCGGTCGGGATGGCTGAAGACGCTGAAGAGCTGCCCCAGTTCCTTGGCGACCAGTTGGCGGTGTGGCATGGCTCAGAGTTGCTCACATGCAGACATTTGCATGTGAGGACACAAACGAGCGTACGCCTCCGGCTGGGCCGGGGTCAAGGCGCGGGGCCCCGCTGGAGGGCCAACGACATGACCTTGGCGTCTGAGGTTATGCATAGGAAGGACGGGAATGGCGACCAAAAATGGTTGACATGCGTCCTACATGTCACGTATGTCTGTATGTGCAAATGTTTGCACATTACGACACCTAGCCATGAGTGACCTGATGCCCACCCCCACCGCCTTCGACCCGGCCGCGTGGCGCGCGCTCGTGCGCTGGATGCTCGAGACCCATCACGTGGAGGCCTCGCCCGAGCACCTCGACGCGGCCGTCCGTCGCCTCGAGTCCAGGGCTGCCGACGCGCCCGTCGACCAGATGGTGTGGGTCCTGCAGCGGGTCGGCCTCGACGGCATCCTCGTCGATCGCCCCTTCGACGAGGTCGTCCGCGACGCCGAACCCACGCACCCCTGGGTCACCTTCGGGGCCCGTCACGACCGCCTCGCGCCCGTCGCCGTCCTCGGTGCCGCGCGCGGCGGACGCGTGACCGTCGTCGACCCGATGAACTCGCCGCGGCCGCGCACCGTGCGCATCCAGGACCTGGCCGCGCAGCTCGGGCTGCCGGACATGAGCGCGCACGTCCGCTGGATGGTGGCCGAGTCGGTCGCCCCGCTGGCGGCGATGCGGTCGCGTGGCGATACGCCGATGGACCCGATCGCGCGGCTGAAGGCCCTGCTCCAGGGCGAGCGCCAGACGCTGTGGGTCGCCGTCGTCTACTCGGTGGTCATCGGCCTGCTGTCGCTGGTGGTGCCCATCGCCGTGCAGTCGCTGGTGAACACCATCGCCTTCGGCTCGGCGACGCAGCCGCTGGTGGTGCTGACGCTGCTCGTGGCGGTCGGTCTCGGCTTCTCGGCGGCCATCAACGCGCTGCGCGCCGGCGTGGTCGAGATCATCCAGCGCAGCCTGTTCGCGCGCACCGCCATCGACGTCACGCACCGCCTGCTGCGCGTGCGGGCCGAGGCCTTCGACCGCTATCACGGGCCCGAGCTGGTCAACCGCTTCTTCGACGTGGTGACGGTCCAGAAGTCGGCCGCGCTGCTGCTCATCGACGGCCTGAGCGTCGTCATGCAGACCGTGATCGGCATGGTGCTGCTGGCGCTCTACCACCCCTGGCTGCTGGCCTTCGACGTCCTGATGGTGCTCGCGATGCTCGTCATCGTCTTCGTGCTCGGGCGCGGCGCCATCTACACGAGCATCGGCGAGTCCAAGGCCAAGTACGCCCTGGAGGCGTGGCTCGAGCAGATTGCCTCGCACCTGGTGACCTTCAAGTCGAAGGGCGGCGCGGAGTACGCGACGCGCAAGTCGCAGGCGCTGCTCGAGGACTACCTCATCTATCGCGCCAAGCACTTCAAGATCCTGCTGCGGCAGATCATCGGCTCGTTCGCGCTGCAGGCGGTGGCCAGTTCGGCGCTGCTCGGCATCGGCGGCTGGCTCGTGATCGAGCGACAGCTCACCCTGGGCCAGCTGGTGGCCAGTGAGCTCATCGTGGCGCTGATGGTCAGTGCGTTCACCAAGTTCGGCAAGCAGCTGGAGGTCTTCTACGACCTGGCGGCGGCGATCGACAAGCTGGGCGCGCTGGTCGACCTGCCGCTCGAGCGCACCGGCGGCGAGGCGACGCTGGCGCCATCGGGCCCGGCATCCCTGTCGCTGCAGGGCGTGCAGGTGCGCTACCCCGACAGCGACGTCGCCGCCCTCAGCGTGGCACGCCTCGACGTGGCGGCCGGCGAGCGCCTCGGTGTGGCCGGCCCGATCGGCTCGGGCAAGAGCACGCTGGCCGACATCCTGTTCGGCCTGCGGGCGCCGGCGCGGGGTACGCTGCTGCTCGACGGCTACGACACGCGCGACATCCCGCTGGCCGACCTCCGCCAGTGCGTGTCGCTGGTGCGCGGCATCGAGGTCTTCCCGGGCTCGGTCATCGACAACGTACGGCTCGGGCGCGAAGATCTGAGCCTGGCCGACGTCAACGATGCCCTCGGCCGCGTCGGCCTGCTCGACGAACTGCAGTCGCTCCCCGAGGGGCTGGCGACCAAGCTGCACCCCACGGCCCGGCCGCTGTCGTCGCGGCAGGCGTGGCGGCTGATGGTGGCGCGCGCCATCGCCGGCCAGCCGCGGCTGCTCGTCGTGGACGGCGTGCTCGACCAGATCGACTATTCCGATGACCGCGAGCGGTTGATGCAGATTCTGTTCGGCGCCGATGCGCCGTGGACGTTGGTGTGCATCACCGACGGGCCCGATCTGCTGGCCCGCTGTTCGCGTGTGGTGACCCTGCAGGGCGGCCAGGTCCGTGAAGGCCGCCCCGACATGGGGGAGGTGGACGCATGAAGCCCGTGACGACCTCGCACCAGTGGCGCACCGAAGGCCGCGTCGCGCTGCAGGCGCTGCACGCGCCCCGCGCCTCGCGCGTGCTGGCGCGCCTGCTGCTCCTGCTCATCGGGTTGGGGGCGTTGCTGCTGGTGGTGACCCCCTGGCAGCAGAACATCCCGGGCACGGGCCGCGTGCTCGCCTACAACCCCGAGGAGCGCCCGCAGAACGTGCAGGCGCCCATCGATGGCCGGATTGCGCAGTGGTATGTCGTGGAAGGCACGCCGGTGAAGAAGGGCGACCCGCTCGTCGACCTCACCGACAACGACCCGGCAATCATGCAGCGCCTCGGCGAGGAACGCGAGTCGCTCGAGCGCAGCATCACCGAGACCGAGCGGCGCATGCGCGCGATCGAGCAGCGCGTCTCTGGCCTGAAGGACACGCAGGTGACCGGCGTCGAAGCCGCGGACCTGCGCGTGCGCATGGCCCGCGAGCGCGTCTCGGCGGCCGACCAGGCGTTGTCGGCCGCGAAGGCCGCCAAGCTCACCGCCGACCTGAACCTGGAGCGCCAGCGGGCGCTCGCGAAGAAGGGCCTCACCTCCACGCGCTTCGTGGAACTGGCCGAGCTCGAGACGGCAACGCGCGTGGCCGATGTGGATCGCGCCGTCGCGGCGCTCAATGCCGCCCGCGCCGAGCAGAGCTCGCTGGATCAGGAACGGCTGCGTACGGGTGCCGATGCCGGCACCCGCATCGACGAAGCGTGGGCGTCGCACGCCTCGGCCGCGAGCGACCTGGCCAAGGCCCGGGCCGACCTGACGCGGCTCGACGTCCGCGTCGCGCGACAGTCGACCCAGAAGGTCTCCGCCCCGGTCGACGGCACCGTGTGGCGCGTCGTGGCGCGACAGAACGGCGAGTTCCTCAAGGCGGGCGCCACGCTCGTGGTCATCGTGCCGACGACCACGCGCACGGTGGTCGAGCTCTACCTGAACGGCAACGACGTGCCCATGGTCAGCGCCGGCCGCACGGTGCGGCTGCAGTTCGAGGGCTGGCCCGCGCTGCAGTTCAGCGGCTGGCCGTCGGTCGCCGTCGGGACGTTCGGCGGGCGCGTGCTGCTGGTGGACGCGACCGACGATGGGAAGGGCAAGTTCCGGGTGCTGGTGGAGCCCGATCCGGCCGACGACCCGTGGCCGGCGGCCCAGTACCTCCGCCAGGGCGTGCGCGCCAACGGCTGGGTGCTGCTCGACGTCGTGTCGCTCGGCTACGAGCTGTGGCGGCAGTTCAACGGCTTCCCGCCCGTCGTCGCGATGGAGGAGTACGGCGACGGCAAGGACAGCGACGGCAACGTCGTGAAGGTCAAGGGCGCCAAGTGATGCGCGTGTTCGTGATGGCCGCCCTGCTGGCGGCCGTGGTGGGCGCCTCGCGCCCCGCGGGGGCGCAGTCGCCCCTGACGGTCGAGGAAGTGCTGGCGGCCGTGGACCGCGCCTACCCGCTGCTCGACGCGGCGCGGCAGGAGCAGGAAGCCGCGGCGGGCGAGGCCACGGCGGCCCAGGGCGCGTTCGACCTGCGCCTGCTGGCCGGCGGCGACATGTTCCGCGGGAACGTGTACGACAACGAGAGTGCGTCGGTGAATCTGTACCAGCCACTCACGTTCGCGGGCGCCAACGTGTTCGGCGGGTACCGCATCGGCCGGGGCACCTACGCGCCCTACGATGGCAAGTCGCAGACCCTGACCGACGGCGAGTGGAAGGCCGGGGTCTCGCTGCCGCTGTTGCGCAACCGCGCCATCGACAGCCGGCGCGGCGCGCTCGAGCGCACCGAGCTCGGCCGCCAGCTCGCCGACCAGCGCGTGGCCGCCTCGCGGCTGCGCTTCCTCGGCGAGGCCGCCGTCCGGTACTGGGACTGGGTCGCCGCGGGGCGCCAGCAGGCGGTGGCCACCCAGCTGCTCCAGATCGCGGAGGTGCGCGACCGCGACCTGGCCGACGCCATCGACCTCGGCTCGGTCGCCCCCGTGGAACGCATCGACAATCGCCGGGCCATCCTGCAGCGCCAGAGCGGCGTGGTGTCGGCCCGCCGAAGCACCGAGCGCCAGGCCATCAACGTGTCGCTGTACTACCGGGCGATCGACGGCACCATGGTGCAGCCGACCGAGACCCGCCTGCCGACGGCCATGGCCCCGCCGCCGCCGCGCCTGACGCGCGAGCAGGTGGACGCCGACATCCGCCAGGCGCTGGAGTCGCGACCTGATGTGCGGGCGATTGTGCTCAGCCGCCAGCAGCAGGAGGTCACCCTCGAACTGGCGCGCAACGAGCTGTTGCCGACCTTCGACGTCTTTGCCGAGGTCTCGCGGGACGTGGGGGACGGGTCGCGGACTCTCCAGGGCACCGAACTCGATGCCGGCGCCACCTTCCAACTGCCGATCCAGCGACGGCAGGGCAAAGGTCAGACCCGCGTGGCGTTGGCGGCGCTGGGTCGGCTCGATGCCGAACTGCGCTTCGCCCGCGACCGGGTGCGGGCGGAGGTCGAGGACGCGGCCAGCGCGCTGGCGGCGGCGCTGGAGGTGGTCGAGGTGGTGCGCATGGAGGTCGGCGTCGCACGGGAACTGGAACAGGCCGAACGCGACAAGTTCACGCTAGGTGATTCGACCCAGTTCCTGGTCAACCTCCGTGAACTGGCGACCGCCGATGCCGCCTTCCGGGAGATCAGCGCCACGGCCGAGGCACACAAGGCCCGCGTCGCCTACGACGTGGCCACCGCTCGTCTCGGACTGCTGGTGGGGCGCCCCTGACACAGGCCGCCCTGTCCCTGCAGAGCGCCACCTCACCCCGCCCTTGGTTCAACAATTTGAATACCCGTCATCCATCATCATGGATCTGATGAACTGATCCCGCCGGAATATCGCAAATAGTCACGTTTCCATCACATCGGCGATCCGGTACACACCGTGCAACTGCCTTTCCGTCCCACGGAAGGGACGAGCCGGCACATAAGTTCCATTCGGCTTCCTTTCCCTTGCGGACGTCGCCCCCACATTAGGTGGGGTCGCGGACTTCAGGAGGGTAGGACATGATTCGTCGCGCACTCTGGGTGCTGCTTGCCGCGGTGCTCTGCGCAACCCCGGCGCTCGCCCAGGAAACCACGGGCCGCATCGAGGGTACGGTGGTCGACACCTCAAATGCGGCCATCCCCGGCGCCACCGTCAAGATCGAGGGTGGGGCGGTCAACCAAATGGCCGTGACCGACGGGGAGGGTAAGTTCTCCTTCGCCGCGCTGCCCCCGGGTACGTACCGGCTCACGACCACACTGCAGGGCTTCAAGACGTCGGTGGTTGACGACCTGCAGGTCGCGATCGGCAAGTCCTCCATGCTCAATGTGTCGCTGAGCGTGGGCGGCGTGGCCGAACAGGTGACGGTCGAGGCGTCGGCGGTCCGCGTGGACACGGCGCAGACCACCATCCAGACCAACGTGACGGCGGCGGCCATCGAGAACCTGCCCAAGGGCACCAACATGGGCAGCCTGCTGAAGCTCTCGCCGGCAGCCCGCGCTGAACCCCTCAGCGGGCAGTACCAGATCGACGGCGCCAGCGGCTCCGAGAACTCGTTCGTGATCGACGGGCTCGAGACCAGCAACTTCCGGACGGGCGTGTTGAACGTCAACAACAACCTCCCGTTCGAGTTCATCCAGGAGATGTCGATCAAGACGTCCGGCTTCAACGCCGAATTCGGCGGGGCGACGGGCGGCGTGATCAGCGTGGTCACCAAGAGCGGCACGAACCAGTTCCGTGGCATGGCCGGCGTGGAAATCGAGACCGATGGCCTGAACGGTGACCCGCGCGGCCGCCTCAACCGCTTCCGCAGCGGCACGGGCGCCAACTTCGTCCAGGTGAACGAGTACCTGAACGACAAGACGGACAAGTACAGCAACTACTACCCGGCGTTCGGCCTCGGCGGTCCGATCCTGCGCGACAAGGCCTGGTTCTTCGCCAGCTATTCGCCGCAGATCTTCAACGAGGAGCGCACGACCGAGTACTTCACGTCCGATCCCCGCACGCGCACCAAGACGAGCGAGACGACCTACGAGCGTCAGCGCAAGGCCGAGTACTTCCAGGGCCGCGTCGACGCACAGCCGCTCAACACGCTGCGCCTGACCGGTACCTACACCTACAACCCGTACATCGAGGACGGCCTCTTCCCGCACAGCCAGATCTCGCTGGGCAACTCGGCGCCGTCGGTCAACTTCGGCGGCTCGACGGGCATCCTCACGGGCAATGACCTCACCTCGAAGCAGGGCGGCAAGCAGGACGGCAACAACTTCTCGGTGGGCGCCACCTGGACGCCGGGCAGCCGCGTGGTGTTGAGCTCGCGCGTCGCGCGGGGCTACCTCAACGAGCGCCTGAACTCGCAGATGATCCCTAACGAGACGCGCTTCCGCTGCGTGGGCGCCGCCCCGCCGACCGGCGCGGGCTGCTCGCTCGGCTTCGACAACCTGCCGTCGGGCAATTCGCAGGTGACCGAGGACAGCTCGGAGCGCTGGACCGTGGACTCGAGCGCGGCGTTCTTGGTGGACGGCTTTGCCGGCCGTCACGAGTTCAAGGTCGGCCACCAGTACTCGCGCGTGGCCAACGACGTCAACCGCGGCTACGCAGACCTCGGCCGCATCGACATGTACTACGGCTACTCGATCAACGACCTGACGGGTCGTGACGACCCGGACACGCCGGGCGCCATCGGTGCCGGCCTCGCGCTCCGCTTCGGCACGGTCGGTGCGGCCGCCAACACGGCCAACTCGATCTACTTCCAGGACCGCTGGCAGCCGACCAACCGCCTGACGATCAACGCAGGTGTGCGCATGGAGAAGGAAGACCTGCCGTCCTTCAACGGCTACGCGCCGCCGATCAACTTCGGCTGGGGCGACAAGGTGGTGCCGCGCCTCGGCGTGGCCTATGACCTGACCGGTGACGGCCGCACGAAGCTGTTCGGCTCGTTCAACCGCTTCCAGGACCGCCTGAAGTTCGAGCTGCCGCGCGGCTCGTTCGGTGGTGACTTCTACCGGGTCGACTACTTCGAGATCTTCCCGCAGAACGCCAACTACAACTACTACACGCTGAGCCGCGTGCTGGGGAACAACACGGACGTCATGGGCGGCAAGTGCCCGATCGTCGGTGGCTCTGGACTCTCGCGCTGCCAGTACGACTACCGCATCGCGTCCAACGACCCGAACGCCGACATCTACACGGGCAAGGTGGACCCGGATCTCGAGCCCTTCACGCAGACCGAGTACACCGCAGGTCTCGAGCGCGAGCTCTTCAGCTCCTACCTGGTGAGCGTCCGCTACACGCGCAAGACGGTGGACAACGCCATCGAGGACGCCGGCTTCCCCACGGCCGAGGGCTCCGAGGCGTACATCATCGGCAACCCGGGCCGGGGCCTGCACGCCTCCACGGCGCAGCAGTTCGGCTACGCCAAGACGACGACGCCCGAGCGCATCTACGACGCGCTCGAGACGCGCCTCGAGCGCCGGTTCGCCAACAACTTCCAGTTCACGGCGGCCTACACCTACAGCAAGCTCCAGGGCAACTACTCGGGTCTCGCGAGTTCGGACGAGAACGGCCGCACCTCACCCGGTGTGAACCGCTTCTTCGACCTGCCGCACCTGGGCTTCACCACGTCGGGCGCCCCGGACAACGGCGTGCTGGCGACGGACCGTCCGCACGTGCTGAACCTGTTCGGCTCGTACCTGTTCAACTGGGGCGGCAGCCAGTCGACCAACATCGCGGCCTTCACGACGTTCCAGTCGGGCACGCCGCAGACGACCTTCTACACGTTCTACGCCGCGGCAGTCGCCTACGGTCGTAACGACATGGGCCGCACGCCCATGTTCACGAACACGGACCTGATGCTCTCGCACCGGATGCGCTTCGGCAGCCGCTCGGTGTCGCTCGAGCTCAACATCCTCAACCTGTTCAACGAGGCCAACGTGCTCGGCTTCTACAGCAACAACGCAGGCGTGAACCCGTCGCTCGGCACCCTCGGCCTCCCGGCCAACATCGACGACGAACCGAAGGCGCTGAACTACCTCCTGACCAACGGCATCACGGATCAGTACAACGCCTACCTGAACAACCCGGCGGCGCCCCAGCGCAAGGACACGGCCTACGGCATGGCCAACTCCTTCCAGGGCATCCGCACGGTGCGGTTCGGCCTGAAGTTCCAGTTCTAGCCCGCCTCCGGTCGCTCCGCGACCTCGGCTGGCAACGCTCACTGCCGAACGTCCTCACGGACGTTCGGCAGAGTTCTAGTCAGGACACACACGAAGGGCCCGGTGGGAACTCCCGCCGGGCCCTTTCTGTTTCATGTTCGGCCGTCGTCCTTCGTCCTTCGGCATGAGGCATGAGGCATGAGGCATGACTCATGAGGAATGTGCCCCCTACACCTGCTCCGTGTCCATCTGCGCGCGCTGCAGCTTGCCGCTGAAGTCGACGTAGATCGACTTCCACTCGCTGAACACGTCGAGCGCCGCGCCGCCCGCCTCACGGTGCCCGTTGCCGGTCGCCTTCACGCCGCCGAACGGCAGGTGCACCTCCGCGCCGATGGTCGGGGCGTTCACGTAGAAGAGGCCCGTGTAGACATCGCGCATCGCCGTGAAGGCGTTGTTGATGTCCTGCGTGTAGATGGCCGCCGAGAGGCCGTAGGCCACGTCGTTGGCCACGGCAATCGCCTCGTCGAGCGAGCCGACCTTGATCACCGACACGACGGGCCCGAAGATCTCCTCCTTGGCAATCCGCATCGACGGCGTGACGTCGGCAAAGATCGTCGGCTCGTGGAAGCACCCGCGCGCGTGGGCGCCCTCCGCGAGCCGTGAGCCGCCGAGCACGAGCCGCGCCCCCTCGGCGCTGCCGATGGCGACGTACTCCATCACCTTCGCGAGCTGGTCCTCGTGGATGGACGGCCCCATCTGCACGCCGTCCTGCCGGCCGTCGCCCACCACGAGTTGCCGCGCCCGCGCCACGAAGCGCTCGAGGAACTGGTCGTACACCTTCTCGTGGACCACCACGCGACTCGCCGCCGTGCAGCGCTGCCCCGTCGTGCCGAACCCGCCCCACACCGCCCCATCTACCGCCAGCTCGAGCTTCGCGTCGTCCATCACCAGGATGACGTTCTTGCCGCCCATCTCGAGGTGGACCTTCTTGAACGTGCGCGCACAGGTCTCGTTGATGCGGCGCCCGGTCTCGGTGGACCCCGTGAACGACACGACCGACACGTCCGGGTGCTCGACGATGGGCGCGGCGGCGCCGGGGCCGTCGCCCATGACCAGGTTGACCACGCCCGGCGGCAGGCCGGCGTCGATCAGCGTCTGCACGAAGTTGATCGCCGTGAGCGGCGCTTCCTCGGCCGGCTTGAACACGACCGTGTTGCCGCAGACCAGCGCCGGGAGGATCTTCCAGGAGGGTACGGCCATCGGGAAGTTCCAGGCGGTGATCATCCCGCACACACCGATGGGCTGCCGGACCGACATGGCGAACTTGTTGCGCAGCTCCGACGGGGTGGTCTGGCCGAACAGCCGGCGCCCCTCCCCCGCCATGAGGTAGCTCATGTCGATGGCTTCCTGGACGTCGCCGGCCGTCTCGGCCAGGACCTTCCCCATCTCGCGGGTCATGTCGTCCGAGAACCGGTCCTTGCGCTCCTTGAAGAGCTGGGCGGCCCGGTACAGGATCTCCGCCCGCCCGGGCGCAGGGACCAGCCGCCACGACGCGAACGCCTTCTTCGCGGCGGCCACCGCCGCGGCGACGTCCTCGGCCCCGGACTGGGGAAACAGGCCGATCAGGTCGTCCCTGTCGGCCGGATTGCGGTTCTCGTAGGTCGCGCCGGAGCGGGCCGGGACCCATTGGCCGTCGATGTAGTTGGTGAAGGTGTGCGCCACGGCGCTATTCTAGGCTGCAGCCCGGTCATCCGCCTGCCGATTCCCGGCAATGAGCGGGTGCCCCCGGCCGCCGCCTCCGACGCCTCATGTCCATCGAACAGCGCCAGCGCCCCCGCATCCCCCTGCCCAACGGCCTCAGCGGCGAAGTGACCGTGTATCGGCCGCTGTCGGTGAGCGACCTGTCGGCGTTCGGCGCCCGAGTCGAGACGCCCGAGCCGCTCCGCGTCAACTCGGTGCGGGCGTTCCGGCTCAACCTGGGCGAGCAGACGGTGGTCCTCAAGGGTCGGGTGTGCCACGCCAGCGTGCGCGCCCTCGACGACCACCTGGTGGTCTACACCTCGGGCATCGAGTTCCTGGACGTGCCACCGATGGCGCGCCTGGCCATCGAGCGCTTCCTCGAGCGCGTCGGCGGCCAGGTGATCACCGCCGAGCACGGCGAGATTCACTAGGGGCCGGGTCCCGGGTACAGGGTACCGGGTACGGCACAGCTCCTCTCAACCAAAGATCGCCTGTCGCCGGCCGCCTGTGGCCCTCGGCGGCTTCGGGCAGCTGCATGGCACGCCATCGACCGCCTGGCTCCTCCGTTCCCGGACGTGGCGATGTGCGCCCCGCGCTTCATTCTGAACTTCGAATTCCGAATTACTGCTTCGTCCTGATTTCGACCTTCCCTCGCGGCGGATTGACGTAGGCGGCCACCAGGCTCTCGTGGCCGGCGGGGCCGACGGCCGCCACGCCGAAGACGTGATCGTCGATGGACACATCGGGCAGGACGATCTCGGTCACGTTGCCCACGTGGCGCTCGAACTGCCACTCGCCGGCGCCGGCGTCTCGCCAGAAGATCCGGTAGCCGGCTGCGCCGGCCGACGCCTTCCAGCGAAGGCGCGCGTCGTAGCCGCTCGGGTTGCGGTCGAGCATCGGGGCGCCGCGCTCGGTCGTCACCACGGGCGCTGCGGGCGCAATCGCGAGGGCGGCCACCCCGGCGATGTTCACCCGCGTGTTCCGGGCCAGGTACACGGGGTCGACGCCGTCCGGCGTGTCGGCGACGAGGTGCTGGCGGCTGTAGTCCTCGTTGGCCTCACTGAAACGCACGCCCGTATACCCGCGCTGGTTGAACGCGGTATGGTCGCCACCCCGCCCGAACCGGTCGTGCCGCGCGATCAGCCGCACCGTGTGCGACGGCACGTACCGCGCCGCCGTCCGCTTGATGTAGCGCGCCAGCTGCCGCGACCCGGAGTCCTCCGGCCCTTCGGCGAACACGCGCACCGACTCTGCATCGACGATCCCGTTGCCGCCCCGCGAGTTGCCGACGATGTCGTTGTTGAAGACGGCGTCGATGGCCACGCGCTCGGCGAGGGCCTTCTGCGCGTGCAGGTGCGCGCCGATCAGGCCCTGCTCCTCGCCGGCGAACGCCACGAACACGAGCGTCGCGTCGAACTCGAGCCCGCTCTGCGCCAGCACCCGCGCCGCCTCCATCGCCACCGCCGTTCCGCTGCCATCGTCGTTGGCGCCGGGGGCCGGGAGGTCGCCGTTGGCCCAGTCGAACCCACCATTGGCCGACGCCGGACGCGGGCTGCCCGACGCCGGGGCCGGCGCGGCCGCCGGGCGCTCGGGCCGGGCCACGGAGTCGTAGTGCCCGCTCACGTAGACCCTCCGGGGCGACGTCCCAGGCAGGATCGCCACGACGTTGCGGATGCGTACGTCGCGCAGGATCCGGTCGCCCTGGGCCGGGATCTCGTAGTCGTCGAAGGCGACCTGCAAGCGCGGGCTGGCGGCCACCAACTGGTCGTGAATCCACTGCGCTGCCGCGCCAATCCCGCGAGCCGGGTCGGTCTGGCTCGAGAGCGTATGGCGCGTGCCGAAGGACGCGAGCTTCTCGACGATGGCCTTCAGCCGGTCGGGGGACACCTGCGCGACCACGCGCTCGATGCGGGGATCGGCGTCCTGGGCGGCGGCGGGCAGGGCGGAGGCGAGCGTCAGGCACGACGCCAGAAGAGCAAGGCGAACACGCATGTCGGCAAGCTTACCCATAGAGACCGGGTACCGGGTACGGGGTACCGGGTACGGGGTACCGGGTATCGGGTATCGGGTATCGGGTATCGGGTATCGGGTATCGGGGAGCGGGCGTGGTGCGCCGGGTCCCGCCGACTCGAGGTCGACGGTCAGACGGTCAGACGGTCGCGCGAGGCGCTGCGGGGGTCAGCGGGCGCGGACGTGCTGCAGGTAGTCGCCAGACGGGACGCGCTGTGCGCCGCCGAGGGGGGCGTTGTAGAAGTACACCCACGCCTCGAGCGTCTCGCCTGAATCGAGCTGCACCGGCGACAGGTGGCGGGTGTAGAGGCTCTGCTCGGGATGGCCTTCCCGGTAGCCCTCGATCTCGTCGAGCGCTGCCAGCACGCCTGCGGGGTCGTCCATGTCGTACACCTCGCCCCACACACAGCCGTCGGGATCGGGGATGGCGGCTGGATAGATGCCGAGGTCGTACAGGGAGGCGCGGATCCAGCCGCGGCGGCGGTGGCGCAGCTTGCCCTCGATGCCTGCCCGGCGGCGACGGTCGAAGCCCGTCATGAGGGTGCCGTAGAAGAACGCAGCCGTGCTCACGATGCCTGGTTCCCGGAGGGGGGTGCGAGCGAGGGAAGGCCGCTTGCAGCCGCGTATGGCATGTCCGGGAATCTCGAAGTCTAGCAGAAAAGCTACGGGCCGGGCCGAGGTTGCCCTCGGGCCGGCCCGCGTGTGTGTGGCGTGCGTGGACGCGCGCTCAGTTCTCGGCGGTGCGGTGCTTGTCGTGCAGCTGCTTGAGGTGCTCGCCGTGCACGGCCGAGGCCTGCTTCACGATGACGTCGAGCATCTCCGCGGGCAGGGTCATGTGGACCGCGACGCCGCTGCCGGTGCCCTCGACGCTGACCGTGTTGAGCAGCGGCTTGAACTCGGGCTTGGACTCGAGCTGGAGGCGGGCCAGCGCCAGCACGCCCTGGACCACATCGCGCATGTTCTTGCCGGCCTCGTCGTCCTTGCCCTCGGCGCGGATGGTGGCCGTGAGGCCGCCGTTGAGGTGGCCAGAGGCGGCGAACCACTTCACCTCGGGCATCTGCTGGCCGAGCACCTGGACGCCGGGGTCTGCCCCGACAGAGGCGCCGAGCACCTGCGGGCGACCGATGGCCCAGACCGTCGAGTTCTGGTCGACGCTCTCGAGCATCCGGACGAACTCGCCGTCGCTCGTGATGCTGGCCGTGCCCTCGCCCGCGTTGCGGTCGATGGCGGCCTTGACGGCCGAGTCGGACCCGACGATCACCAGGCCGGCGTTGACCAGCGCGATGCGGGGCGACTCGCCCTTGTCTTCGGGGGCCACGAGCAGCCGGGCACCCTTGTAGTCGGTGAGCTGACCGCCCTTGCTGGTGACGAGCGCCTCGATCTTCGCGATGTCGAACCGGCCGCGGAGGGCCACAAAGCCGCTGCCGTGCCCGGTGGCGCCCTCGGCGCCGGGGCTCATGGCGGCAATCACGGCGTCGATGTCGCGCTCGACGTCGATGCCGGTCTGCTCCTGGAACTCCTGGCGGCCCTTGCCCTCGTTGTCCATGAGGGTGTTGAGGCGCTGGCGGAACTCCGAGGTCATCACGCCCTGCACGTTGGCGTAGGCGACCATCGCCGCGCCGGCAGGGACGAGCGACAGCTCATCGGGTCCCGTGTTGCTGGCGAGCGCGCGGGGCATGCCGCCCATGTAGGCGACGGTGCCGGCGGCGAGGCCCGCGGTGAGAATGGCGGCCGAACCGAAGAGGAAGTAGCGGGTCTTTGCGGTGCTCATCGGAGGATCAACTCCCTGTATAGCCACTGTAACGTACCCGGCTCCCCCGAGGTTCCATGGACGGGGTGGTGGGGTGGGACGAACCGCACGGGCGGGGTACCGGGTAGCGGGGAGCGGGTATCGGGTAGCGGGTAGCGGGTAGCGGGTAGCGGGGTGGCGGGTGGCGGGCGGTATCACCTTGGATAGTCCACCGCCGACACTCCAGCCCTTCCCGTGACCCGCTCCCCGCTCCCCGTCCCGGTTACTGTTCCAG
>NZ_JBIINP010000094.1:0-16298 GCF_044337415.1 Luteitalea sp.
AGCGGGTAGCGGGTAGCGGGTAGCGGGGTGGCGGGTGGCGGGCGGTATCACCTTGGATAGTCCACCGCCGACACTCCAGCCCTTCCCGTGACCCGCTCCCCGCTCCCCGTCCCGGTTACTGTTCCAGCACGTACTCGCGCCGGGCGACGGTCCGCATGGCCAGGGTCAGGGCGACGACCGTGATGACGGCCAGCCAGAAGAGGCTGGTGCCCACCGCGGGGAACTCGCGGAAGAGCGAGGTCAGCAGGCTCACGGTGCTGTCGTCGGTCGGCATGGCCTGAGGGACGAGGCCCTGGAGGTAGTACGCCACGGTGAAGCGGCGGAGGTACCCGGGGATGACGAGGATGGCGGGCTCCCAGGCGAACACGAAGGCGAGGCCCGTCAGCAGCGGCCGCTTGAAGCGGGCGCCGATCCAGGCAAACAGCGCGCCGTAGGTCGCCAGTCCGAGCGCGATGACCACCAGGTCCTTGACGAGGTCGAGGAAGCCGCCGGCCAGCGACGCCCCTGCCCGCGACATGATCAGCAGGTACACGAGGACGACCGACGGCAGCACCACCGCGATGGTGCAGACCAGGTAGGCCAGGTACTTGCCGAGGAGCACCGCGCCTCGCGGGATGGGCCGCGAGAACAGGTACGTGATGGTCTTGTCCTCGACCTCGTCGGCCATCAACGAGGTGCCGTAGAACACGGCGAGGACGGGCACGGCGAAGCGCAGGTAGAACACCCACACCATGAGCCCGAAGATGGCCGGGCTCGACACCACGGTGCCGCCGATCTGGACGCCGCCTTCGCGCACCCCGAGCAGGTCGATGAGCCGCACGAGGAGCGCAATCACCAGCGGGCCGCCGACCACCAGGGCCATGAACACCGTGCGCCGCGACCAGAGCATCTGGTCGAGCGACAGGTCGAAGATGCGGGCCGCCGCGCGCCACAGGGAGATGCTCGCCGCCGCGCCAGGGCGGGACACGGGTAGCGGGGAGCGGGTCACGGGAAGCGCGTTCCCCTCGGTCGGTCGCACGGTGGCGTTTTCAGACATGGAGGTCAACCCTCGCGCTCTCTCGCATAGGCATGACGCTTGCCGCACTCTTCCGCTGATGAGTCCCCTGACCGACTTTCGCGAACTCGACGCATGGCGCCTCGCCATGGACCTGGCAGTACTGGTCCTCAAGGCAGCCCCGTCGCTCCCACCAGAAGAGCGCTTCGGCGTCGCCGCCCAACTGCGCAGAGCGGCCGTCTCTGTTCCGAGCAACATCGCGGAAGGGTACGGTCGCGGGTCCCGTGCTGATTACGTGCGGTTCTTGCATATGTCCCGAGGCTCCACGAACGAGCTCTCCACGCTTCTGCTGCTCTGCGAGCGCATGTCGTACCTGCCAGCCCCGACGATCGAAGCCCTGCTCTTGACCAACAGCCGCGTGCAATCGATGCTGCATCGGCTCATCGCATCCCTGCAGCGCGGGAGCGGCCAATGACCAGGCGCCGGTGCCCTCCGCTACCGCTACCCGATACCCGCTACCCGCTACCCGTCACTTGACCAGATACCCGAACACCGCCGCGAGGTTGTCGTCCGGCGACGTGACCTCGTCGATCCGGCCGAACGTCTCCTCGGAGGCCAGCAGCGTGAGCTGCGTGTAGAACGTGTCGGGGGCGTCGGTCTCCACCACCAGCGCGTCGGCCTCGAAGCGCAGGCTGCGCACGTAGGCGTACGACAGGCACTCGCGCGCCAGTTCGCGGGGGCGCTCGGCGCGGATGTGCACCGTGTGCGGGTGGTGATCGATCAGCGCGCGGATGTCGTGGACGTCGCCCTCGGCGAGGATGCGCCCGTTGTTGATGAGGAGCACGTTGCTCGTCATCGCCTCCACCTCGTGGAGGATGTGGCTCGACACCAGCACGCTGCGGCCGTCGCGGGCCCAGTCGCGGATGATGCGGATCGTGCGGCGGCGCATCAGCGGGTCCATGCCCGTGAGCGGCTCGTCGAGGATCAGCAGGTCGGGATCGTGCACCAGTGCCTGCGCGAGCTTGACCCGCTGGCGCATGCCCTTGCTGTAGGCGCCGATCTTCTTGTCGGCGGCCGGCACCAGGTCCACGGCCTCGAGCGCGCGCAACGCCGCGTCCTTCGCCTCGGCGCTCGTGTAGCCGTTGAGGCGCACCAGCGCCGACACCCACTCGAGCCCGGTCATCCGCTCGTAGAAGCTGTCCTGCTCCGGGCAGAACCCGATGCGCGTGTACGCGGCTGGGTTGCCCCAGATCGGCGCGCCCAGCACCGTCAGCGCGCCCTTGCTCGGCATCAGCTGGCCGGTGATCAGCTTCATGAACGTCGACTTGCCCGCGCCGTTGGGGCCGAGGAGGCCGGTGATGCCCGGGGGAATCGAGACGTTGACGTCGTTGAGCCCGATGACCTGCCCATACCACTTCGACACGTGCTCGGCGGTGATGACGGCCGCACTCATGCCACCACCTCCACGCCGCGCACGCGGCGCTCGAGCACCGACGCGGAGATGGCCACGACCGCGAGCAGCACGATGAACGACACCGCCACGGGGGTCTGGTGGCGCGGCGCCTGTCGGAAGATCACGTCGCCCACCTGGTCGAGGCTGGCCTGGATGGACACCCACGAGATGGCCGTGCTGCCGGTGATGAAGCGGAGGGCGTTGAACATCGCGTCCGAGAAGATCAGCACGCCGGCAAAGAGGATGCCCACGAAGCGGCTGCTCCGCGACAGCGACGACAGCGCCGTCATCCCGAAGGTGATCACCAGCGTCATCAGCAGGCAGTACAGCGTGATCGACGCCACCAGCGACGAGTTGGCCCTGAGGAACGTGAAGCTGCCCGAGAAGGCAATCTGCAGCACGAGCAGCAGCATCGCCGGCAGCCAGGTGATGGCCAGCAGGAACGCCGCGAGTACGGTCATCTTGCCGAGGATGTACTCGGCGCGCGTCACGGGCTTGGACAGGTACAACTGCAGGGCGTTGGCGCGACGGTCGTTGGCGATGAGCCCGGCCCCGATCGACACCGTGATCAGGAACACGAAGATCTGCTGCTGCCCGAGGAAGTCACGGAACGTCTGCGGCGTCGGCGCCAGGAACGTCGCCGCCTGCGAGAAGTTCGAGGCGAGGAACAGCTGGCTGGCGCGGACGATGAACGGAATCCACGCGGCGAGCAGCAGGCCGAGGATCGCGCGCCGGCGGAGGAAGGTCATCAGCCCCGCCCCGGCGATCACGGTCCAGGCGCTGCGCACGGGGCGGCGATCCCCGGTGTAGCGCCGGTACGACTGGTCATGGATGGGCACGGCCGCCTCCTTCGATGGCGTCGATGAAGACGTCCTCCAGCGTGGGCACGCTCGGGCGCAGGTGACGCACCTGCATGCCCTGCGCCGACGCCAGCGCGAACACGTCGCGGGCCGACCGGCCGGCCGGCACGAGCACGCGCATCACGTCCTCGTCGGTGCCATGCGCCTCGAGGCCCTGCCCGCGCAGCACGTCGATGAAGCGCGGCAGGTCGCCCTTGATGCGCAACTCGAACACGCTGCCGCCGGTGCCCTTCAGCGTCGCGATCGGCCCCTGCGTCGCCACCCGGCCCTTGTCCATCACGATCACGTGGTCGCAGGTGTGCTCGACGTCGGGCAGCAGGTGCGACGACAGGATGAGGTTGACCTGCTTGTTGTGCCCGAGGTCGTGGATCAGCGCGAGCATCTCGTCGCGGCCCTTCGGGTCCATGCCGTTGGTCGGCTCGTCCAGGAACAGCAGGTCCGGGTCGTGCACGAGCGCCTGCGCGAGCTTGATGCGCTGCTTCATGCCCGTCGAGTAGGTCTCGATGTTGCGGTAGCGCGCCTCGCCGAGCCCCACGTAGTACAGGACCTCGTGCGCCCGCTGCATGGCGTCGACCGGCGGCAACCCGGACAGCTGGCCGCAGTAGGCGACAAACGTCACGGCGTTCATGTCCGGGATGTGGGCGTCGTTCTCGGGCATGTAGCCGACCCGCGCCCGGATTTCCTGCGCCTTGTGCCTGACGTCCAGCCCGAGCACCGTCATCCGGCCCTGCGTCGGCACCACGAAGCCGAGCAGCGCCTTGATCATCGTGCTCTTGCCGGCCCCGTTCGGGCCCAGCAGGCCGACGGCGCCGGGCGGGAACTGGGCCGCCACCGAGGCAAGCGCCTGGTTCTTGCCGTACTCGACCGTGACGTTGTCGAGTGACACCACGCCGGAATCAGTCGGGGCGGACACGGTCAGGCCGGGTACCGGGTCCCGGATGCCGGGTGCCGGAGCAAGAAGGGACGAGTGGCGTGCATGGGCATGGGTTCGGCCGTCGAATGGTCTGCAGCCTACATACGGATGGGGACGAGCGGGAGTTCAGGGACGGCTCAGGGCTCAGGGCTCAGAAACCTTGACGCGGGACGACACGGCGTTGGCGGACACCTCGAGCCATGGGGCGCTCGGGCAACCAGGGCATCTGCTGTGCGCCATGAACAATGCTCTTTGAGCCCTGGGCCTTGAGCCTTGAGCCCTAGGCCCCCTTCAGCCCCAGTTCATCGGCCACCTCGCGGAGCGACTCGATGACGTTGGCGATGTGCGTCTCGAGCGGCAGGCCCAGCGCCTCGGCGCCAGCGACCAGATCCTCCCGGGGCACGGCGCGGGCGAACGCCTTGTCCTTCATCCGCTTCTTCACCGACGCGGCCTCGAGGTCCATCACGCTCTTCGAGGGGCGCACGAGCGCCGCGGCCGTGACGAAGCCCGACATCTCGTCGCAGGCGTACAGCACCTTCTCGAGCAGGCTGTCGCGGCTCACGCCGCTGTAGTCGGCGTGCGACAGGATCGCGCGCGTCACCACCTCGGGATAGCCGTGCTGCGTCAGGATCTCCACGCCCTTGTAGGGGTGGTCCTCCTGCGACGGCCAGCGCTCGTAGTCGAAGTCGTGCAGCAGCGCGGTCACGCTCCAGAGGGCCTCGTCCTCGCCGAGGCGACGCGCGTAGCCCCGTACCGCGGCCTCGACCGCGTACGCGTGCCGGCGCAGGCTCTCGCCCGCCGTGTACTCGTGCAGCAGCGCGAGGGCCGCCGCGCGATCAGGCGCCCACGTCATGCCCGGCTCCCCCGCGCCATCAGGTACACGGGCACGCCCGCCACCACGATCGCCAGCCCCGGCCAGGTCGTCGCCGGCCGGTAGGCGAAGAGCACGAACAGGATGGCCAGCGCCCCGGCGATGTAGAGCGCCGGCACGACGGGATAGCCGAACGCGCGATAGGGCCGGTGCGCGTCGGGGCGCGTCACGCGCAGGCGGAACAGGCCCGCCACCGTCAGCGCGTAGAAGATCAGCGCCGCAGAGATCACGTAATCGAGCAGGTTCGAGTACAGGTTGCCGTAGCGGCCCGTGGTGGCGTCGAAGGTGCGCGGCAGCACCAGGAGCACGGCCCACAGGCCCTGCAGCACGAGGCCGAAGGCCGGGACCCGCGCCGCGTTGAGCTCACCGGCCTGCCGGAAGAACAGCCCGTCCTTCGCCATCGCGTAGTAGGCGCGGGCCCCCGCCAGCACGAGCCCGTTCACGCACCCGAAGGTCGAGACCATGATGGCGACGGCCATCGCCGCGGCACCCACGCCGGGGAACACGGTGTTGAGCAGCAGCGTCGCGACGCGATCGGAAGGCGCCGACTGAATCGACTCCAGCGGCAACGCCACGAGGTACGCGATGTTGGACAGCAGATAGAGTCCGGTGACGATGGCCGTGCCGAGCACCATCGACAGCGGCAGTGTCCGGCGGGGGTCCTTCACCTCACCCGCGGTGAAGCAGATGTTGTTCCACGCATCGGAGGAGAACAGCGACCCGGTCTGCGAGATGCCGATGGCGACGAACAGGCCGAACGCGCTGATGGCCGTCAGGCCCGGGGCGAGTTCCACCACGCCGCGCGGCTCCCAGAAGTTCCCGAAGTTGGCCGCCACCGCCTCGCCGTTCCAGCCGAGCAGCAGGCCCGCGGCGATGAGCGCCACCAACGCGCCCGTCTTGGCCGTCGTGAAGACGTTCTGCACGATCTTGCCGTACTCGAGGCCGCGCGTGTTGGTCCACGTGAGCAGCGCAATCAGGATCACGCCCAGCAGTTGCGCCGTGGAGAGCGACAACGCGTACCCCGAGGTGATGTGGATCGGCGCGATCAGGTAGTGGTCCTCGGCAATCGAGGGGAACAGCACCCCGGTGAACCGCGCGAACGCGACGGCCACCGCCGCGATGGTGCCGGTCTGGATGACGGTGAACAGCGTCCAGCCGTAGAGGAAGCCCCAGAGCGGCGAGAACGCCTCGCGGAGGAAGATGTACTGGCCCCCGGCCCGCGGCATCATGGCTGCGAGTTCCCCGTAGGCGAGCGCGGCACCGACCGTGAGCACTCCCGTCAGTACCCAGGCCGCGAGCAGCCAGCCCGGGCTGCCGATCAGGCGGGCCATGTCGGCCGACACGATGAAGATGCCCGACCCGATCATGGAGCCGACGACGACCATGGTGGCGTCGTACAGGCCGAGCCCGCGCGTGAACTCGCTGTCGAGTCCGGCATCCCGCGTCTCGGCGGGCGAATTGGTCTGCATGGGTTGGGGAATATATCAGGACCGGGTGCCGGGTACCGGGTACGGGGTACCGGGTACGGGGCCCGCAGGAGGCGGGGCCGTGCCCCTCACCAGTCCAGTGGCAACTGGCGCGCCCGGGCGATGACCGACGAGGCCTTGTCGGTGAGCGCATACGGCGCGAGGCCGTCGAACCTCGCCCATTCGGCCTCCGACACATCGTCGCCCGCCTGCAGCGTGCCACCCACCGGCAGGCACAGATAGTCGACGAGCACGAAGTGGTACTTCACGCGGCCATCCTCGTCTCGGAGGATCCGGTCGAACACCTCGATGACCGGCCCGACACGCACCACCAGGCCGGTCTCCTCGAACAGTTCCCGCGCGACCCCATCCTCGAGGGACTCCCCCACTTCCAGCGTGCCGCCCGGAATGCTCCACCGGTTGGCGAGGGGCTCGTACTTCCGCTTGATCAGGACCAGGCGCTCGCCGTCGACGATGACGCCGCCGACGCCGACGATGGGGCGCGAGGGATAGAGACGCTGCGACACGGGACAGAGTAGATCACAGGCTTGGGGCTTGGGGCTTGGGGCTTGGGGCTTGGGGCTCAGGGCTCAGGGCTCAGGGCTCAGGGCTCAGGAGCTTGGGTGAAGGGCGAAGGGTAAAGGGCGAAGGGGCGAAGGGGCGACCGCTGCCCTGACAGAAATGTCGAGACAGGCCGCTGGGTCCGACCGTATGCTGCCGGCGGCGCGGGAGGAGGCCACGTGATGCGTGTGCTCGTGGTGGACGACAACGTGGACTCGGCCGACAGCCTTGCGCTGCTGCTGGGCCTGATGGGGCACACGGTCTGCACCGCGCACGACGGCGCGGAAGCCCTGGAGCAGGCCGAGGTGTTCCGGCCCGACCTCGTGCTGATGGACCTCGGGATGCCGCGCATGGACGGCTGCGAGGCCGCCCGGCGACTGCGCCAGGCCCCGTGGGCGGGCTCGGTGGTGCTGGTGGCGCTCACCGGCTGGGGCCAGGACGAGGACCGCCGGCGCACCGAAGACGCCGGCTTCGACCACCACCTCATCAAGCCAGTGGATGCGGCGGCGCTCGAGGCGCTGTTGAGCGAGGCAGAGACGCGGATGCCGTGAAATGCTGCGATGCTGCGATGCTGCGATGCCGCAATGCCGAAAGGTCGAAAGGTCGAAGGCACAAGGCGGAAGGCACAAGGCGGAAGGCAGAAGGCACAAGACGCAAGGCGGAAGGGCGAAGGCGGAAGGGCGAACCGCGGCGTGTCGTAGGATCGCGGTGCATGCGGTCGAGGTTGATGCTGGTGACGGGCGCGCTGGCGCTCGCGGTGGGGGTGGTGCCGGCCGACGCGCAGTCGCCGCGCGGCAAGCGCGTGTTCGAGACGCGTTGCGCGAACTGCCATGGCGGCGACGGCAACGGCGGCGAGATGGGTCCGGCCATCACGACGCGGCTGCCGGCCCTGACGGACGCCGACGTCTCGACGCTGGTGCGGCTCGGGCGCGCGTCGCGCGGCATGCCGGCACAGGCCGTGCCCCAGGCCGACATGGCGGCGCTGCTGCGGCACCTGCGTGCCATCCAGCGCACAGAGCCACCACTGCCCCGCCGCGCCGTGGAGACCACCGCAGGCGACCGCCTCGAAGGTGAGTTGCTGGGCGAGGGCCTCCACGACCTGCAACTGCGCACGGCCGACGGCGCCATCCGGTTGCTGCGCAAGCACGGCGGTCGCGTCCGCGAGGTGACCTCGGACGAGGATTGGCCGGGGTACAACGGCGGCCCCGGCGGCAACCGCTTCACGACGCTCGACGGCATCACGCCGGCCAACGTGGCACGCCTGGCGCCGCAGTGGATGACCACCCTGGGCGACGCCGGATCGCTGCAGGTCACGCCGGTCGTGGTGGGCGGCATCATGTACGTGACGGCGCCCAACGAGTGCGTGGCCCTCGACGCGGGCACGGGCCGTCGACTCTGGCGCTTCAAGCGACCGCGCACCACGGGCGTCTCGGGCGGCTGGGCCAACCGCGGCGTGGCCGTTGCCGGCCGCCGCGTGTTCCTGATGACCGACGCCGCGCACGTGATCGCCCTCGACCGCTTCACCGGCGCCGTGCTCTGGGACACCACGCTCGCCGACTTCCGGCAGAACTACTCGGCGACGTCGGCGCCGCTCGTGGCCGGCGACCACGTGATCACCGGCGTCTCGGGCGGCGAGCATGGCGCGAACGGCTTCGTGGTCGCCGTCGACCAGGCCACGGGCAAGGAAGCCTGGCGCTTCCACACCGTGCCGCGGCCGGGCGAGCCCGGCTCGGAGACGTGGCAGGGCAAGGACATCCTGCACGGCGGCGCGCCCACGTGGTTCACGGGCAGCTACGACCCCGAACTCGACCTCGTCTACTGGCCGACGGGCAACCCGTCGAAGGAATACGACGGCTCCGATCGCAAGGGCGACAACCTGTATGCCTCGTGCATCCTGGCGCTCGACCGCCGCACGGGCCGCCTGCGCTGGCACTACCAGTTCACGCCGCACGACCTGTGGGACTGGGACGCGACGCAGACCTCGGTGATCGCCGACCTGGACTGGCACGGCGCTCCGCGCAAGGTGCTGATCCACGCCGATCGCAACGGATTCTTCTACGTGTTCGATCGCGTGACGGGTGAGCGCCTGCTGTCGACCCCCTTCGTGAAGCACCTCACGTGGGCCACGGGCATCGCCGCCGACGGCCGGCCGCAGCGCGTCGACGGCCAGGAGCCCTCACCCGCCGGCACGCGCGTGTGCCCGTCGCAGGACGGCGCCACCAACTGGTTCTCGCCGTCGTTCGACCCGGCCACCAGCCTCTACTTCGTCCAGGTGTTCGAGAAGTGCAGCGTGTACACCACGCGGCCGCAGGGCCCATGGAAGCCCGGCGAGACCTACCTGGGCGGCACGCAGCGGACCGCGCCCGACCCCGTGCCGCAGCGCCTGCTCCGGGCCATCGACGTGCGCACCGGGGCCATCCGCTGGGAGATGCCGCAGCCCGGCCCCGGCGAGACCTGGGGCGGCACCCTGGCCACCGCGACGGGCCTGGTGTTCGTCGCCGAGGAAGGCGGTGCGTTCTCGGCGGTCGAGGCCGCCACCGGACGGCGCCTGTGGAGCTTCCCCACCAACCAGGGCTGGAAGGCATCGCCCATGACCTACCGCTTCGACGGCCGCCAGTACGTCGCCATCGCGGCCGGTGCCACCATCCTGTCGTTCGCCGTCCAGGAGTGATCGCCGCGCCATGGTCTGGGTCACGATGATGCTGATGCTGTTCATGCAGGACGTCCCGGCGTCGTTTCCGCAGGCCACCATCGCCAACGGACGACTGCGGGCGGTGGTGCTGCTGCCCGACGCGACCCAGGGGTACTACCGCGGGACGCGCTTCGACTGGTCGGGCGCGGTCGCGAGCCTGCGCCTGGGCGAGCACGAGTACTTCGGGCCGTGGTTCGACACCCACGACCCGAAGGGCCATGACGGCATTCCCGGACCGGTCGAGGAGTTCCAGGCCGGCGAGTCGTCGGTGGGCTATGCCGACGCGTCGGTCGGCGGCACGTTCGTGCGCATCGGCGTCGGCCATGTGCGCAAGCCGGAGGAACCCGCCTACCGCCGATTCGGCACCTACGACATCGTGGACGGCGGCACGTGGACCGTGGATCGGGGCAGCGACCGGATCTCCTTCACGCACGTGCTGGGCGAGGCCGGCGGGTACGCCTACGAGTACTGGAAGACCCTGCGCCTCGAGGGCGACGCGCTCGTCATCGACCACGTGCTGCGCAACACCGGGCGCAAGCGGATCGAGACGCTGGTGTACGACCACAACTTCTTCACGCTCGACAGGCGTCCCACCGCCCCACCGGTCATCATCCGCTTTCCCTTCGACCCGAAGCCGCTGCGACCCGTGGAGCCGTTCGGCGAAATCGTGGGCCGCGAACTGCGTTTCAGAAAAGAACTGGGACGCGGCGAGCACGTGTTCACGGAACTCGAAGGCTTCGGCCCCACGGCTGCCGACTACGACTTCCGCCTCGAACACGCCGAGACCGGCGCCGGCGTGCGCATCCGTGCCGATCGCCCGATCAGGAAGCTGGTGTTCTGGTCGGCCTCACGCACGGCCTGCCCCGAGCCCTACATCGACGCGAGCGTCGACCCGGGACAGCAGACGACCTGGCAGATTCGGTACGACTTCTACGTGAAATAGAGAACAAGGGACAAGGGACGAGTACTCGAGTCACAAGGGATACGAGGTACAAGGGACCAGGCACGGAAGGGACACGGGACAAGGGCGGCAAGGGACGAGGCGCGAGGCGAGGCGGTTGCGCGCCCTGTCAAGGCGCACGGCTGTTCTGTTCCCCTCTCCCTTGACGTGACTTGCCTCTCGTCCCTTGTCTCCCTTGTGACTTGCGTACTCGTCCCTCGTCCCTTGCCCTAGAGGCTGAGCCCGGGGTCGGCGTTGAAGTCGAGCACGGCGCCGCGCACGCCGGATTCCCACGTGCGCAGGCCCGCTGCGGCGATCATCGCGGCGTTGTCGGTGGCGAGCGAGACGCTGGGGACGAACACGGGCAGGCCGACGGCCGCGCCGCGCCGCTCGGCCTCGGCGCGCAGGCCAGCGTTGGCCGCGACGCCACCGGCGATGCCGAGCGCGCGGGCGTCGAACCACTCGGCGGCGCGAAAGGCGCGATCCAGCAGCGTCTGCACGACCACGCGCTGGAAGCTCGCGCAGATGTCGTCGACCTCGGCCTCGGTCAGGTCGCGTGTCCCGCCGCCGGTTGCGAGCTCGACGTGTCGCCGCACCGCCGTCTTGAGACCGCTGAAGCTGAAGTCGGTCCGGCGCTTGAGCACCGACTCGAACCCGGCCGGCAGGTGAGTCGCCGGCCCCGGCTCCCGCGCGTCGTGCGTCAGCTTCGGGATCGGGAACGCGATGGCGTGCGGGTTGCCCTGCCGCGCGCGACGATCGACGATCGGCCCGCCCGGATAGCCGAGTCCCACGAGCTTGGCGACCTTGTCGTACGCTTCCCCGGCGGCATCGTCGCGCGTGCGCCCGACCAGCTGATACACGCCGGGTGACGGCAGGTGGTAGAGGCTCGTGTGCCCGCCCGACACCACGAGCACGATGGCCGGGTACGGGATCTCGCCGTTGTGGAGCACCAGCGACTCGATGTGCCCGGCCAGGTGGTGCACGGGCACGACCGGAATGCCGCGCGCGGCCCCGACCGCCTTGGCGAAGCTCACGCCGACGAGCAACGACCCCACCAGCCCGGGGCCCTGCGTCACGGCGATGGCGTCGATGTCGGCCCACGCCGCATGGGCGTCACCGAGGGCCTGCTCGACTACCCCGACGATGTCGCGCAGGTGCTGCCGTGCCGCGAGTTCTGGCACGACGCCACCCCACTCCCGATGGATCGCCACCTGCGAGGCGACGACGCTCGAGCGCAGCTGCCAGGCGGCCGGCCCGGTCGACTCGACGACGGCCGCGGCCGTCTCGTCGCAGCTGCTCTCGATGCCGAGCACGCGCATCAGCGCGTCGCAACCGCCACAGGCGCACCGAACAGGGCCGCCAGCGACTCGGTGTAGGGCGACCGCGCCACGCCCTTCTCGGTGATGATGCCGGCGATGAAGCGGTGCGGCGTCACGTCGAACGACGGATTGAACACCTTCGCGCCCTCCGGCGCGATCTGCGTGGTGCCGACATGCGTCACTTCCTTGCGGTGCCGCTCCTCGATGGGAATCGCGGCGCCGGTCGGCGTCTTCAAGTCGATGGTCGACAGCGGCGCGGCGACGTAGAACGGGATGCCGTGCTCACGCGCGAGCACGGCGACGCTGTAGGTGCCGATCTTGTTGGCCGCGTCGCCGTTGGCCGCGATGCGGTCGGCGCCGACCACCACGAACTGGATGCGCCCGTCGCGCATCAGCACGCCCGCCATGTTGTCGGAGATGACGGTGGTGTCGATCCCGTCGCGCACCAGTTCCCAGGCCGTGAGCCTGGCGCCCTGGAGCACCGGACGAGTCTCGTCGGCGTATACGCGGACCGTGCGTCCCTGCTCGATGGCGCCGCGGATGACACCGAGCGCGGTGCCGTACCCGGCCGTGGCAAGCGCGCCGGCGTTGCAGTGGGTGAGGATGCCGGCGTCGGCCGGCACCAGCGCCCCGCCGTGTCGACCGATCGCGCGGCAGCTCTCGAGGTCCTCGTCGTGGATCGCGTGCGCCTCGGCCAGCATGTGTTGCCGGAGGTCCTCGACGCTCTCCCCCGCCAGCACGCGCTCGGAGAACACGCGCTTCATGCGATCGATGGCCCAGAAGAGGTTCACCGCCGTGGGGCGCGTCCCGGCCAGCAGGTCGCAGTCCTTGAGGAACTCCGTCGTCAGCTGCTTGGTGCCCGCCGCCTTGCTCCGACGCACGCTCAGGGCCAGCCCATAGGCCGCCGACACGCCGATCGCCGGCGCGCCACGGATGACCATCGTCTTGATGGCCCTGGCGACCTCAGTGGGGGTCTTGCAGGTGATGTAGGTCTCGCGGGTGGGCAGCTTGCGCTGGTCCACCATGACCACCGCATCGTCCTGCCAGGCAATCGTCGGGAGCATGCAGGGATGATAACCGCCGGAAAGAGCAGAAGAGTAGAAGAGCAGAAGGAAAGAAGGCAGAGCGGGAAGGGCGAAGACGGCGTGCCTTCTGCTCTTCTACCCTTCCGCTCTTCTTTCCTTGTCTGTGCTGAGGAATCGGCCGTCGAACGGCCTGGGCAGCAGATCGCCGAGGCCCAGCACGGCCTTGACCTCGGTGGGCGTGGCCATCACCACCGGGATATCGCCGCAGAACTCCCACAGGATCTGCCGGCAGGCCCCACACGGCGGCGTGGGTTCCTCGGTGTCGGCGACGACGACGACCGCCGTGAACTCCCCCGGACGCATGCCCTCGGAGATCGCCTTGAACACGGCCACGCGCTCGGCGCAGACGGTGAGGCCGTAGGTGGCGTTCTCGACGTTGCAACCGGTCACGAGGCGACCGTCGCGATGCCTGAGGGCGGCGCCGACGGCGAAGTGCGAGAAGGGCGCCCAGGCGTGGGCACGCACCGCACGTGCTGCCGCCACCAGGGCATCGTCGTCGAAGTGGGGCGCGGCCATGGCTGGCTAGCGCGCCGCCACCATGCGGGTGATGAAGGCGTCGAGCAACGCGATGAACTGCCCGCGCACGCGCGCCGCGGTGTCCATCACCTCGTCGTGCTGCAAGGGCTGGTCGACGACCCCGGCGGCGGGGTTGGTGATGCACGAGATGCCGGCCACACGCGCGCCCATGTGCCGCGCCGCGATGGCCTCGGGCACCGTCGACATGCCCACGGCATCGGCGCCGAGCGAACGGAACGCCCGGATCTCGGCCGGTGTCTCGTAGCTCGGTCCCATCGTCGCGAGGTACACGCCCTGCTGCAGCGGCACGCCCACGGCGGCGGCCGCGTCGAGCGCCATGACGCGGAGTTCGCGGTCGTACACGTAGGTCATGTCCGGGAACCGCACACCCAGCGCGTCCACGTTGGGGCCGACGAGCGGGTTGGAGCCGAGCAGGTTGATGTGGTCCTCGATCAGCATCAGCGCGCCCTCTGTGAACGCCGTGTTGATCCCGCCAGCCGCGTTGGTGAGCAGGACACGCGGCACCCCCCAGCGCACCATCGCCCGCACGCCGAACACCGCGCGCGAGACGTGGTGTCCCTCGTACAGGTGGGCCCGCCCGGAGAGCGCGGCGACACGCGCCCCCGACGCGTGCCTGCCGACCACGAGCTTGCCGGCGTGACCGATGACCGACGACGACGGCCATTCGGGGATCGACGCATAGGGCAGGACGGTCGCGTCGGTGAGCGTCTCGGCGAAGTCACCAAGGCCGGAGCCGAGCACCACGGCCACGTCGGGCGCGGCACCGGCGCGCTGGCGGAGGACGGAGACGGCGTTGTCGAGGACGGAGATCAGATCGGACATGGGGAGGCTCAGGGGGCAGGGCTACAGGCTGCGGTCTACAGGCTACCTGAACAGGCAGCCTGCCGCCTGTGGCCTGTGGCCGCTCTACTCCCGCGCCAGGCCGAGGCGGTCGAGGATGAGTGGCCGCGGCGGAGGCGGCATGTCGGACATCGAGATCGCCGCACCGACGGCCTCGCGGGCGAGGTCGGCATCGGCGGCACTGTTGGCGTGGATGCGGATGATCGGCATCCCCGCGTCGACGCGGTCGCCGGGGGTGGCGAGGAGTTCGACACCGACGCCCGGATCGACGGTGTCCTCCGCCTTCGCGCGACCGGCGCCGAGTTGCACTGCGGCGCGCCCGACCATGCCCGCGTCGTAGCGAGCCACGTACCCGGCGCATGGGGCCAGGACATCGGCGCGGACGGGGGCCTGCGGCAGCGTCGCGGGGTCGTCGATCATGCCGACATCGCCGCCCTGCCGCTCGACGATCCGACGGAACATCGCGAGGCCGGTGCCGTCAGCGAGCGCGCCCCGCACCGCGTCACGCGACTCCGCCATCGAGACCCGCCCCTTGCCGAGCCACAGCATGAGGGCGGCGAGTTCGACCGACAGGTCCACGAGGTCTGCGGGCCCCCCGCCGCGCAGCACCTCGACGCACTCGCGCACCTCGAGGGCGTTGCCCACCATGCGCCCGAGGGGTACGTCCATCTGCGTGAGGAGCGCGGCGACGCGCAGGCCCGAGCGCTCGGCCAGGCCGACCAGTGCGTCGGCGAGGGCGCGCGCATCATCCTCCCGGACCATGAACGCGCCGCTGCCCGTCTTCACGTCGAGGACCAGGGCGTCGATGCCCTCGGCGATCTTCTTGCTCAGGATCGACGCGCAGATGAGGGGCAGGCTCTCGACGGTCGCCGTCACGTCGCGCAGCGCGTAGAGCGTGCGGTCGGCCGGCGCAACCTCGTCGGTCTGCCCGATCAGCGCGCAGCCGAGGTCGGCCACCTGCTGGCGGTACTCGTCGAGGGTGAGGCGGGTGCGGAACCCGCGGATGCTCTCCAGCTTGTCGAGCGTGCCGCCCGTATGGCCGAGCCCGCGCCCCGACATCATCGGCACGGGCACCCCGAGCGCCGCCACGACCGGCGCGATGATGAGCGACGTCTTGTCGCCGACGCCCCCGGTGCTGTGCTTGTCGACCTTCACGCCAGGCACGCCCGAGAGGTCCACGCGTACGCCCGACCGCACCATCGCGTCGGTGAGCCAGGCGGTCTCCTCGGGCGACATGCCGCGGAGCCAGACGGCCATCAGCCAGGCGGAGAGCTGGTAGGGCGGCACCGACCCGTCGGATGCGCCGCGGACCATCCAGGTGATCTGGTCGTGGGTGAGGGCGCTGCCGTCGCGCTTGGCGCGGATGATGTCGACCGCACGCATGAGGGGCGCCAGTATACTGGCTCGCCTCCATGACACGGATTCTTCCGCTGCTCCTGGCCGTGGCCATCGCCGGCGCCGCCGTGGCTGCCCGGCAGGCGCCACCGGCCCCGCCGCCAGCCGACCTGATCGTCACCAACGCGCGCGTCTACACCGTGGACCCGGCGCGACCCGAGGCCCAGGCCGTCGCGGTCCGCGGCGACCGCGTCGTGGCCGTCGGCACGAGCGCCGAGGTCCAGGCGCTGCGCGGCCCGTCCACCGCGGTGATCGACGCCGGCGGGCGCGCGGTCATCCCCGGCCTGCACGACGCGCACGGCCACGTCCTGGGACTCGGGCAGAGCCTGCAGGAACTGGACCTGCGCGGCACGACCAGTGCCGCCGCCATCG
>NZ_JBIINP010000216.1:0-6328 GCF_044337415.1 Luteitalea sp.
CCTTCGCGGCGGCGCGGAGGTGCTCGGCCATCAGGGCGAGCTCGCCCTGGTACTCCACGGTGTAGGGCACCGCCATGAACTTTCCGTCCATGCCGCGACGGATGGTGGTGAAGAAGCCCTGCGCCTGGGCCTTCTCGGCGGGCGACAGGCCGGCGATCCACTGCTCGATGTCGGCCTTGCTGGCGCCGGACGGGTAGAAATTGGCGCCGTGGGGCTTCTCACCGACGCCGGGCACGAACGGGGCGGCGGCGTCGAGCCGCGACCAGGGCCCCTTGTTGAGGAGGAAGTACCGGAGCCTGGCCTGGCCCTCAGGTGTCCGGTCGCCCTGCAACTGGAGGAGCAGCGCCGGGTTGCCGGCGTAGACCTGGCGCAGGAACAGCCCGTCGACGACGCGGGCGGCCTCGATCAGGTGCCGCAGGGCGGTCCGTTCCGACTCGGGCAGCCCGGCGAGGTCGGCGCCGATGTCGGCCGGGGCGAAACGGCTCGCCATGGCCTGAAGGTTCTGGCGGACGGGTGGGGCCGCCTGGCCGGTCGCCCGCGCTTCGGGGCGGGCCGGCATGACCGCAAGGGCGGCCGCACAGGCGAGGACGGCCAGGCCGATGCCGGCGGGGGGAACACGTCTGGTACCCATCATGCGGCGAATGATAATGTAAACCGTTGTTCATACTCCGGTGCAGTCCGGATGCGGACTCTGCCGCGCAGCCCGCCTGGCTACAGGACTCAGAATTCTCATGACCAACGGCCCCCAGGACGTTCAGGACACCACCGCAATCGAGACTCAGGAGTGGATCGACTCGCTCGACTGGGTCATCCAGCACGAAGGCCGCGAGCGCGTGGCGCAATTGCTCGATGCGCTCGAGTCGTACGCGCGCCACAAGGGCGTGCCGCTCCCGTTCTCGGCCCAGACGCCATACATCAACACCATCTCGCCGGAGCACCAGCAGCCGTTCCCGGGGAGCCGCGAGATCGAGCGCCGCATCAAGAGCCTCGTGCGCTGGAACGCGATGGCGATGGTCGTCCGCGCCAACAAGAACTCCGACGGCATCGGCGGCCACATCTCGACGTTCGCCTCGTCGGCCACGCTGTACGAGGTGGGCTTCAACCACTTCTTCCACGGCCCGGATCACCCGGACGGCGGCGACCTGGTGTTCTTCCAGGGCCACGCCTCGCCGGGCATCTACGCCCGTGCCTTCCTCGAAGGCCGGCTCACCCAGCAGCAGCTCGAGAACTTCCGCCGCGAACTCGCCGAGGGTGGCGGCCTGTCGTCGTACCCGCACCCGTGGCTCATGCCGAACTTCTGGCAGGTGCCGACGGTATCGATGGGCCTCGGGCCGATCATGGCGATCTACCAGGCGCGCTTCTGGCGCTACCTGGAGAACCGCGGCCTGAAGAAGACCACGAAGAACAAGGTGTGGGCGTACCTCGGCGACGGCGAGACCGACGAGCCGGAGACGCTCGGCGCGCTGACGCTGGCGTCGCGCGAGAAGCTCGACAACCTCATCTTCGTCATCAACTGCAACCTGCAGCGTCTCGACGGCCCCGTCCGCGGCAACGGCTCCATCATCCAGGAGCTCGAGGGCGCGTTCCGGGGGGCCGGCTGGAACGTCATCAAGGTGATCTGGGGCAGCGAGTGGGACGACCTGCTCGCGCGCGACAAGACCGGCCTGCTGGCGCAGCGCATGGCCGAGATCGTCGACGGCGAGTACCAGCGCCTGTCGGTGTCCGATGGCGCCTACATGCGCGCGAAGTTCTTCGGCAAGTACCCGCCGCTGCTCGAGCTCGTGAAGCACCTCTCCGACGACCAGCTGAAGAAGCTGCGGCTCGGCGGCCACGATCCGGAGAAGGTGTACGCGGCCTACAAGCAGGCCACCGAGTCGTCCGGCCGCCCGACCGTGGTGCTCGCGCGCACGATCAAGGGCTACGGCCTCGGTGAGTCGGGCGAGGGCAAGAACCCGACGCACCAGCAGAAGAAGCTGAACGAGGAAGAGGTCCTGAGCTTCCGCACGCGCTTCAACATCCCGCTCAGCGACGAGGACGTGGTCAAGATGCCGTTCTACCGCCCGGCGGAGAACAGCGCGGAGATGACCTACCTGCAGGAGCGGCGCAGCGCGCTCGGCGGCTACCTCCCGCAGCGGCGCACCGAAGTGACCGCGCTCGAGCTCGCGGGTCTCGACGAGTCGTTCGCCGAGTTCCTCAACGGCTCGGATGGCCGCGCCATCTCGACGACGATGGCGTTCGTGCGCATGCTGACCAAGATGCTGCGCGACAAGGAGTTCGGCAAGCTGGTGGTGCCGATCGTCCCCGACGAGGCGCGCACGTTCGGCATGGAGGCGCTGTTCCGCCAGGTCGGCATCTACTCGTCGACGGGCCAGCTGTACGACCCGATCGACAGCGATCAGCTGCTGTACTACAAGGAAGCCAAGGACGGGCAGATCCTCGAGGAGGGCATCACCGAGGCCGGGTCGATGTCGTCGTTCATCGCCGCGGGCACGTCCTACGCGACCCACGGCATCAACGCGATCCCGTTCTACATCTACTACTCGATGTTCGGCTTCCAGCGCGTCGGCGACCTGATCTGGGCCGCCGCCGACATGCGCTCGCGCGGCTTCCTCCTCGGAGGCACCGCCGGCCGTACGACGCTGAACGGTGAAGGGCTGCAGCACCAGGACGGCCACAGCCACCTGATCGCCTCGTCGGTGCCCAACTGCATCGCCTACGATCCGGCGTTCGCCTACGAGATCGCCGTGATCATCAAGGACGGCCTCCGTCGCATGTACCGCGACAACGAGAGCGTCTTCTACTACCTCACCCTGATGAACGGCAACTACGAGATGCCGGCCATGCCCGCCGGTGTCGAGGCGGGGATCCTCAAGGGCCTCTACAAGTACAAGGCGTCGGGCCTGAAGAAGGCCAAGGCGCACGCGCAGCTGCTCGGCAGCGGCGCGATCCTGCCCGGCGTGATCGACGCGGCGGCCATGCTCGAGAAGTACGGCGTCGCCGCCGACGTGTGGAGCGTGACCAGCTACACGGAACTGCAGCGCGACTGCCAGGCCGTGGACCGCTGGAACATGCTGCACCCGGGCGAGAAGCCGCGCACGTCCTGGATCAGCGAGCAGTTGGCCGGCGCGCCGGGCGTGGTCGTGGCAGCCTCCGACTACGTCAAGCTGATGCCGGCCGGCATCGACCACCACGTGTCGCAGCCGACGGCGCTGCTCGGCACCGACGGGTTCGGCCGCAGCGAGAGCCGCGAAGCCCTGCGCGACTTCTTCGAGGTCGATGCACGGCACGTGGTCGCCGCGACGCTGTCGCTCCTCGCGCGCGAGAAGCAGATCGACGCCAAGGTGGCGCAGGCCGCCTTCAAGGATCTCGGCATCAACCCCGAGAAGGCCAACCCCGCGCACGCGTAATCAAGGCATCGCAACGCTCATGGCAAACGAATTCACGCTCCCCTCGCTCGGCGACAACGTCAAGGCGGGGGATGTGCTCCGGGTGCTGGTCAAGGCCGGCGACGTGGTGGCGGTCGACCAGGCGGTGCTCGAACTCGAGACCGACAAGGCGACGGTCGAGGTGCCCTCGTCGATCGCCGGCACGGTGGCCGAGGTCCGGGTCAAGGACGGCGATCGCATCAACGTGGGGCAGGTGGTGTTCACGGTGACCGGGGAGGGTGCCGCTGCCGCGCCGGTGGCCACGGCCGCTGCCGCCGCACAGGCTCCGGCCGAGCCCCCGCCGACGCCGCCTCCGGCGGCTGCGGCGCCCGCGCCATCTGCGCCGACCGGCGGTGGGCGCATCGAGGTGACGGTGCCCTCGCTCGGCGAGAACGTGAAGGGCGGCGACGTCCTCAAGGTGCTCGTCAAGGTCGGCGACGCGGTGTCGCAGGACCAGGGCATCCTCGAGCTCGAGACCGACAAGGCGACCGTCGAAGTGCCGTCGCCCTCGGCGGGGACGGTGAAGGAAGTCTCGGTCAAGGACGGCGACAAGGTTGCGGTGGGGCAGGTCGTGCTCGTGCTCGACGGCGCCGTCCAGACCGCGTCGGCGCCGCCAGCCACGGTGGCGGCGGTGCAGCCGACCGTCCCCGAGCTCAGGGCCGAGCGCGGGCTGCCCATGGCGCCGGTCCCGGGGCACGTGTCGGTGGCGACGCGTGGTCCCGCGGTGCCGCTGCCGTCTGGCGGCGTGGCGCCGCCGCGCCCGAACGTGCCTGCCGCGCCGTCGGTGCGCCGGCTCGCGCGCGAGCTCGGGCTCGACATCGCCGACGTGCCCGGCACGGGCAAGGGTGGCCGCATCAGCGAGGATGACGTCCGCGCCCACGCCAAGAACGTGATCACGGGCCAGGTCGCCGGCCCCGCCGGCCTGGTGGGCCGCGCGGCCGGGTTCGCCTCAGAGCCGCTGCCCGACTTCAGCCAGTTCGGCGCCATCGAGCGCAAGCCGATGCGCGGTATCCGCCGCAAGACGGCCGAGCACATGGTGGCCAGCTGGCACACCATCCCGCACGTCACGCAGTGCGAGAAGGTGGACATCACGGCGCTCGAGCAGCTGCGCAAGCAGTTCGGCAAGCGCGTCGAGGCCGGCGGTGGCAAGCTCACCGTCACGTCGATCATCACCAAGGTGATCGCGGTGGCGATGCGCAAGTTCCCGCAGTTCAACTCGTCGGTCGACCTGGCCAAGGAAGAGGTCGTCTACAAGTCGTACGTCAACGTCGGCATCGCCGTGGACACCGAGCGCGGGCTGCTCGTGCCGGTCCTGCGCGACGTCGACACCAAGTCGATCACCCAGATCTCGTCCGAGATCGCGCAGCTGGCGGAGAAGGCCCGCGCCGGCAAGCTGTCGATGGACGAGATGTCGGGCGGCTGCTTCACCATCACCAACCTCGGCGGCATCGGCGGCACGCACTTCACGCCGATCGTCAATCACCCCGAGGTGGCGATCATGGGCATGTCGCGCTCGGCGATGGAGCCGGTGTGGAACGGCGAGAGCTTCGAGCCGCGGCTGATGTTGCCGCTCTCGCTCTCGTACGACCACCGGATCATCGACGGCGCCGACGCGATGCGCTTCCTCCGCTTCGTCGCGGAAGCGCTCGAGCAGCCGTTCTTGCTGGCGCTCTAACAGGCTCAGGGCCCAAGGCTCAGGGCTCACAAAACCGGGCTCAAGGCTCAAGGCTCAGGGTTCTAGAAGAAGTCCCAAGGTTCAAGGGTTCGAGGCTCGGAATGCTTTCTGAGCCCTGAGCCCTGAGCCCTGAGCCGCAAGGATTCCTATGGCAGACACCACTCCGCTCGTCGTCCTGGGCGCGGGCCCTGGCGGCCACGCCGCCGCGTTCCTCGCCGCCGACCTCGGCATGTCGGTCGTCCTCATCGACGAGGAGGCCAATCCGGGCGGCGTGTGCACGTACCGCGGCTGCATCCCGTCCAAGGCGCTGCTGCACGTCGCCAAGCTGCTCGAGGAGACCAAGCACGCCTCGGCGTGGGGCATCGACTTCGGCGCCCCTTCCATCGACATCGATCGCCTGCGCAGCTACAAGCAGGGCGTCGTCGACCGCCTGACGGGTGGGCTGGGGCAGCTGACGCGCCAGCGGAAGATCACCTACATCCAGGGCCGCGCGAGCTTCGTCGACGCGCATACCCTGAAGGTGGCGCTCACCGCCGGCGGGGAGCAGGACGTCCGCTTCGAGAAGCTGATCATCGCGACCGGTTCGCGCCCGACGACGCTCCCGAACCTCAACCTGAGCCCGGAGCGCCTGCTCGACTCGACCGGCGCGCTCGAGATGAAGCAGATCCCGAAGCGGCTGCTCGTCATCGGCGGCGGCTACATCGGACTCGAACTCGGTACCGTGTATGCGGCACTCGGCACCGAGGTGTCGGTCGTGGAGATGCTCGACCGCATCCTCCCGGGCGCCGATCGCGACCTCGTGAACGTGCTGGCCAAGCGCATCCGCAAGGTCTGCAAGCAGGTGCTCACGAGCACCAAGGTGGCCAACATCGAGGAGAAGGCCGACGGCGTGCACGTCACCTTCGAGGGCGAGCTGGCCGAGAAGACGCAGGTGTTCGACCAGGTGCTGGTGTCGATCGGGCGCCGCCCCAACGGGCACATCCCGGGCATCGAGGCGACGGGCGTGGAAGTGACCGCGCGCGGCTTCATCACCGTCGACCCGCAGCGGCGGACGACCGTGCCCCACATCTATGCGATCGGCGACGTGGCCGGCGACCCGATGCTCGCGCACAAGGCGACCTACGACGCCAAGATTGCCGTCGAGCACATCGCCGGGCACAAGGTCGCGTTCGAGCCGGCCGCCATCCCCGCGGTCGTGTTCACCGACCCCGAACTGGCGTGGTGCGGC
>NZ_JBIINP010000353.1:0-3150 GCF_044337415.1 Luteitalea sp.
CGGCGCGACGGGCCCGCCTGATGGAACGACTCGGCCCCGACGCCGTCGCCATCGTCTGGAGCGCGCCCGAGCGGGTGTACTCCCTCGACGTCGACTACGAGTACCGGCAGGACAGCCACCTGCTGTACCTCACCGGCATCGACCAGCCCGACACCATCCTCGTCCTGGTGCCTGGCGCGAAGGCCATGCGCGAGGTGCTGTTCGTCCGCGAGGCCAACGCCCTGCGCGAGCACCGCGAGGGCCACACGCTCACGAAGGCGGAGGCCACTGAACACAGCGGCATCAGGACCGTCTACCTCGCCAGCGAGTTCGAGCCCTTCATCACGGCGCTGTTCAACAAGCGCGTGTACGGCCTCAGGCGCAACGAGGCGTCGACCGAGTTCGACACGTTCTTCGATGCCGTGGCTGCCAATCGTGCCCGGCTTGCGCTGCCGTTCGGGCCGCGTCCCGCGCCCTCGGCGCCGCTGACCGCGCCCTACGAGTTCGCCGCGAAGGCGCGCGACCGCTTCCTCAACGTCGCCTTCGTCGACACGTTCCCGCTCATCGCCGAACTGCGACAGGTGAAGACGTCGTTCGAGCAGACCATCATGACCAGGAGCGGCGTGATCTCGAGCGACGCGCACAAGGCCGGCATGAAAGCCGCGCGGCCGGGCCGCTTCGAGTACGAGGTCGAGGCGGCGATCGAGCAGGTCTACCTGGCCAACGGCGCCATGAACCCGGGGTACCCGTCGATCGTCGGCAGCGGGCCCAACGCGACGATCCTCCACTACGGCGCATCGAGCCGGCAGATGCAGGCCGGCGAGATCCTGCTCGTGGACGCGGCGGGCAGCTACGACGGCTACACGATCGACATCACGCGCAGCTATCCGATCAGCGGCACGTACACCGAGGCGCAGAAGGACATCTACCGGCTCGTGCTCGAGGCGCAGGAGGCCGGCATGCGCGCGGCCCGCATCGGCAACCGGACCGTCGACGTGGAGAAGGCCGCAGAGGTCGTCATCAAGGCGGGCCTGCTGAAGCTGGGGCTGATCACCGACGCGACGGGCGACCAGTTCCGCACGTGGTACACGCACGGCATCTGCCACTGGATCGGCATGGACGTGCACGACGTGGGCGACTACGCGCGCCCGCTCGCGGCCGGCATGACCTTCGTCGTCGAACCCGGGCTCTACATCCGGCCCCAGGCCCTCGACCAGCTCCCCGACACGCCCGAGAACCGCGCCTTCAAGGCGGCGGTGCTGCCGGCGGTGCAGAAGTACGCGCAGATTGGGATTCGCATCGAGGATTCGTTCCTGCTCACCGAGACCGGCCTCACGAGCCTCTCCTCGACGGTGCCGCGGACCATCGAGGAAGTCGAGCGCTTCATGAAGAGCCGGTAGGGACGCCTCGCCGAGGGGAAGCGGCGCGGTGAGGACACCGCGCCCTACCTCAAACGCAGCCGCATTGACGCGTTCATCTCGCCGCGTCGGCGGCGAGCACCGCGCCGAGCAGCACATCGGCGCCTCGGGTGATGTCCTCGGGGTGCGAGAACTCCTTCGGCGAGTGGCTGATGCCGCCCACGCTCGGGATGAAGATCATCCCCATCGGGCCGAGGCGCGCCATGGCCTGCGCGTCGTGCCCGGCCCCGCTCGGCATCACCTTCGTCGAGAGCCCGAGCGCCTTCGCCGAGGTCTCGATGAGGGCGCGCATCTGCGGATCGCTCGGCGCCGGCACCGTTCGGTGGATGTCGGCGTACGCGAAGGTCGTGCCAGTCGCTTCGCCAATCCGGACCGCCTCGCGCGAGATGTCCTGGAACAGCGCGGTGGTGACGCCCTCGTCGAGATCCCGGAGTTCCAGCGAGCAGGTGACCGTGCCCGCGATGACGTTGGGCGCGCCGGGGCGGGCTTCGATCCGGCCCACCGTGCCGACCTGCCGACCCGGCCGTGCCCGCACCACCCGGTTCACCATGTCGATGAACCGCGCTGCGGCGAGCATCGCATCCTGTCGCCTGTCCATCGGCGTCGCCCCGGCATGGTTGGCAAACCCGGTGATCGTCACGTCCCACCGGCGGATGCCGACGATGCCCTCCACGATGCCGATGTCGACGCGCTCGGCCTCGAGCCGCCCGCCCTGCTCGATGTGCAGTTCGAGGTAGCCGGCGATGCTTCCCGGCGCGCGACGCGCCTCCGCGAGGCGCCGCGGGTCACCGCCGAGGAAGCGGATGCCTTCCTCGACGGTCTTGCCGCTCGCCGTGGCGCGCGACAGCTCCGAAGCCTCGAACTGGCCGCTCACCGCGCGGCTGCCGGACAGGCCGCCCTCCTCGTTGGCCCACAGCGTGACTTCGATGGGATGCCGCAGCGCGATGCCGCGCGTGCGCAACGTGTGCGCCACCTCGATGGCCGCGAGCAGGCCGACGGGGCCGTCGTAGTTGCCGCCGTCGGGGACCGAGTCGACGTGCGATCCGAAGAGCAGCGGCTTCAGCGACGCGTCGGTGCCCGCACGCCTGCCGATCAGGTTGCCCGCCACGTCGGTGACCGGCTCGAGTCCGGCCTCGCGCATCCATCCGGCGGCGACGACGCGCGCCTGCTTGTCTTCGTCGCTGTAACCGAGGCGATGCGTGCCGCCCGCCGGCGTGCCGCCGTAGCGGCGCAGCTCGGCCATCCGCGCGTTGATGCGGGCGCCGTCCACGCGCGGCGGACCCGCCTGTCGTGCCGATGCCGTGCGAGTCCACGCCAGGCTCGCGAGGCCAGTGCCGAGCACCGTCATCCCGAAGGCGCGACGGGAGATGTCGTGGGCAGGAGATGAGGTCATGGGCGTGTGCGTCCCGCAAGGTGGCTCAGCATCGTCTTCCAGTGTTCGAGGGCGCCGAAGAACTGCTCGACGGGCACCCGCTCGTTCAGCCCGTGCGCGAACTGGTCGCTGTCCTTCATGAACAAGCCCATCACGCCGAACGTCGGGATGCCTGCGGAGCGCACCTCGCGGCCGTCGGTCGCGTACGCGGCCATGTACGGGATGACCGGCACGCCGGGGTAGCGCGCCTGCACCGCCGCGGTCACGGCCGCCGTGACGTCGTCGCGGAGCGGCGAGGCGGGGCTCGGGAACGCCTCGCCAATCTGCGTCACCACGAGACCCTTCGTGTCGGTCACGCGCTCGATGGTGGCCTTCACGTCG